>DASPNQ010000225.1:0-18849 GCA_035626435.1 Vicinamibacterales bacterium
CACCGGCCGCAACGGCTATAGTGCGACGTTTGCCGCGGCGTATACAGTGCGCGCCAAACCGGGTGCCGCCGTGTCCGCGCCGTGCACATGGAAAGAAGTCGAAAGCGGCAAGGTCGAGCCTGCGTCATTCAACGTGCGCAACCTGCCCGCACGCATCAAGAAACTGGGCGATGTGTGGGCCGACATGCTGCGGCGCGGGCGCTCGTTGAAGCGGCCGCTCGAAAAGGTGAGGCGCATGGCACAGGTGGAGCGCTGAGCTAGCGCGTCCGTAAGCCCTGGTTGGCCCACAATCTGCAAGGGAGTTTGTCGTGAGACTGCTTCGCTACGTCGCGATGTTCCTGTTGCTGGCCCCGGTGGCGGGGGCGGCGCAAGAACCGCTGCAGGTGCCATCCAGCGCATCCGAACCGCCGGGACTGGTTGCGGAACCCGACTTTCTGACGCGCGTGGTGATTTTCGCCGACCGCCATCTTGGTAAAGGCGACCTCACAAACGGCATTTATGCGGACTACGGGAACATGATCCCGGGCGCCGGCTGGCTGTCGATCGGTCCGGGGTACCGTCAATGGTACGGCGACGACAGCGCTTTCCTTGACGCCTCGGCGTCGATGTCCGTGAACCGTTACAAGCTGGCGCAGGCCCGCTTCGAGCTGCCGAAGTTCATGAAGAGCCGCCTGGCGCTTGGCACACAGGTGCGATGGCAGGATTTCGGCCGCGTCGAGTACTTCGGCGTCGGCCCCGACACGACCGAAGACATGCGCTCGGTTTACGGCGTCCGCTCGACGCAGCTTGCCGGCTACGCGACGTTGCGGCCGCTTCGCTGGATGGCGCTGACCGCAACGGCCGGTTGGATGAATCCGCGCACCGAGCGTGTCGACGGCAGCATGGCGATGTCGCTCGATGATCGCCGGACGTTCGTGACGCAAGAGGCGGCGTTGACGATCGACACCCGCGACTTTCCAGGGCATCCGACCCGCGGCGTGGTCCTGCGCGGCGTGGCCGCGCGTCATCTCGATCAAAGTGACGGCGTCAACGATTTCGATAAATGGGAAGGTGAGGCGGCCGGCTTCATGCCGTTAGCCGGCGGTCGCGCGGTATTGGCCCTCCATGGCTGGGTCGTGAACACCGAGGCTCGCAGCGGCGGCGTGGTGCCGTTCTATTTGCAACCGAGCCTTGGCGGCGTCAACACGCTGCGGTCCTACAGCGATTACCGCTTCCACGACAACGCGATGGCCGTCGCCAACGTCGAATTGCGCCTCGCGTTGATGCAACATCTCGACTGGGCCGTGTTCGCCGACGCCGGCAACGTCGCGGCGCGGCCCGGCGACCTCGATTTCGCGCGGCGCTCCTACGGCACCGGGCTTCGCCTGCATACGCGACGTGAGACGTTCGCCATGGTCGACGTCGCGCGCGGCGACGAAGGATGGCGCGTGTTGTTCCGATTGAACGATCCCCTGCGCCTCGGCCGGCTCGCCCGTCGGACGACGACGGTGCCGTTCGTGCCGTAGGCACAGGCAACGATGAAAAGCACGGAGCTGGTGAACACAATGGCTATGCGCATGACTCTCGTGGCAGCTGCAGCGCTGGCGGCAATCGCCTGCGCCGGTGTCGACCGGCCGGTGGCGCGGACCGCACCGCCGCCGCCGGGCGCGAGCCTGTGGGTCGAACCGACCGATCTGGCCAGCCGGGATCTGATCTACGGACCCTGGGGGGTCGAGCACGCGCCGGATCCGAATGGTGTCTATCGACTCGTCTCGCGCAAACACACGGGTGTCAACCTTGGCATGACGGTAGTCGACGAAAAGGGGCGCGAGTGGAGCGTCAAACAGCCCTACCCCGGCAACCTCGACTCGGAAGCGCCGGTGGAAGTCGCGGTGTCGCGGTTGTTGTCGGCCATCGGCTATCACCAGCCGCCGGTGTATTACCTGCCCGCGTTCCGACTGAAAGACGACTTCGGCACGAAAGTCGAAGTCGGCGGACGCTTTCGGCCGAAGCTGAAAACGTTGAAGGAAACCGGCTCGTGGGACTGGGCGGACAACCCGTTCGTCGGCAGCCGTCCGTATCAGGGCCTGATCGTGCTGCTGATGATGTTCAACAGCACCGACCTGAAGAGCTCGAACAATTCGCTCTACGAATATCGCGACGGTGATCTGGTCCAGCAGTGGTACGTGGCGCGGGACGTCGGTTCTGCCCTCGGCGACACGCATTCCTTTGCGCCGCGCAAGAACTACGCGGATGCCTTCGAACGCATGCCGTTCATCCTCGGCGTCAACAACGGCTTCGTCGAGTTCGCGTATGACGGCTGGTACAAGAACCTGGTCCGCGAACGCATCACACCCGCCGACGTCGCGTGGGCGAGCACGCTGCTGGGCCGGCTCTCGGACAGGCAGTTCCGAGATGCCTTCAAGACGGCCGGCTACGATCCGGACAACGCGTCGCGATTCATCCGCAAGCTGCGCGAGAAGATCGATCAGGGCCGGGCGCTCGACGAGCGCCGGACCGCCGCCCGGTAGCAGCGCGACACCGCACACCCGAAGCCGATCGCCTCCTACGAAGCGTTTCGTTGACATCTACGAACGCGTTCGTATAAAGTCCGCCCGATGGGACGGAGCCAGCCTCGACCGACCGACGCCGAACTTGCCATCCTCAGCGTGTTGTGGGACCGCGGGCCGTCGACCGTGCGCCAAGTGCACGACGCGCTCGCCGAGTCGCGCGCCACCGGGTATACGACCACCCTCAAACTGATGCAGATCATGGCCGACAAGGGCCTGGTCCGCCGCGACGCAAGCGCCCGCACCCACGTCTATTCCGCCGCGGCCGGTGAAGAGCAAACACAACGGCAACTGGTGCGCGATCTCGTCGACCGCGCGTTTGGCGGATCGGCCGCGGCGCTGGTCCTGCGTGCGCTCAGCGAAGAGGGCGCCAGCGACGCGGACCTGCAGGAAATACGCAGACTCATCGACGACTACCGGGAGAAGCGGTCATGATCGATCTTCGCGATTTTCTTGCCGCGGCGACGTTGGACGCGCTCGCGTGGACACTGCTGCATTTTCTGTGGCAGGGCGCGCTGCTGGGCACGGCGGCCTTTGCCGCGCTGCGGCTGCTGCGACCGGAACGTGCCGCGACGCGTTACGTGATCGGCGTCACGACGCTGTCGGCGATGTTGCTGGCCTGTGCCGTTACCTTCGCGCTGCTGGTGCGACAACCGCAGCCGCGCGGCAACGTGGACGACCCGTCGATCGCGCAGCCGTTCGTCGGAACCAGCGCATCCGATATCCCGCCCACGGCCGCTGCCACGGTGATAGAGCCGCAGTCCTCACCAGCGCGCGCCATGCTGACGCAGGCGCTGGCGTTTCACGGCGGGCCGTTGTCGCCGATGACGCGGGTCATGGTCGTGTCGCTGTGGGCACTCGGTGTATTCGCGCTGTCGCTGCGTCTGCTCGGCGGCTGGATCGTCACTCGCCGGCTCGCCAACGGCGCCGTCACTCGTGTCACGCCCGCGATCGAGCGAGCGGCCGCGGAGATCGCGGATCGCTTGGGGCTGCGCCGCATCGTCACCATCGCCCAATCGAGCGCTGTCGCGGTGCCGACGCTGGTCGGGTGGGTCAAGCCGGTGGTGCTGGTGCCCGCGGCGGCATTATCAGGCCTGACGCCGGAACAATTGAACGCGATCCTCGCCCACGAGCTGGCGCACGTCCGCCGGCACGATTACCTCGTCAACCTGTTGCAATCGATCGTCGAGACGCTGTTGTTCTATCACCCGGCGATCTGGTGGGTGTCGGCGCAGGTACGCGCCGAACGCGAGCATTGCTGCGATGATCTTGCGGTCGAGGTCTGTGGCGATCGACTGATCTACGTGTCGGCGCTCGCGGAATTGACCGCGATGGTGAGCGACCACCAGTTGGCCCTGGCCGCGACCGACGGGTCACTGGTCGGACGTGTGCAGCGCATTCTCGGGAGTCCTCGTACCGTTCACGAACCGGCCCCGGCGTGGCCACTGCTCAGCGTGTTGGTTCTGATCCTTGCGAGCATCGGCGGTCCGAGCGCTGCGGAGCGTACTCCGGCGACATCGACATCCCCCGCTGCCGCCATCGTCAACCGGTCATCTGTAGACGCGGCCGCGCCACACTTCGGAGCGGTCAACAACACCGCGGCTGACAACGTCGGTACGACTGCCCGCGCCACGAGCGATGACGGCAAGGCCGCGCTCAGCGGAATGACGACCGTCGAGAAACAGCCGGTGGTGGAGGCAGCGCTCGAGAATTCTGCGGAGTCATCTGCGTCACCGCAATGGTTCCGCGGCTGGTTTGAGCCTGCGCCACTGGCGTCGCCCACACCGGCAGCGCCTGCCGCGCCGCCTGCCCCGCCCGCGCCGCCGGCGGACGTCACATTCGAGGTTGCCGCGGTACCGGCCGCGCCGAACGCTCCATCCGCCCCACCCGCTCCCCCTGCACCACCCGCAGCCTCCGCATCCCAGGAGATGCGCGGCTCCGGAAACATGTCCTGGTCGGACGGTAATGAGCGCCTCAGCGTGAAATGGACCGGTGCGTTTCGCTTGTCGGACGACGAGCGCGACATCGCGTGGATCGAGGATGGCGCCACCGTAACGATCACTGATGGATTGCTGCTCCGAGAAACCGTACAGCTCCGTGGTGTCAACGGCACCGTCGAGCGCAGCTACTCGAAGAACGGCTTACGGCGCGATTACGAACCCGAAGGTCGTCTGTTCCTGTCGGCGGCGATCGACAAGCTGATTCGACACAGCGGCGCGTTCGCGAAAGAGCGCGTCGCACGGTTTCTGCAACGCGGCGGTCCCGACGCGGTGCTTGCCGAAATCGATCGGCTCGCGGATTCCAGCTACGTGCACCGCGTCTACTACACCGAGTTGATGCGGCAGGCGCCGCTCACCGAGCCGCTGCTCACCCGCATCCTGCAGCGTATTCCAGCGGACATCACGTCGGATTACGACAAGGCGACATTATTGACGGCGATCGTCAAGTTGCCGGCGATCACGGAGGCGCATCGCGTCGCCGTCGCTCGCGCCGTCAAGACGATCGGCAGCGACTACGATCAGCGCCGGACGCTGATTGCGGTCATGACGCAGCCACTATCGACAGCGCTGGCCGCTACGATCCTGGAAGCGTCGGGGAGCATCACCTCGGACTACGACCACGCCCAGGTGCTCACCGAAGTGGCCGACCGCGGCGGGCTGACCTCCGCAACCAGCGCGGAGTTCATGACGCAATTGCGATCGATCGGCTCCTCATACGATCAACGGCGTGTGCTGACGGCCGTGACGAACAGCGGCGGGTTGACAGACGGCGTGGCGGTCGAGGCCATCAAATCCGCCGGCGCCATCACCAGTTCGCACGACAAGACGGAGACGCTGCTGAGTCTCGTAGCTCGCGGCAGCCTGAACGACGCATCGGCCGATGCCTTCTTTGCCTCGGCGTCGCAGATCGCGTCGGCTCACGACCTGCAGCGGGTGCTGCGCCGCGTCATCGATCAGCCGTCGCTGTCCGGCCGGATTCTCGAGGGCGTGCTGCGCGCCGCCGCCAAGGTCAATAGCGGTCACGATCGAGCGAACGTGCTGGAAGCGGTAGCGGCGAAAACGAAGCTGACCGGCGCGGCACGTGACCTCTACCTCGACGCGGCACGCGGCTTGGGCAACCACGACGAGAACCGCGCGCTCGCCGCCCTGGTCCGAGCCGAAGTGCGACGCTGAGTCGTGCGCGTTTTCCGGGCGCGACGCCACTGATGCTACCAGGGGGGCAGCGTCTTGTAGAGGTACTCCGTCAGATACGGATCCTTCGAGGCGAGCAGCTCGGCCGCGGTGCCCTGGAACTTGATTGAGCCATCGAGCAGCACCATGAATTCGACGTCCGGCGCATCGCCTTTGCTGACGCTCACCGTATCGCCGTTCCGAACCGCCTGGTGTTCGGCGATGTAGAACGCGTCCCGAATCTGGTGCGTCACGACCACCGTCGTCACATCCTCGAGATCGCGGAGCTTCACGATCTCGTCGTCAATCGACGTGGCGATAATCGGGTCGAGGCCGGTAATCGGATCGTCGAACAGTAACAGGCTTGGCTTCGACGCCATGGCCCGGGCGATCCCCACCCGACGCCGCTGGCCGCCCGACAGCGCCGACGGCATGCGGTCGGCGAATTCACGCAAGCCGACGAACCCCAGCACTTCCTGAATGCGCCGCTCGATCTCGGCGTCGGCAACCTCGTGCTCTTCGTAGAGACGGAAGCCGACGTTCTCGGCGACCGTGAGCGAGTCGAACAGCGCGTTTTCCTGGAACACCATGCCGATGTCCGCACGCATTCGCAGCAGCTCCTGCTCCGGCATTTCGTCGACGCGATAGCCATTTACCGTGATGGTGCCGGCGTCCGGCCGCAGCAGACCCAGCGCGAGCTTCAGCATCAGCGACTTGCCGGCCCCGCTCACGCCGAACACAATGCGCATCGATCCCTTCGGGACCGTGAAGCTGAGGTCACGCAATACGACGTGATCGTCGAATGCGAGTGACACGCGATCGAACACGATCGCGTTGGCATCGTCGGGATTGCGGACACGCTGTCGAGTGCCGGCCGGAGCGCGGCCAGCGGCAAACGGCATCCGTCGAATGTACTACGTCGTGGCGCGGTAGCGGCGGACCAGCGTGGCCACCGAGGCGACGAGCTCGGCGGGGTCGACCGGCTTGGCGAGGTGCATCTCGAATCCGCTTTGCAGCGCCTTGGTGCGATCCTCCGAGCGCGCGAACGCGGTGAGCGCCGCCGCCGGGATGTTCGCCACCTCCGAATCGGGCAGCGTGCGGATTTTCCGAATCATCTCGTGGCCGTCCATTTCGGGCATGCCGATGTCGGCGACCACCACGTCAGGTTTGATTTTGGCGATCGCGTCGATCGCGGCGGCCGCGGAGGTCGCCGTCGACACTTGGGCCCCGGCCATCTCCAGCACGTCGCGCAGCAGCCGCAACGCGTCGGGCTCGTCGTCGACGGCGAATACGTGGATCCCCGTCAGATCCGCAAGGTGCTCGATCGGTGCGCGGTTGTCGCGAAGCGGGTGCTCGCGCTTGTGCGTCGCCGGCGGTTGCACGATCATCACCGGCAGCCGCACCGTGAAGGTCGCGCCCTTTCCTTCGCCGGCGCTGTCGGCGTGCACGGTGCCGCCGTGCATTTCGACGATGTGCCGCACGATGGCGAGACCCAGACCGAGGCCGCCGGCTTTCCGCGTCGGGCCGGCGTCGGCCTGGCGGAACCGCTCGAACACCAGCGGCAGAAAGTCGCCGCGAATACCGATCCCCGTGTCGCTAACAACGATCTCGATGTGCGAATTGACCCGCTCGACGCGCAGCTGAACGCGGCCGCCTTTCGGCGTGAACTTGACCGCATTGGACAGCAGGTTCCAGACCACTTGCTGCAAGCGATCGGGGTCGCCAGACACGGGTCCGCACCGCGGATCGACCAGCGCCTGCACGTGCACACCCTTGGCATCGGCCGCGGGCTGGATGGTCGCCACGGCGTTGTTGATCACCGCCGTGAGATCCACTGTCTGGACGTCGAGGCGTATCTTGCCCGAAATGATCCGCGACACGTCCAGCACGTCGTCGACGATCTGCGTGAGCCAGCGCGCGTTGCGCTCGAGGGTTTCGAGGCCGCGTTCGATCTGGTCCGCCGGCAGGAGGCGGCTGCGCAGCAGCCTTGCGTATCCGAGGATGGCGTTCAGCGGCGTCCGCAGTTCGTGCGACAGCACCGCGAGGAACTCGTCCTTGAGCCGGTTCGCCTCTTGGGCCTCCGAATACAACCGGGCGTTCTCGAGCGCGACCGACGCCCATGACGCAATGCCGACCGCCAGCTTCTCGTGCTGTTCCGTGAATACACCGGGCTGCGAGTGACCGAAGAACAATCCTCCGATTACGCCGCCGGTCAGAGATCGCACCGGCACCGCCAGATAGCTCCGCACCGGTAAGTGCCCCGGAGGCATACCGTTGAAAGGCGGGTTCTTCCCGTAATCTTCATGCCGCGTGACATCGTCCAGACGTACGACGCGCTCACCGTTGAAGGTCGGCGCAAAGATCCGCGTCGCTCGCGGGTGCGGGAACGAGGCGAAGGCTTCTCGTGGCGCGCCCGACAACGTGTACAGCATCAGCAAATCGCCCGACTCGGGATCGCGCAGGTTGTAAAAGAACGCGCCGAATTCGGCTTGCGTCAATTGCGTTGCGGTATCCGTGACCTTCTGTACGACCGTTTCGCGGTCCAGGGTCGACGCGACGACGGCGCCGACTTCCCCGAGACGTTGTGTATTCGACGCATGCTGTTGCGCCTCGGCCTGCAGCTGCGCGCGTTCGGTGACATCGCGCGCGATTTTCGAGGCGCCGACGATCTTGCCTTGGCTGTCGCGGATCGGCGAGACGGTGAGCGAGATCTTGATTCGCTTGCCGTCCTTGCGTTGCCGAATCGTCTCGTAGTGATCAACCTTCTCCCCGGCGCGAATCTTCGCGAGCACGACGTCTTCTTCGCCCTGCAGCTCGTCAGGGATGAGCATGCGAATCGACTGGCCGACGGCTTCCTGCTCGGTGTAGCCGAAAATCCGGGTGGCAGCCGGATTCCACGAGGTGATGATGCTGTCGAGGGTCTTCGTGATGATGGCGTCGTCCGAGGACTCGACGACGGCGGCGAGGCGGCGGCTGGCGACATTGCCGGCGACCTTGTCACTGATGTCGCGTGCGATCTTTGATGCGCCAACGACCTGGCCGCGGTCATCCAAGATCGGGGAAACGGTTAGGGAGATCGGGATCTTCGTGCCATCTTTCGCGCAACGAATGGTCTCGTAGTGCTTGACCGCCTCACCCGCTCTGATTTTCGAGAGGACGAAATCCTCCTCACTTTGGCGATCGGCCGGGATGATCATCCTGATCGACTTGCCAATCGCCTCTTCAGCGGTGTACCCGAAGAGGCGTTCGGCGGCGCGATTCCAGGATTTGATGATGCCGTTGAGATCCTTGCTGACGATGGCATCGTCTGAAGATTCGACGACTTTAGCGAGATGTCGTGCTGCGAGATCGTCCGTTTCGGCCAAATCCCATTAAGAATAGCGGACACTCGTGTGTAGTGAAGCTCGGCTGCAACTGCTTTTTGTTTTATCGATGAGCTTAGTTCCGTGCTTTAGTGCAGAGCCGATGAACGCGGGAGGGTCGCGATTCAGCGAAGGCTCGACGTTCGCGGTGTCACCGAGGCACGTTGCTTGCATCATACGGTCGAGGAGGCATCATGCTGCACACGTCGACGCTGTCGCGGTTGTTCACGCTCGTTCTGCTGGGCATTTCCACTGCGGGCTGTGAAGTCATCGGCGGCATTTTCAAGGCCGGCGTCTGGGTTGGCGCGATCGGGGTGATCCTCGTCGTCGTGCTGCTGGTGGTCATCGTCGCGAAGGTGCGCGGTTAGCGCGACAGCGTTCGGGCGAAGGCGAGCGTGGAATGCAGCAGCTCGCGCACGACTCGATCAGGTCGTGCGGCATGGTCGGTGACCACAAAGACCTGGTGATCGCCGCTCGATCTGCCTTCGGCTTCGAATCCCTTGCGGGGCGCTTCGTGCGTCAGCGGCAACCGTCCGCGCGTCGCGGGTTCGACGAATACCGATAATTCACGTCCTTCGCCTCGATAGACGAGATGCGCGTAGTCGCGTCCTTGATACGGACACATGTGCGCGTCAATCAGCTGATACCCGCCGACGCGGTGGGCGACCGCATCGACGATCTTTTGATAATCGGCTCGCAGCGTCCGCGAGACCCTCTCCGCGTCGTAGTGAATACCCGGCGGATAGCGCAGCGCGCAGGCGATGTGATTGTCGACCGAATCGTCGAACGCCGCGGCGTCGACAGGGCGCGACAGCCACACTGCGGCCGACACCATCAGCACCAGCGCTGCGGCCAGGCCGCCATAGCGCGCCAGCCGCCACCATCGTCGTTGCTCCACATCGATGGCGCGGCCGATGCGCGCGCTGAGAGGTGCGGCGTCCGGCGCCGGGCCAAAACTCTCGATCAGCAACGCGCGCATTCGCTGCCGGCGCTGCAGCTCGGTGCGGCACATCTCGCATCGCTCCAGGTGCGCGAGGACGTCATGGTTGCTCTCGACCGCCAGCTCGCCGCTGTCGTACGAGTCCATCACCTCGCGAATGCGCCGGCAGTCCGCGTTGTGGTTCATCATCCCTGCTTTCGGTTACCTTCCGCATCGACATCGATGCCGTAGGCGGCCGCGGTGTCAGCCAGCGCGCGGCGCATCAGGCGGCGTCCGCGATTGAGGCGGGACATCACCGTCCCGATCGGCACGTCGAGGACCGTTGCGGCTTCGCGGTAGCTGAGCTCCTCGATGTCGACCAGCAGTACCGCGTCGCGAAACTGATCCGGCAGGGTTTCGAACGCGGCTTTGACCGACGCGGCCGTCAAGGCGTCGGGCGTCACCGGATCGAAGAGCAGCGCCGACTCGTGCGCCGCATCGAGGTCGGTGACCAGCGGGCGGCGCGCCCTATCACGCCGGACACGCGAGTGACTGAACATCAGAATTTTGTAGAGCCACGCGCGGCAGTTCGTCCCCGGAGTGAAGCGATGAAACGATCGCCACGCCTGGAGGCAGGTGTCCTGGACGAGATCCTCCGCGGCGGCGCGGTCGCCGCACAGCCGCGTCGCCGTGCGCAGCAGGGCCGCGACGTGCGGCATGGCCATGGCGTCAAATTCCTCGCGAAGGCGGCGCGCCATTCTCGTTAGCTGAATGTCCGGGACCTGTGAGCCTATTCCCGCTTGGGGCACATCGTATCCGCAACCCTTACAGGCACGGCGCTTGCAACGTCGCCACTGTGAGCTCTCCACGGCGCACGCCGCCCGCCACCCGTCGCATCAGCGACGCGCGCGTGCAGAAGGTGCTCAACGACGTCTTCGGTCTGGGCGCGTTCCGACCCGGTCAGGAAGAAGTGGTGCGAGCGGCACTGGCGGGCCGCCATACGCTCGCGATCATGCCGACCGGCGCCGGCAAGTCGCTGTGCTATCAGCTCCCCGCCGTGCTGCTGCCCGGGATGACCCTCGTCGTCTCGCCGCTCATCGCGTTGATGAAAGATCAATGTGACAAGCTCTCGGAGCTCGGCCTGCTGGCGTCGCAAGTCAACAGTGCGCAAACCTCGCGCGAGACCCGCGAGGCGGTCGAAGACATCGCCGATGCACGGCCGCATTTCGCGATCACCACGCCGGAGCGATTCACGCAGCCGGAGTTTCTGCAGACCCTTGACGGCGTGCTGATCGATCTCATCGTGATCGATGAAGCGCACTGCATCTCGCAATGGGGACACGATTTCCGGCCGGCCTACCTCGAACTGGCTGCGGCGATCAAGGCGCTCGGGTCGCCGCCGGTGCTCGCGCTCACCGCGACCGCGCCGCCGCCGGTAATCGACGATATCCGGACGCAACTCGATCTGCCGGACTTGCACGTCGTCAACACCGGCACGTATCGTCCGAACCTGAAATACGAAGTCATCCAGGTCGACGACGACACGATGAAGCAGCGGCAATTGTTGCGGCTGCTCGGCGAGCTCGATGGCATCGGCATTGTCTACACCTCCACCGTCAAGCACGCCGAGGAGCTCGCAACGCTGTTGAAGGGCAACGGCCTCGCGGTCGAGCGGTATCACGGGCGCATGGCGGCGCGCGATCGCCACGAGATCCAGGAGCGTTTCATGCGCGCCGAATTGAAGGCGATTGTCGCGACCAACGCGTTCGGCATGGGCATCGACAAAAGCGACATTCGGTTCGTGGTCCACTACAGCATTCCGGGCAGCGTCGACGCCTACTACCAGGAGTCCGGACGCGCCGGGCGCGACGGCGACCCGGCGCGATGCGTGCTGATGTTCCGCAAGGCGGATCAGCGCACGCACCTCTATTTCATCGGACGCAAGGACGACGAGGAGCGGCGCCGCGCCGAACGCGGCAAACTGGACAAGATGATCGCCTACGCGCAGAGTGCGTTGTGCCGCTGGCAGTTGATCCTGCGCGAATTCGACGAATCGATCGACGGCGACGCGTGCGGCGACTGCGATAATTGCCGCCGTAACCGAGCGCGGCGCGAGTTGCCGACGGCCTCGTAACGGCTGAGTCCTCCCACGAAACCGCTCCGATCGCGACGGCATCCAACCCGGTGGAAGCGGGCGCAGACCCGCTCGGGGGAAGGAGGTGGGAAGAGATGATGGCTGAA
Organism: Vicinamibacterales bacterium; assembly: GCA_035626435.1. Classification (GTDB taxonomy): domain Bacteria; phylum Acidobacteriota; class Vicinamibacteria; order Vicinamibacterales; family UBA2999; genus 12-FULL-67-14b. The sequence continues at coordinate 12,242 of DASPNQ010000225.1, forward strand.
CTACTGCGGCGGCTCGGTCAGCGGCTCGGCACGTGGTCTCAACCCGGCTCCGCCGGTGGCGGGCGGTCGGAGATCGCGTCATCCGACAGCGGCTGGACGCTGCACGTGCCGTTGGCCGGGTTCGATCCCGATAACGTCAAGATCACCGTGACCGGCGACACCATCGACATTCGCGGCTATCAGGTCGACGATGGCATGGTGATGCGATACGACGAAATGTTGACGATGCCCGATTGGGTGGACGCCGGCCGGATTACGGCAAGCTTCCGTCACGGCATGCTCGAAATATCGCTGCCGGCGAAGGACACGATGAAGCCGCGGCGCGTCGAGATTCTCTCAGCGGAGAAAAAGCAGCTCGCCGCCGCGTGACGACGGGCCGGACGGTGTCCGGTGGCCCGTTTTCGATGACCACGAAAGGAGTGCTTTGCTTATGCGTACCTTACGTATCAGCCTCGCGCTTCTGACGACGCTGGTGTTTGCGACGCCGGCGCTGGCGCAGGCGGATCGATTCTCGTTCAATGCGGCGGTCGGACCGTCGTTCGCGAATCTGGGGACGACGTTTTCATCGACCGCCGGCCTCGACATCCGTCTGAGCGACAAGACCTCGCTCGTCGGTGAGTTTGGCATGCTGCCGCACGCCCCGTTCCGTGAAGCGTCGATCATCGCGCCGGCGGCGGACCACGCACTGCGGGTCAACGCCTACCATTGGAACGGCAACCTGCGGATTCAGCCGTTTGCCACGCGGCGATTCGAGCCGTACCTGACCGGCGGTGTTGGCTCGTTCATGGCCGACACCATCGTCGGCGAGCGGTTCGGCGGCGCGACGCGCTTCGACGAACGTCGGCGCGCGACGGACTTTGCGAGCAACGTCGGCGCCGGAGTGTTCTATCGCCTCAACGATTGGGTCGGCGTCGGCGCGGACTATCGCACGTTCTTCGTCCATCGTGATGGCGATACGCCTGCGGTGAACCGGTTCACCGCCGGCCTTCGCTTCTCGGTGAAGTAGCCGCGCTACGGGGACTGGCGTCCGAAGCTCATGCCGCAGCTTGCTGCCTGGGAATGCGGCGGCGAGCCGGATGCGGGCGTCGGTTCCCGTCACGCTTCACAGTTTTTCGCAAACCACGACAGTCGACAGCCGGGGGATGTTGACCGCCTCGGTCTCGATCGCGCGAAGGCCGATCGCGGACAGGAACTGCTCGAGATTCAGGTGCCAGTTGACTGACGCCGCCGAGGCGAGACGCCCCGCGATCGCGTTGATCAGATTCGACGTTTCGGGAACGCCGTCGAAGTGATTCAACAACACGATGCGGCCGTGCGGCCTGCAGACGCGCACCAGTTCCTTCCCGGCGGCAATCGGGTCGGGGACGACGTTGATCGTGTAGGGGACGTAAACCGCATCGAACGTCGCGTCGCCGAATGCGAGATATGTCGCATCCATTTGCAGGAGTTTGACCCCCTGACGATGCGCGCCATCGAGCCGCTTCTCCGCCCGCTCCATCATCGCGCGCGATAAGTCGATCGCGACGACCGTGCAATTCACGGGGTAGTCATTGAGATCGAGGCCGGTGCCGACGCCGACTTCGAGGATCCGTTCCCCGGGCTGCGGGTCCAGATGCTCCATAGCCCGCTTGCGTCCGGGTTGAAGCAACGCGCCACAGACGACGTCGTAGATTGGCGTCAGCGGACCGTAAATGATGTCGGCGGCAGTCATGCTGTGTGTGTAGCTTTGCAAGGACTAGGCCGACGCCACCGGCATATCGCTTGCAGCAGTACGAAGCGTGGCGCTGGACGAGAAAGACATCCTGCACGGCGACGCGGCACGCGAGAAGCTTCGCCAGTTGCTCAAGGACTTCCCCATCGCTTTCATGGTGACGGTGCACGACGGCGCACTCACCGCCCGGCCGATTGGCGTCGTCGGCGATCACGCGGCGTTCGACGGCACGCTGTGGTTCATTACCGACAAGCGCAGCCGGAAGGTCGATGCGATCGACGCTGGCGCCAGTACCGCGTTGCTGTTTCAAAACGACGGCAACGGCGCCTACCTTCATTTATCAGGACGCGCTGCCGTTGTCGAGGATCGTCCGCGGCTCGAAGAGCTGTATACCACCTTGCAGCGTACCTGGTTCCCCAAAGGACTCGACGATCCGGACATTACGCTGCTCCGCTTCGATGTCGAGGAAGGGAATTATTGGGATTCGCACAACAGCATGGTGAGGCTGGCGTTTGCCTTCGCGAAATCCCTGATCACCGGCGCGCCCGGCAAGAGCGGCAACGCGGGCATCGCCAAGCTCGACTAGTGGGCCGGACGGCGCGCCGACATCCGCACCCGGACGCCGTCGCCATTCACGCCGACTTCGATGGTTGGTTGCAGCAGGGTGCTCTCGCCGGTGAACTCGACCTCATGCCACGTCGCCATCTTGCGATGATCCGCGGCAACGCGCTCGGCGATGCTCCGTAACCGATACGGCAGCCCGCTGTCAACGACGAGCGACAGGTAGATGCCATCGAGATTCTGGACCAGGTTTTGCGTGATATCGGTAACCGGACCGAACTGCTTACCCTGCATGACGATTGCGTGCGCGTTGCCGCCGCGCGCGAGGAAGTCATTCATGAAGCGGTGGTAGCGCGGGATGTCGGGCTCACGACGCACCTCGCCGATGTCGGTCGTCAGAATCACGAACACGGGCCACTGTGGCGCCGCGGTCTTCAGGAAGCGCGCATCCGTCTCGATCACGGTTTCCAAAAACGCGTTCGCACCGCCTTCCGAGGCGAGCATGCCAATGGCCGTCTTCAATTGCTGACGGTCGGTCGAGGGCGGCGTGCGGACGCGGATCTGGCTGCCGCTCGATACGAACACCACTTCATGCGGCGGCGGCAGCGCGTCGGCAAACTCGACGAGCGCCTGCCTGAAGATCGTCATCATCGGCGCCGTCGAGGTGCTCGAATCGACCACCAACGCAATGCGCATCGGCACCGTGCCTGGCGTGACGCGCGTCACGTCGCGCGGCGAGCCGTCTTCGATGATCGTCAGGTCCGCGGCCGTCAGGTTGAGCAGGGGCTGGCCCTGGTCGTCAACGGCCTCGATGAAAATGCGCTTGGCGATCCGCTGCGCGGGCAACGGCATCACAGCGGCGAGCAGTGCGACGACCGTGAGCAGGATCGGAGCGCGGCGGCCCATGACTACGTCGCACTGTATCTCATCCTCGGGATAGAATTCTGCGCACATGGATTCGCAGTTGGCAATGCTGGCGTTCGGCGCGGCGATCGCCGGTCTCGTGCAGGGCATTTCGGGGTTTGCGTTCTCGATGGTCGCCGTGTCGATCTGGGTGTGGACGATCGATCCGCAGCTGGCCGCGGTCATGGCGGTGTTCGGCGGCTGGTTCGGGCAGGTGATCTCGGCGCTGCGGGTGCGCCGTGGCTGGCATCTCGACATTCTGTGGCCGTTCGTGCTTGGCAGCGCGATTGGCATTCCGTTAGGTACGCAGCTACTCGACCTGCTCGACCCGAATCGCTTCAAGCTGGTGCTCGGCGCACTGCTGGTGATCTGTTGCTCGATGATGCTGGCGACCGCAAAGCTACCGCAGGTGCGCCGCGGTGGCCGCACCGCTGATGCGGCGGTCGGACTCCTGGGCGGCATCATGGCGCCGCTCAGCGGATTCAGCGGACTCGCGCCGGCGCTGTGGTGCACGTTGCGCGGTTACAACAAAGACGAGCACCGCGCCGTCATTCAGAACTTCAACCTGATCGTGCTGTCGGCCACCGTGGCATTCAACGCCGCGTCCGGCCGCCTGCGCCCGGCGATGTGGCCGCAGATGGCGGTCGTTGCCGGCGCCTTGATCCTGCCGGCGCTGTGGGGCTCGAAAATCTACATCGGCATGAGCCCCCAGGCGTTTCGCAAGACCGTGCTGTGGCTGTTGGTCCTGGCCGGCATCGTCATGCTCTCGTCCGCCCTCCGATCGATACTGTAAGAGGCATGGCGGGCATATTTTGTGCATACAATAGCAAAGCTGCGCCGTAGGTCAGTGGCGCGGTGCCGGCACTTCTCGCTTTTGCAGTGCCCATAGCAACAGCATTCATATGTCGACCCTTGCGGTTCTAGAAGACGTGTCCCTTGAGCCATCGCCGCGCCTCAGGGAAGTGGAGGAGGTGCGCACCGGCGTCACGGTGCTGGTTCCGGCCTACAACGAGGCTGACTCGATTGCCGACACCATCACGAGCCTCCAGAATCAAACGATTCCGCCCGCCGAGATCATCGTCATCGACGACTGCTCGACCGACGGAACGGCCGAAGTGGCGCGAGCGCTCGGCGCCACCGTGATCCGGCCCGCCGTCAATACCGGTTCTAAGGCGGGTGCCCAAAACTACGCGCTCAGGGATGTAAAAACGCAATTCACCATGGCGATTGACGCCGATACCACGGTCGCGCCCGACGCGATCGAGCGGTTCATGGCCGTCATGGCGGACCCGTCCGTCGCCGCCGCCTGCGGGTTCGTCGTGCCTCGGCACGTCAACAGCGTCTGGGAGCGCGGCCGCTACGTCGAATACCTGCTCGCCTTCGCCTTTTACAAACCGATTCAGGATTACTTCACCAAGCCGTTGATTGCGTCTGGCTGCTTCTCGATCTATCGCACGGACGTCCTGCTCGCGCATGGCGGATGGCAGACGCGCACCATGGCCGAGGACATGGATCTCACCTGGTCGATGTATCAACAGGGCCGCACCGTCCGGTTCGTGCCGGAGGCGGTCTGCTACCCGATCGAGCCGCACAACTTTCATTTCATGCGCAAGCAGTTGCGGCGCTGGTCGCATGGCTTCATGCAAAACGTGCAGCTGCACTGGAAAGGCCTGTTGCCGATCGGCTTCCTGCGATCGGTGATCGGCGTCGCGCTCTGGGAGTCGACGATTGCGTCGGTGATTTATCTCGGCGTGGTGCCGCTGACGGCAGTGCTGACGCAGAACCCGCTGGTGTTGATCGTCTATGTGCTCGACGCGCCGGCGTTGATGGTGCCGGTGCTGATGCAGGCATCGAAACGGCGCGAGTTCTGGCGCGCGCTCGCCAGCATTCCGTCATTCTTCGTCCTGCGCGTCGTCAACTGCGTGTTTGTGCTCGAGGCGATCTGGTCCGAGTTCATCGTCGGCCGCCGCCTCGCCGTGTACGAGAAAGGTCACTAGGATGTTTGCTGGTCTGCCGGGCATCGGCGTCGGCACGCTGTTTTATGTCTTGATCGCCTTGTGGATGCCGTTCCGGGAAATTCGTCGCGTCATCCAGGGCACGAGCTCGCTCGAGAACTGGAAACTGATTCTGCGTCAGTTGTTCTATGCCAGCGGCATCATCGCAACGGTGGTGTTCGCCGAAAAGACGCTGTTGTGGGCGCTGGGGAGTTCGGACGTGCAGCCGCTCAGTCCGGCCACGTGGATGCACGCAGAGCTTGGCGCACGCGCCGGCGACTCGATACTCGCTGCGCCGATCACCGCGTCGATCCTGCTGCTCGGCGGTGTCCTGTTATTCGTCGAGGTGCTGCGGCTCGTCGTCAAGCGGCTATCGCGTGAACCGGTAGACGCGGTAGCGGTCCGTGATGCGGATCGGCGTCGCCCGGCGGTCGAGCAGCCGATGGAGATCGGGTGACGCGTCGAACGACGCCAGGTCCGTCACAATGAAGTGCGTCGGCTGCCAGTCGGCGTAGTCGCGGAGGAAGCGGGTTTCCGCGTCGATCGCGGCCCGACCGTCGATGGCCTCGGCCGCCAGATCGTCCTGGTTCGGCCATGAATCGCCGGAAATCTGGGCATGATACATCAGCGCAAAGCCGTACTCGGTGTCGAGAAACAACGCCTTGACCTCATGTTCCGCCAGCGCGCCAATCTCCTCGTAGATCTGCGCGTACACCGCCGCGTCGTCGACCTGCAGGCGCGGTAACGCCCGCAGCACGCCGGCCACCGCGACCATTGCACATACCAGATACACACCCCAGGCCGGGACGCGCGCAGCGAATCGCGCTGCGAACGCCGCGACCCCGATCGCCACGATCGGGAGATACGGCAGGTGGTAGTAGTCGTGCGTCGGCATGTGGTACGTGAAAACCACGGCGAACGCCAGGTATCCCGCAAACAGCGCGGCCAGCACGCGCCGGGTGAGGCGATCGGGCGCGACGAGCATCGCGCCTGCCGCGATCGCGAACATCGGAATCGTGTGCACGCGCGACACCATGTCCGTCATGCCGCCCCAGAAGAACGTCGATGACAGCAGATGCGGCTCGAAGCGCATCCGCATTTGATCGCGCACCAGAGATCCGGCGACCGCGCTGTAGCCGTAATACAGCGCGGGCGCGGCTAGACCGGCAGCGAGCAGCGCGGCGGCTCGAACCATGGTGCGCAGATGAAGCGTCAACCGCGTTTCCAGTACGAGTGCGGCCGGCACCGTTACAAACACGCTCATCGGTTTGACGAGGCCCGCGGCACCGATCAACGCCGCTGCGGTTACAAAATGCGATCGCGACGGATGGTCGTGGTGACGCACCAGAGCGTGGAGCGCCCAGAGGCTCGTCACGGTCATCAATGGATCGGGCTGAAAGTTACGGCTGGCGACAATGCCGTACGGGAGAAACAGGAAT
>DASPNQ010000226.1:0-12674 GCA_035626435.1 Vicinamibacterales bacterium
CGTGACGCCGCTGGCCATCACCGCGGCCTATTCCGTTTTTCCAAACGGTGGCCTGGTGGTGCGGCCACGCGACATCGTCCGTGTGCGCGACGCCGACGGGGGAACGGCGTTCCGGCAGACGGTGCGCAGCGATCGCGTCATTTCGGCAGCCGTGGCCTATCAAATGGTCTCGATGCTCAGCGACGCCGTGGGGCGCGGCACCGGCGCGCCGGTGCGTGGGCACGGGGTGAATTACCCCGTCGCGGGGAAGACCGGCACCACCAATGATTTCAAGGATGCCTGGTTCGTCGGCTTCAGCTCGTCGGTCGTTGCAGGTGTCTGGGTGGGACACGATCAGCCGCAGACGATTGCGCCAGGCGCGTATGGCGCGCGCTATGCCTTGCCGATCTGGGCCGAGTTCATGAAACGCGGATCACGAACGCGGCGGCCGGTGGATTTCGAACGGCCTCCCGGCCTTGACGAAGAAACGCTGTGTGCGATCAGCTATCGCCGTCCCGTCGATGGTTGTCCGTTGTATACGGAATATCTGAAGGACGGCGACGAGGCTCCCGGCCGCCTGTGCACGTTGCACCGCGGTTCGATTCGTCAGCGGCTGACGCGCACGCTCGAGGGATGGCTGGAGGAGGCCGGCCGCCGTTTGCGCGGCGCCATGCAATGGTAGCGGGCGGAATGAGCGGCGGATACCCCGGCCGTAGCTGGGTACGCGCTTTGCTTTCAGATTCGCCCAGCGTCGCGCGACCGCTGCCCGGTCGGCGACAACGTGAGGAGGCTCGCGTGCGCGCATGGATCGCCGGCTTCGTTGGATTGCTCCTGGTGGTAGTTGGGTTCCAAGGTCATGGAGCCGCCGCCGCAGTTCCTTCGGGATTTACCGAAACACAAATTGTCAGCGGCCTTACCAGCCCGACTGCGATGGCGTTCGCGCCTGACGGGCGCATCTTCGTGTGCCTTCAGGGCGGCCAGCTTCGCGTCGTGAAGGACGGCGTGCTGCTGGCCCAGCCGTTCCTGACCGTCAACGTCAACGCATCAGGCGAACGCGGGTTGCTGGGCGTGGCGTTCGATCCCAATTTCGCCGTCAATCAATACGTCTATGTCTATTACACGGCAACGACACCTACGATTCACAACCGCATCAGCCGTTTCACTGCGAACGGGGATACGGCGGTCGCCGGCAGTGAAACCATTCTTCTCGAGCTCGACAACCTGAGTTCTGCTACCAACCATAATGGCGGCGCGCTGCATTTTGGCCTCGATGGCAAGCTCTACGCCGCGGTCGGCGACAACGCCAACGGTGCGAATGCCCAAACGCTGTCGAATTTGTTGGGCAAGATGCTTCGCCTCAATGCCGACGGCACCATTCCGCCCGACAATCCTTTCGTCGCCCAGACCTCCGGACGCAACCAGGCGATTTGGGCGCTCGGTCTGCGAAATCCCTTCACGTTCGCCATCCAGGCGGGCAGTGGGCGGATGTTCATCAACGACGTGGGCCAAAACACCTACGAGGAGATCAACGACGGTATCGTGGCGTCGAACTATGGCTGGCCGGCAACCGAGGGTCCGACGACGAATCCGAGCTATCGGTCGCCGCTGTACTACTACACGCATGGGTCGGGTCCGTTCACGGGGTGCGCCATTACAGGTGGCGCGTTCTATAACCCGGATGTGATTCAGTTCCCGCCAGAGTTCATCGGCAAGTATTTCTTTGCCGACTATTGCGCCGGATGGATCAACCTGTTCAATCCGGACACCGGATCGGCCACGACCTTCGCGTCTGGCATCTCCGCGCCGGTAGACCTGCAGGTGTCGAGCGATGGCAGCCTTTACTATCTGGCGCGTGGCTCCGGCGGCGTGATTGGCAGGATTTCCTACACGCCAGGCGAGCCCCCGTCGATCACGCAACATCCTGCCGATCGCACCGTCAGTGCCGGGCAGCCGGCATCATTTAGCGTGTCTGCCACCGGCGCGGGTCCGCTTTCGTACCAGTGGTATCGCGACGGCGCGCCAATCGGCGGGGCCACTTCAGCGACTTACACGCTGCCGTCCGCATCGGGCGCCGACAGCGGTGCGCGTTTTCACGCCGTTGTCACCAACCAGTTCGGTTCTGCGACGAGCAACGCGGCGGTCCTCACGGTCACCGGGAATGCACCTCCGACAGCGACGATCACGCAGCCGCTGCAGGGCGCGCGATACACAGCCGGGTCGGTCATTTCGTATGCCGGCACCGGTTCCGACGCCGAAGATGGCGCGTTGCCCGCGAGCGCGTTCACCTGGCGGGTGGACTTCCATCACGACGATCACGTGCATCCATTTATCGCGCCGACCAATGGTTCGAAGTCGGGCAGCTTCACTATTCCGACCACCGGCGAGACGTCGGCGAACGTGTGGTACCGCATCGTGCTGACCGTCACCGATTCGTCGGGGCAGTCCACGACCGTCACTCGCGATCTGCATCCGCGAACGGTCACCGTGACGTTGAGCGTGAAAGGGAACGGCGGCTTCACGCTGACGCTGGACGGTCAGCCGGTAGCCGAGCCGTACTCGTTTACTGCGGTTGTCGGAACGGTCAGGACAATCGGCGCGCCGAACCAGGTGGTCAACGGCGCGAATTACGTGTTCCGATCGTGGTCCGACCGCGGCGCCCAGACGCATACCATCACGGTGCCGTCGGCGAACGTGACGTATAGCGCGCAGTATCAGCGCAGCAAGTAACGGGATGGCCGGCGGCCCTCAGAGGGCCGCCGGTCCGCACGCACCGGCAGTCGCTAGTTCGTAAACGCGGGGATTCCCGTTTGCGCGCGGCCGAGGATCAGGGCATGCACGTCATGCGTGCCCTCATAGGTGTTCACCACCTCGAGATTCACGAGGTGTCGAATCACGCCGAATTCGTCGACGATGCCGTTGCCGCCGAGCATGTCGCGGGCATCGCGGGCGATCGTCAGCGCTTTGCCGCACGAGTTGCGCTTCAGCATCGAGGTGATCTCCGGCGACGCCGTGCCTTCGTCCTTCATGCGTCCCAGGCGCAGGCACGCATTGAGCCCGAGTGCGATCTCGGTCTGCATGTCCGCCAGCTTGCGCTGAATCAGCTGATTGGCCGCGAGCGGACGTCCGAACTGCTTGCGCTCCATCACGTAATTGCGCGCCCGATGCCAGCAGTCCTCGGCGGCGCCCATCGCGCCCCAGCAGATGCCGTACCGCGCGCTGTTCAGACACGTGAAGGGGCCCTTCAGTCCGCGAATGTCCGGAAAGGCGTTCTCCTCGGGACAGAACACGTTGTCCATCACCACTTCGCCGGTGAGGCTGGTGCGCAGACCAACCTTGCCGTGAATCGGCGGCGCGCTGAGCCCTTTCATCCCTTTCTCGAGGATGAAGCCGCGAATGATCCCTTCGTCATCCTTCGCCCAGATGATGAACACATCCGCAATCGGGCTGTTGCTGATCCACGATTTCGTGCCGGTCACCGAATAACCGCCTTCGACCTTTTTCGCACGAGTTTGCATGCCGCCTGGGTCGGAGCCGTGGCCGGGTTCCGTCAACCCGAAGCAGCCGATGAGTTCTCCCGTAGCGAGCTTTGGGAGAAACTTCTGCTTTTGCGCCTCGGTGCCGAATTCATTGATCGGCACCATGACCAGCGAGCCTTGCACCGACATCATCGACCGGAAGCCGGAGTCGACGCGCTCGATCTCGCGCGCCACCAGCCCGTAGCTGACGTAATTCATCGCGGCGCCGCCATACTGCTCGGGGATCACCATGCCGAGCAGATCGAGTTCGCCCATTTCCCGGAAGATGGACGGATCGGTCTTCTCGTGCCGGAACATCTCGAGTACGCGCGGCAACAGCTTGTCTTGCGCGTAGGCCCGGGCGGTGTCCCGCACCATCTGTTCTTCGTGGGTGAGCTGCTGATCGAGGAGAAGCGGATCGCTCCAATTGAAACGGCGGTCGGCGCCCTTGGACATGGTCGCGCTGATCATGCCACAACGCCGCGATCATTCGCTCAAGCGGTTTTAAATCAAGCGTTTGCGGGACGAACGCGCCTTGACTTCGCCGGAACCGCTCCGCATAATGACCGCGTACCGGACGATAGGCGCGCACTCCCAGCCGCTCGCGTGAGTCCCCCTGCACCCGTTCCCGGGTCGAGACACGACATGTCGTTGGAAGATCGCATCAGGTCCGCGACCGATCAGGCGGTGGGCACGCTCGTGCAGCACCTGCTCGACGCGTTCGCCGAAGAGCGTGAACGGTTCGCTGCCGAACGTGACGCGGCGGTCCGTCAGGCGCGAGCGGCGGCGTTCGAGGAAGCAGAGCAGGCGGCCCAAGCACGCGTCGCCGATGCCGAAGCCCGTGTCCGCGCCACGCTGGACGACAAGATCGCCCAGGCGCGCGCCGAAGACCGCGAAGCCGCAGCCGGCGAGATCCGCCGGCAGCTCGAGGCTGAAGTCGAAGCGAAGATGCGCGACGCCATCGAAGCCGCCGAACAGCGCATGCGCGTCGCCCTTGCCGACGGCGAAGCCAGGGCCGTCGAGGATCTCAAGGCTTCGGTCGCTGCGGCACGCGTCAAGGAACGCGAAATTGAAATGGCCGGCGTCACACGGCTGCTCGAAAGCATTCGCGGCCTCGACGGCGCGACCACGCTGAGCGAAGTGCTCGACGCCCTCGCATTGGCCTCGGCACGCGAAGCGGCGCGGGCGGCGCTCGTCGTCCTCAGAAACGAACGAATCCAGGGCTGGCGCCTCTCCGGGTTCGGCTCCCGTGATGCGCAGCCGAAGTCGATCGACCTGACAGTGGCCGAAGCCGGCGTGATTGGCACGGCGATTACGACCGCGCGCACCGTGACGACGCGCGACAACCAGACGGCGGCAGCGGGCCCGGGCTTTGAAACCCTGCCGTCCGATCGCATGGGCCTCGCCGTGCCGGTGGTCGTGGGCGGCCGTGTCGTCGCCGTGGTGTATGCCGATGCGGTGGCGATGGATGGCCACCAGCGCCATGTGCCAAGCAGCTGGCCGGAGCTGATCGAAATTCTCGCGCGTCACGCCGGCCGCTGCCTGGAAGCGCTGACGACGCAGAAGACGACATCGTCGCGACCCGCAAGTGGATCAGGCGTGACGTCCGGGAGCACGACGCACTCAACGGGCTCGAGCGCATTACCGGCGGGACCGAGCGCGACGCGGCAGATTACGGACGGGGTGAGCGACCCAATCCGGCTTTTGCAGCCTGACGTCCGTCTATTAGCTGAACCTGTCGGACAATTAACGTCGTAATGAAGGCCCCAATTCTTATCGCGGGCGCCGCGTTGCTGGCCGGCGCCACGCTCTCGGCTTCCCAACTCGTCGTCCCCGGCCGCGGCACCGGCGTCGTCACACCGGCGAAGCTGTCGCCGACGGCGCATCCGCCGGTGCCCTCGCAACTGTCTTCGATGTGGCTCGTGCCCGAGCAGACCTCGAAGCTCGGACCGGCCCTGACCAACTTCGTGCGTGGCGTCCGGCTGCTCGAAGAAGACGGTCGAGCGGCCGCCGCCCTGCCGTCACTGAGTGACAGCGCCTTGTCGACGACTCCGGTCGCGGATTACGCGCGCTATTACACCGGCCTCGCGTTGATGAAGCTCGATCGCTACAGCGAAGCGGTGCACGTGTTTCGCGATCTTTCCGGCCGGCAGATCGACGGTCACTTGCCGGAGGATGCGGCGTTGAGGCTGGGCGAGGCGTTGGAGGCGCAGAAGGATTTCAAGGGCGCGGTCGCGGTGTACGAGTCGCTGGTGACGCGGCGGCTGGCGCAACCGCAAGTGGCGTGGCTGCGGCTCGGCCTGGCGGCGGACCTCGCCGGGCAGCCGATGCGATCGGTCGAAGCGTTGCGTCGCGCGTATTACGACTACCCCGCGACAGCGGAAGCGGATCGCGCCGCTCACGCGCTCGACAAGCAGGACGTCGATCTCGACGCCGCGGTTGCGCCGAAAGAACTGGCGCGCGCCGAGACCTTGTTCCAGGCGCGCCGGTGGAGCGCGGCGCGCGCGTCGTACGAGCGCGTCGCATCCTTCCTCACTGGAGCCGAGCGGAACCGCGCGCTGATCCGGATCGCCGGCGCGGACGTGGCGCAGGGCCGTTATCGCGAGGGTCGCGATGCCTTGCGCCCGCATTTGAACGGGCCGTTCGCCGAAGAGGCGAACTTTCACTTCGTGACGGCCACGCGCGGTCTGAAGCTGGACGGCGAGCACAAACAGGCGGCCCGCGCCTTTGTCGATAAGTTTCCCGCCAGCCCCTACGCCGAAGAGATCCTGAACCATCTCGCGTCGGAACACATCATTGACGACGAGGATGCGGATGCGGATGCCGTCTTCCGGGAAATGCTGGAACGCTTCCCCGCGGGCCGCTTCGCCGAGCGTGCCGCGTGGAAAGCAGGGTGGTGGGCGTATCGGGAAGGGCGCTTCACGGATGCCCTGCAGTACTTCGACAAGGGTGCCGCACAATTCCCGCGTTCCGACTACCGGCCGTCGTGGCTGTACTGGGCAGGCCGCGCCGCGCAGCGCGCCGGCGACGTCGAGACCGGTGTGGCGCGTCTCAAACTGACCGCTACCGATTATCACAATTCGTATTACGGCCGTCTGGCGGTCAAGCGCCTCGAAGGCGAGCGCGGCGGCATGGTCGCGCCGACGCTTCAGCGTCAGGCGGCGACCTCGCCGTCGATTCCGACCGCCGGCCGCATCGCGACGCTGTTGTCGGTCGGACTGAATCGCGAGGCGTTGAACGAGCTGCAATACGCGCAGCGGGTGTGGGGCGATTCGCCGCAGCTGCAGGCGACGGTGGCCGCCGTCCACAAGCGCCTCGGCAACATTCGCGCCGGTATCAACGCGATGAAGCGTGCCTACCCCCAATATCTCGCCGCCGGCGGCGAGACGCTGCCGCGCGACATTCTCCGCATCATCTTCCCGGTCGACTATTGGCCGCTGCTGCAGAAGTACGCCAAACAGCGAAACCTCGATCCGTATCTGGTCGCGGCGCTGGTCGCCCAAGAATCGAACTTCGATCCGGTGGTCGTTTCGCACGCCAACGCCTACGGGCTGATGCAGATTTTGCCGAGCACCGGACGGATGTATGCGCGCAAGCTGGGCGTGCGGCCGTTCTCCACGCGCCGGCTGACCGAAGCCGACGTGAACGTGCGGCTCGGCACGCAGATCTTCGCGGACAGCATCCGGAAATTTGGCGGTGTGCATTTCGCGCTTGCGGCCTATAACGCCGGCGACAGCCGCGTGCTGCGCTGGCAACGCGAGAAGCCGGGCCTGCCCCAAGACGAGTTCATCGACGATATTCCATTCCCCGAGACGCAGAACTACGTCAAGCGGATCCTCGGCACGGCCGAGGACTACCGGTACTTGTATAGTTCTGAAGAGTGACCAAGATTCGGAGCGCGAAGCGCGTCTCGTCGTTCGCCGACTCGGTGTTCGGCGAAATGACGCGGCTGGCCCGGCTCCATAACGCCGTCAATCTGTCGCAAGGCTTTCCGGATTTTGAAGCGCCGCAGGCGATTAAGGACGCCGCCTGCGCGGCGATCCAGGCGGAGCAGAATCAATATGCGCCGCCGTACGGCACCAAGGCGCTGCGCGACGCGATCGCGTCGGACTTCACGCGCCGCTACGGCGTGCCGCTCGTCGCCGACGAGCAGGTGACCGTCTGCTGCGGCTCGACCGAGGCGATGATCGCGACCATGCTGGCGTGCGTGGATCCCGGCGATGAAGTGATTGTCTTCGAGCCCTTTTACGAGAACTACGGCCCGGATGCGATCCTCGCCGGCGCGGTGCCCCGCTACATCCGCCTGCGCGAGCCGGACTGGCACTTCGATCGCGACGAATTGATCGCCGCGTTCTCCGCCCGCACCCGCGCCATCGTCATCAATTCGCCGAACAACCCGACCGGCAAGGTGTTCACACGCGGCGAGCTCGAGCTGATCGCGGAATTGTGCCAGCGATGGGACGTGCTGGCGATCTCGGACGAGATCTACGAACGTATCGTCTACGGCGGACACGTGCATGTGCCGATGGCGACGATTCCCGGCATGGCCGATCGAACGATTACGACGAATGGCCTGTCGAAGACCTACAGCGTGACTGGTTGGCGTATCGGCTGGGCGATTTCGCCGCCGCCGTTGACCGGCGGCATTCGCAAAATGCACGACTTCCTGACGGTAGCGGCGCCCACGCCATTTCATGATGCCGGCGTGGCCGCGTTGTCGTTACCAGAGCCGTTCTACGCGCAGCTCAGCGCCGACTACCAGGCGAAACGCGACCTGATGCTCGACATCCTGGGCCGCCACGGATTCACGGCCTATACGCCGGGCGGAGCGTATTACGTGATGGCGGATGTCTCCAGATTTGGATTTTCGAGCGACTCCGAATTTGCGCAGTACCTGGTCAAAGACATTGGCGTCGCGACAGTGCCGGGCAGCAGCTTTTACAACGATCCGGCCGCGGCGCCGAAGACCGTGCGGTTCTGCTTCTCGAAGCGCGATGAGACGCTGCACGAAGCCGATCGCCGGCTCGCGCGTGTCAATGCATCCGATACAGCCTGATGCCATCTTCTTCGGCGACCAGCAGCAATTCCGGGATCGTGCCGATCGCCTGCAGCGCCTTGTCGCCGTAGCGATCGCGGAACCGATCGACATGCACCGTGACGTGGGTGACGCGCAAGGCGCGCAGCTCCGCGAGTGCGGGCTCGCTCGGAAAACTGTGCAACGCGCGACCGCGGGCTTCAAATGACTCCGGGTGGAAGCTGCTGTAACCGTTCAGCAACGGCTTGAAATACCGGGTATTCGCCAGCACGTAGGGTCCGTTCATGCTGACGCTGGCGCCAGAGTAGAACGGGAACTCGGCGACAATGGCGGCGGGCTCGGCCGCGAGGCGATCGTAAATTCGCGGGATGCCATGGAACGGCGTGAATCCGACAGGCGTGCGAATCGATTCGGCCGTCACCAGCACACAGAGCAGCACCGCACAGACCGGCCATCGACGAATACGGGCTTCGAGCGCGGCGGCGCCAAAGCCCGCGAGGATCGCGACGCCCGCCAGCAACAGCCAGCCCCACCTCGATACGTTGCGCAGTCCATCGAGCAGCGGCAGATGCTCATGCATGACCGCATAGCCAGGCACACTGGTGCCGAGTGAGAGCGTGAACCCGAGGAGTGCCAGTGCTGCGGCCATGCGGATGCGGCTATCACGCAAACCGCGACCGGCGACCAGCGCCATTGCCGCAAGCCCGAGCGCGGTGAACCCGGGGAACAGCGCCGTGCGCCCGTTGTAGAAGTGGCGGCTCCACGTCTCGAAATGCAATCGCGCGCCGGTCGCCAGATAGTCGCGCCACGTGGCGACATACTCGTCGACGACCGCCGCGCTTCGCGACAGTCCCATCTCGCGATCGACCAGGTAATAGGGCAGGAGAAACGGCGCCAATGCGATTGCACTGAGCACGCCGGCCATCGCCAGCCGCGCTACGGCATCGCGGTTCAACTCGCGCCAGCGCACCATCGCACAGATCACCAGCGTGTACGCCGAAAACACCAGCAGGTAATTGCTGCACAGTGCCTGCAGCACGAACATCACAGCAAGGAACGCGATGTGCCGCCGGCGGCGATCGGTGATGACCAGGTCGAACCCCAGCAACATGAACGGAAAAAATTCGACGTGATGCGCCTGCAAATGAACAAACCGCGTCAAGACGTGCGCGTTGAACGCGTACAGGAGCCCGGCGATCACTGCCGGCCACGCCCGGCCGGTCCAACGCTCGATCACCACGAACATCGCCCACCCCGATAGGGTGAGCCCGAGAATAATCAGCAGGTTATAAACGGCCACCGGCGATACGCCCGCCCATAACCACGGCGCTCCGATCAGCGACGGCACGATCATGTGCTCCGAGAACGCCAGCGAGCGCCGCTCGGGATAAAACAGCGGCGCTTCGAAGAGGTTGAGCGGATCGCGCGGCAGGATGTGCGCATTCCACGCGATGATCCACGTATTCAATTCCGCGTCGTGATTGTCGAGCCGAGCCAGGCCGCCAAGGTCGCTGGCCAGCGGCCATGAGTGGACGATGGCCATCAAGCCAAAGAACAGCAACGCGGCGGCTCGCAATCGGATCCGATTCGCCGCGCCGCCGGCGGCGTCCCGTGGCTCCCGCTCGGCCGGGGCAGACCGCGGCGAGCCGGCGCTCACTGCGGCGCTCTGGGCCAGGCGACGATTTCGTAGAGCCACACGTCTCCGTCTTTGACGATCGGCCGCAGCGACGACGCGTATTCGCCGTCCAGTCTGGCGATCAGCTGATCGCGGGTCGCGCGAGGCATCAGGTGGAGATGAAACACCGCGTAACGTGCCCGCAGCGGCTCGAGGATGGCAAACGAGGGCGCGCTGGGAAACGTGTTGAGTATCGGCGCGTGGTCGCGGAAATCCTGCGGGATGTGATCGCTGTAGCCGTTGATCAAGGGCTGCCAGTGAAACGTCGAGGCGAGGTTGTACTCGGCATGCCGGTGATACTCGATGCTGGTCGCCCAGAACGGCAATTCGACGACCGGGCCTCTCGGCAGGCGAGCAAGCTCGCGGTAGGCTGCCGCAAGCGGCGGCGCTTCACGCATCCGCAGCGGCGCTCGATAGAGATCGGCGACCGCTAATGCGAAGAGGACCGCGAATGCCGCGTTCGCGCCGCGGCGTTTCATGATCGCCACCATGGCCGGCGCCGCCAGGACGACCAGGCACAGCGTGACGACAATGCCGGCGCGCGACGGCGCGCGAAGAAACGAAAAGACCGGTACCGTGTAATAGAGCAGCGTATAGAGGCCGGCCGCAGGTCCGAACGTCAGCCAGAACGTAAATAGCGCCAGCCCGATGTAATACCACGCGACATCCCGAAGCGGGCTGCGCAGTGCGACCCGCGCGCCGGCTACGCCCAGCACGAGCGCCAGAATGCCCGGGAACAACGCTTCGCTCGGCGCCGTCAGGTACGGCACCCACCAGCGGTGCGCCCAGGCGGACGAAGCCAGCCACGCGCCGATGTTCGCGGAGTACTGGCCGCTGAGCGTGCGCTGGAATCCCGTGGCCGCCTGCATTTGCGCGTACGGGACGAAGAACGGTGCGATGATGCCGATGCACACCGCCGCCGCGACCGCGAGGCTGCGCCAGTAACGCACCTCCCGCCAATGACCGCGGCTGATCGCGAACCAGACAGCGGCCGACGCGATCATGCCGCCCGCGAAAATCCCGTAATACGCGCACGCCAGCCCGGTGAGCGCCATCACTACGCCGAGCTCAATCGCGCGCGCGCTGCCGCGGTGCTCGAGGAAGCGATGCCACGCCAGCATGCACCACGGCAGGAAGCCGATCATCAGCAGCTGGATGTGCGCCTGCCGGACGAACGCGAACGGACAGAACGCGTACATCACGCCGGCGACGATCGCCGCGCGCCGATCACCCGTCAGCCGTCGAATCAGGTAGTAGGTCGCGACGAAGGACTGCGCGAACGCAAACAGGAAGACGAAGTTGTGCGTCGCGTACGGATTTCTCGTCAGCAGCCACACCGGAATGCCGATCACGCCCTCAACGATGTTCCCTTCGGAGAAGGCCAGCGCGTTCGGGTGTGGATAAAAAATGTTGGCGCGAAACAGGTTGGCGGGATCCGTGGTCAACGCGTGCGCGACCCACGCGACGACCCAGATGCTCCAGCGACCGTCGTTGGTATCCAACCGCCCCGCGTTACCGAAGTACAGGATGTACGGATAGGTGAAGACGCAGGCGAGCACAGCGGCGCCGAGCACCACGGCCGCGCCCTCGACGCCTCCGCGTAAGCGCATGTGTGACGGTAGAATAGCAGTTCTTTTGTGGATCGTTTACTCGAGCTGACCTATCGCGCCGAGCAATCGCACTTCTGGTTCCGCGGTTTCCGGCAGTACATGAAGCCGATGCTGTCGCGTGCGACCGCGGGCCTCGCCACTCCCAGGATTCTCGACTGCGGGTGCGGCACCGGCTCCAACCTCGCGATGCTCGAGCCCTTCGGCACCGCCGTCGGCTTCGACCTGACGCGGCTCGGTACTGAGTTCGCGAAGGCGCACGGCCACCGCGTCGCGCAGGCGAGCATTTCCCACATCCCCTTCCAGACTGCGACCTTCGACGTCGCCACGTCGTTCGATGTGTTCCAGGTGTTGCCGGACGATGTCGAGCAGGCCGCGATCAGGGAAATGTGGCGGGTGCTGAAACCGGGCGGCCGGATGCTGATGCATGTCGCCGCGCTCGACATCCTCTACGGCGCGCATTCCGCGCTCTCGAACGAAACGCGCCGCTACACGCCGGCAAAACTGCGGACACTGGTCGAAGGCGCGGGTTTCGACGTCGAACGGCTGTCGTTCGATCACCTGACGTTGTTGCCGTTCATGCTCCCGGTGCGGCTGTGGCACCGCTTCACCGCGCGTCAGGGGGTGATCGCGCCGGGCGAAAGCGAAATGGACGTGCCAATCGGCCCGGTCAACGCCGCGCTGACCGCGTTGGTCTCGCTCGAGGCGCTGGCCCTGCGCGCAGTCAACATGCCAATCGGCTGTTCCCTGATGTGCCTCGCGCGTAAGCCGATATGAACCCGTGAGCTCCCTGGCTCCCTAGCTCCCCAGCTCCCTAGCTCCCTAGCTCCCTAGCTCCCTAGCTCCTTAGCTCCTTAGCCCCC
>DASPNQ010000227.1:0-147439 GCA_035626435.1 Vicinamibacterales bacterium
GATGGATGTCGAGCTCGGCGACGCATTCACGCATGAAATGGCGGCCGCCATGGATCCGGCGGTGCGAGCAGTAATTGTCACCGGTAGCGGTTCATCGTTTTCCGCGGGCGTCGATCTATTTCGGCTCATCAACGACGGCCCCGACTACGCGCGTCGATTCCTGCCAATCCTGGACGAATTCCTCCGCTCGGCGCTGACGCTACCCCAACCGGTGATTGCGGCCGTCAACGGTCATGCGATCGCGGGTGGCTGCATCCTCGCCGCCGCGTGCGATCACCGGATCATGACCGACGGCGCGGGCCGGATCGGCATTCCCGAGCTCGCGGTGGGCGTGCCGTTTCCGGCGCTGCCGCTGCAGATCATGGCGGCGCGTCTTTCCGACGCGGCCCTACGCGAGCTGGTATTTACCGGCCGCACCGTTGACGTCGATGAAGCGAAGGCGCTGGGCCTGATCGACGAAAAGTGTCCGCAGGGGCTCCTGCTCGATCGCGCACATGACGTCGCGCGGCGATTGATGTCGATTCCCGCAACTGCATTTGCGCTGACCAAAGCCGCATTCGTTGCGCCGATTCTCGAGCGCGTCCGGCTTCTGGCGGACGTCAACGCGCGCGTCGCCGAGGAATGGATGCAGCAGCATACCTACGACACTATCAGGCGCTACCTCGAGAAAACCGTCAAGCGAACGCCCACCTCGTAGCGTCGCTGTCCCGCGTTTCACTGACCGGCTGCCGCGGGTGTGTGGTCTACTCCCAGACCCAGTCGCGCAACGACAACCCGAGCGTCCGCCGATCACGACTGCCGTAGTCGCTCGGCCGGAACAGCCGATCGATTTCGGTCTCGATGATGACGTGCGTTCGTCCGGGTGTCGGCGGAATATTCAAAAAGACCGGAGTACTTCGTTTCACGGCACCCTCGTAGACGAGGTTCCCGTCTGCCCAGATGCGCACGTGTACCGGGTTCTGCTCACCGTCGGGATGATCAATCCACGCCGCGAGTTTGAGCGTCCTCCCCTGCACTTTGACCACCGCCAGCGATTTCGTTTCCGTCGTGAAGCGGCGGCCGACGGTGCCGCCGGCAGGTTCCGGCTCCAACTCCGTCATGCCGTACTTGTAGAACCAGTCGAAACGCATCGATCGTTCGCGCGGCCGAAGGTCGCCAAAGGCATTCACCGTCGTCATCGCAAGGTGCGCCACGCACAGCACGACCGCGCCGACGAGCAGCCGGCGATCCGGGCGTGCCGTCTCTTCCGTCGCGGCCGCAGCGCCGCGTTCGACCGTGAACCAGAACACGAAAATCCAGAACGTGATCGTGACGGCGAGGTTCTGGGACGGCAATCCGAACAGCGATGCGATGAAGAACGCGACCAGGACACCGCGAAGCATGCCTGACGACAAACGATCGGCCGCGGCACGACGCGCGAACAGCTCACGACCGCAGACGATGCACCACCACAGCAGCGGGATGAACCCGACGATGCCCAGCTCGGCGAGGTTATGGCGCCACCATGCCTGCGCGTTGTCGGGCTTTGGAATGACGCGTCCGATCGCTTTGCCGAAGTCATGCGACAGCGGGGGGTAGAGGCCGGGCCCGACACCTTCGATGGGATGCTCTTTGATCATCTGGATCGCGGTCGGGCCGTATCCGAAGCGATCCCACAACAGCTCGTCCGCGCTCCTCACGATGCCGCGGTCGCCGATCAGGGGCAGATAGCCCAGCGTGCCGCGCTGCACGATGGTGTGCGTCGAAGCGCGCTGCAAGGCCAACACCAATGCGGCGCCGATGACAAGCGCGCCGGCAGCGCCGATCGCCAGCCGGCGAACGTCCAGCCTGGACCAGCGCAATGTCTCGATTGTGGCGATCGCGACGCTGACGAGGACGGCAACCAACCCGGTTCGCGATCCCGACAACCACGCAGCGGCAGCGCCAAGCGAGACCGCGGCGATCGACACGACGATCGACCACGGCCCGCGCAGACCTCTCGCATACGCGACGCCGCCGATGGTCCAGAAGCCGGCGATCGCTCCCAGCAGATTCGGGTCGCCGGCTGTGCCGGCGGCGCGAATCATGTACGCCCAGAAGCCGTGGTTGAGGAAGGTCAGGTCGACAAATCCCTGATAGATGGCGACGGCCGCAGAGATCGACACGGCCGCGAGTAGCGGCGCGAGCACCTCGCGGCGGAATGCCGCGCGGCTGCCGTCGTACCAACGGCACATCGCGTCGACGAACAGGATGCCGACGTTATGGCCAAGAACGAAGTAGGTCACGTTCAAGCCGACGTCCCACGGACTGCCGCCGACGCTGGAATTCGAGACGCGATCGAGCGGCAGAATCCAGGGTGCGAAATCCGCCTCCCGCAGGAATACGATCGGCCAGCTGACGGCGACAATCAGCGCCCACGTCATCAACGGCCATTGCCACCGTCCGGGCAGCGACCAGTGCCACCCACCGCGGCCCGACAGCGTCAGTCCAAGCAGAGGCAGCACCCAAATCGCGTCCAGGGCGAAACTGCTGCCGCCGCTGAACAGGATGTACGCCGCCGGTGTGACATAGGACGCCGCCAGCAGGAGCGGCAGCGACACCGGACGCAGCCGCTCGCCGGCGACCAGCAGTCCCGCGAAACCGGCGATCGCAATCCAGAACGACCGTGGGTGAAACGACGTTGCGAGGTAGGCTTCGAGCAGCGCCGCGGCGATCGTCGAGACGACGATGATGATCCGCGCTAGGCGCATTCAAGGACCATGACCGTCTCAATGTGGTCGGTGTGCGGAAACATGTCAACCGGTTGCACGCGCGCCACTCGATAACCCGACTTCCTGATCGCCGGCAGTTCGCTCGCCAGCGCCTCGGGATTGCAGGACACGTAGACCACGCGCGGCGGCCGCATCTGGCCGAACACCGTGGCAATCACGGCAGGCGCGCACCCCTGGCGCGGCGGATCGAGGATCACCACATCCCACGGGTCGCGGGCCGCGCGCACCAACGCATCCTCCACTCTCGCGGCGACAAACCGGATGCGGGAGGCGTCGAGCCGGTTGACGCGAACGTTGGCCTCCGCGTCGGCGATCGCATCGCGGTTCTCCTCGATCGCCAACACCTGCGCGCCTCGCTTCGCCAAGGGCAGTGAGAACAGTCCGCTGCCGCAGTACAAATCCAGCACGCGCTTCGCGGTGGCGGCCGCGTCGATTACCACTTGCAGCAGCACGCCGGCGGCGCCGACGTTGGTCTGGAAGAACGCTGTCGGCGACACCAGATACGACACGCCATCGATGGTTTCTTTGACGTGGCTGCGGCCTTCAATCCTGATGGTCTCGTCGCCGACCATGTACGGCCCGGGCTTGTCGTGGATGTTGACGAAGAATCCGTCGGCACGGTCGGCGGACTGAAGAAACTTCTTCACCGGTGCCCGCAGCGACTTGTCGTTCCGTCTCACCACCAGCATCGCCGACGCTTCCCGGCCGTCGTCAGTGGTCCTGACAATGACGTGACGAAGAATGCCGGCCGGCACGCGCGACAGGTGATCGCGAAGCGCGAAGGCGATGCGATTGCCGCGCTGGTGATGCACGGGGCATTCCCGGATCGGGATGATCTTCTGCGAGCGCAGCGCGTAGTGGCCCATCACGCCCGAGCCGAACACGAACGCGACCTTGTTACGAAAGCCCGATTCTCGTGGGGAGGGAATCAGCGGCGGCACCTCCATCCCGAGCAGGCGCGACAATTCTTGCCGCTTTCGAGCCAGTTGATCGGGATACGGCACGCCTGGCAGCGTACAACCGCCGCACACGCCGAAATGGGAGCAAATCACCTCACGTCGAGGAGCTCCACTTCGAACACGAGCGTCGCGTTTGGCGGAATCACCCCGCCGGCGCCGCGTGCGCCGTAACCGAGGTGCGGAGGAATGGTCAGGACGCGCTTGCCGCCGACCTTCATGCCGGCGACGCCTTCATCCCACCCGGGAATGACTTCCCTGGCGCCGAGCGAGAACTCGAACGGCTGGCCGCCGTGGTCCTTCGAGCTGTCGAATTTGTTGCCGCGCTTGTCGCCGGCGCTCGCGTCGTACAGCCAACCCGTGTAGTGCACCTTGACGACCCGGCCGGCCCGGGCTTCGGTTCCGGATCCGGCCGTCACGTCTTGAATCTGCAGTTCTTTGATTCCGCTATCAGCCATCGGCGCGCCCTCGGAGGATTCGGTGGAACTCCTGCCGCACGCGACAGCCATCAACAACGCGACAAGTAAAGCGGCGGCTTTCACAAGCCGATCATACCCGTTCACGGCGGCCGAACGTCTCAGGATCAGCGCGGCAGGAGCGGCGTCCAGGTGTCGACGCTGTCGAAGGGACTTTGCGCCAGAGATCCGACCGCATTGGACGGGTCGATTGTCAGCAGCCCTCTTGAATCCATCGCCTGAAAGAACCACAGCCGATCGTGATACAGCGCGCCGAGGGTCGGGTTGCCGTCAATCACAAACGTAAATGGCGTCACGCCGGTGTCTGCCGTCGTGAACGGGTTCGGGTCCGCGAAGTTGGTCAGGTTCCCGATCAGCCTCGTCGATCCCTGAAACTGGGTGTAGACGCGAACGATCGGCGCACCCGACGCCGTCGCCGTGATCAATTCCGCGCGGCCATCACCGGTCAGGTCGCCGGCGGCGACGCGGATGCCGCCGTTGAAGCCCGGACCGAAAGGAGCAAGGACGCCGCGTCCTCGAACGCCGTTATCGCGGACGCTGGCGATGCTGACCAGGCCGCCGAGCGTTTCCGTGGACGAGAGGATCTCGGAGAACCCGTCGCCGTCCAAATCGCCCGCCGCGACGAACACGCCGCCGCGAAAATCTCCAAACGGCCCGAACCCGAATTGCTGATTCGCTCCGAGCGAAGACGCCATCACCGAGCCCGGGCCGTTGGGGCCGGACGAAAAGATGATTTCCGGAGTGTGGTCGCCGAACAGATTGCCCGACGCGATCCGTAGTCCTCCGGCGCGAATCCAATCGTCGGGCGTCTCGCCCAACAGCGTCGGTTGCGGTGACGTCAACCGGAAGCCGCTCAGGCCGCGTTGGGATGGCTGGTTTGGGCCGATCAGCAGCGTATCCGGCGTCATCCCGTCACCCATGCTGAACAGCTCGATGCTGAAGGGTTCGAGAAATGACGTACCGAGCGGCTGAAAGTCGGCGACCGTTCCAGCGTTCCGCAGATTGATGATGCGCAGCCGGCCGTCGTTGCCAAGCAGAATGTATGACGCGGCGCGCGGATCGCGCCGGATGCTTTGGAACGGCGTCATGTCGAGCGGCAACGTGTGCAAGTCGCCGCCAAAGATCGGATCGACAACCGTCGGCACGTCGGCGAGAGCACGTCCCGAAAACGGCTGCGGCAGATCGATGCTCACCACCATGAAACACAGCGACACGAACAGGATTCGCTTCAGCATCATGACCATCCTCACTGACGGACCAATGATGCTGCCACATTCCATAAGCACTTTGTCTGGTTGAGCTTACGGATCTGTGCAGACCGCCGAAAACTATGCGAGATTTGGCCCAGTTAGAATAGAAGAGCGCGGAGAGGTGGCTGAGCGGTCGATAGCGGCGGTCTTGAAAACCGTTGAGCCTTCACGGGCTCCAGGGGTTCGAATCCCTTCCTCTCCGCCACTCGTTCGGCCTTCGGCCTCGCTCGTTCCGTCGAGTCAGGCTTCAGTGGCGCCACGATGGCTTGGCCATCGTGAACGGCATCGAATCCCTTCCTCTCCGCCAGCCTTCGCTCACGCGTAGATTGCCGAAGCGTGAGCTTCGGCTGGGCAAGCCAGGCGAAGGCTGTCTCGCCGAAGCGCGTAGCGCGAAGGCGGACTTCCTCTCCGCCAGCCTTCACTCACGCGTAGATTGCCGAAGCGTGAGCTTCGGCTGGGCAAGCCAGGCGAAGGCTGTCTCGCCGAAGCGCGTAGCGCGCAGGCGGACCTCATCGCCCGATCTCTTCCCTACCTCCCATGAACGGCCGCAACACCTCGGGAATGGCGATCGAACCGTCTTTCTGCTGGTAGTTCTCGAGGATCGCAATCAAAGTTCGACCGACGGCGAGACCGGAACCGTTGAGCGTATGCACGTGCTCCGCCTTGCCGGTGCCGTCGCGCCGGAACTTGATGTTCGCGCGCCGCGCCTGGAACGCTTCGCAGTTCGAGCAGGAGGAAATCTCACGATACGCCTTCTGGCTCGGCAACCACACTTCGATGTCATAGGTTTTCGCCGCCGAAAATCCCATGTCCCCTGTCGACAGCACCATCGTCCGGTACGGAAGTCCGAGTAGCTGCAACACCTTCTCCGCATTGGCGGTGAGGCTCTCGAGTTCGTCGTAAGACGTGTCCGGTGTGGTGAACTTCACGAGTTCCACCTTGTCGAACTGATGCTGCCGGATCAGGCCGCGCGTGTCGGCACCGTACGATCCCGCTTCGCTGCGGAAGCACGGCGTATACGCGGTGTACTTCAACGGCAGCCGCGTGCCGTCCAGAATCTCTCCGCGATACAGGTTCGTGACCGGCACTTCGGCGGTGGGAATCAGGTAGAGATCCCATTCGCCGGCGATCTTGAACAGGTCCATCTCGAACTTCGGCAACTGTCCGGTGCCGTAGAGCGTTGATGACGACACCAGGAACGGTGGCTGGACTTCCGTATAGCCATGCTCCGAGGTGTGCAGGTTGAGCATGAAGTTGATGAGCGCCCGCTCCAGCTGCGCGCCGGCGCCCATCAGGATCGAGAATCGCGTCCCGGAAATTTTTGTCGCGCGCTCGAAGTCGATCAAGCCAAGTTCCGGGCCGAGATCCCAATGCGCTTTCGGCTCGAAATCAAACGTGCGCGGTTCGCCCCACGTGCGGACGACAACATTGTCGGCAGCGCTAGTCCCTACGGGAACACTCTCATGCGGCAGGTTGGGCAGCGTTTCCAGAAGCTTGGTGCGTTGCCGCTCGGCCTGCTCGAGCTCGATCTCGAGTTGCTTGATCTTCTGCCCGCGCTGCTTGCTCGCTTCGAAGAGGTGCGAGGCATCCTGGCCCTGTCGCTTCGCCCGGGCCACCTGATCGCCCGCGGCATTTTGCTCGCGCTTCAAGCCCTCGATTTGCGGGATCAGACGGCGGCGATGCGTCTCCGCGGTCGCGAGCTGCTGCAACTCGGCCGTCACGTCGAGACCGCGCTTTTCCATCGCGGCCTTCACCGCATCGAGATGGTCGCGGACTAAATTGGGATCCAGCATAAGAGCCGTCGATTATTCTAGTGGAGTGAGCGTCAGGATTCGTAAGGCTGTGTTCCCCGCTGCCGGTCTCGGCACCCGCTTTCTCCCCGCAACCAAGGCGATTCCCAAGGAGATGCTGCCGCTCGTCGACAAGCCGACCATTCAGTACGGCGTCGAAGAAGCGGTCGCGTCCGGACTCTCGAACATCATCCTGGTCACCAGCCGCGGCAAGAGCGCGATGGAGGATCACTTCGACGAATCGGTCGACCTCGTGCACTTCCTCGAGAGCCGAGGCAAGCAGGCGCTTGCCGACGAAGTCAAAAAGGTGGCGTCGCTGACGCGCGTGTCGGCGGTTCGCCAGGGTGAGCCGCTCGGCCTCGGACACGCCGTGCTCGTCACCGAAGACGTCGTCGGCGACGAGCCGTTTGCAGTCATCCTCGCAGACGACGTGTATGACGCGACCCCGCCGGCGTTGAAGCAGATGATCGACGTGTTCGAGCGGGCGGGCGGGCCGGTGATTGCCGTGGAACGCGTGCCGATGGAGAAGGTCTCCGCCTACGGGGTCATCGACGCCACACCGGTACCGGAATTTGGCGAGCGCGTGTATCGCATCAACGACCTGGTCGAAAAACCCCCGCGCGATCAGGCGCCGTCCGACCTGGCGATCGTCGGACGCTACGTGCTCACGCCGGACATCTTCCCTGCGCTACACGAGACGGGCACGGACAAGTCCGGCGAGATTCAATTGACCAATGGGTTGCGGCGGCTGCTGAAGGCACGCCCGATGTATGCGCTGATCATCGACGGCGTTCGCCACGACACCGGCAACAACCTTGGCTTCCTGAAGGCGAATGTGTATTTCGGCTTGAAGCGACCCGAAATCGCCGAACAGTTCAGGGCGTACCTCAAAACGGTGAGTTAGAGCCGCGCTCGCGGCGTCCCCTAATCGGATTTCGTCTCGGCTTTACTCTCCGATTTACTCTCCGATTTGCTTTCTGATTTCGTGTCGGCTTTGGCGTCGGCCTTGGTTTCCGTCTTGCTGTCCGAGGCTGCGGGCGCCGATGCGCTGTCACTGCCCTTCTTCGCGTAATCGGTGATGTACCAGCCGGAACCCTTGAACTGGATTGCCGGCGATGACAACAGCTTCTTCACCGGTCCGCTGCACTTCGGACACACTTCGACGGGCGTGTCGGAAAATTTCTGAATCACCTCGAACCGGTGCGCGCAGGTGTCACATTGGTATTCGTATAGAGGCATCGTGTTTTCCTGACGGGCCGGTCTGCCCGAAGACCAGTCGGTCTGTTTATTCGAGCACCGTATCGTTATGAGTTGTCAGCATCAGCTTGCGCAGCGCCCAGAACGGCGCGGCGCCGTGTGAGAGCAGCGCGTCGTGAAACGCGCGCAGCGAGGGTTTGCCTCCCTGCTCTTCGAACCAGTCGCGTCGCAACTTCAGCAGCATCATCTTCCCGGCCGAGTACACCAGGTAGGTCGGGTCGAACGTGCCGCGCTCCGCTTCCCGTCGCGCGCTGGATTCTTCGAGAAACGCTTCTTCCTTGAAGAAGCGAACGCCCTGTTCGACCGACCAGTCTTCGGTGTGAAGGCGAATGCCGACTACGAAACGCGCGAGACGGACCAGCGCTTCCGCGAGCTGCCCGAGCTTGATCGCCTGATCGCCTTTGCGGAAACCGGCCTCGATCATCATCTGTTCGCAGTAGTGCGCCCAGCCCTCGATATACGACGCCGGCGCGAACATCGTCGAGCGCCGCACTTTCGAATCGACCTTCCTGAGAAACTGGTAATGGAGAAAATGGCCGGGATAGACCTCGTGAATCGAGATGGTCCACAGCGTCGGCACGTTGAAATCGCGAAGGTGCTCGCGTTTTTTCTCGTCCTCCCACTTCGGATCGACGTCGGTGAGGTAATACATCGCCCTCGACGGACGTGATTCGAACGGCCCCGGCGTCCACATGCTTGCCGACGACCACCGGAAGAAGTCCGGCGTCGGTCCCACCGCGACCTCGCCGCCATTGCCCGTCACGGTCGACGCGCCTTGCGGCATGGAGACGATGGGGTTGCGCGACAGGAAAGTGTGCAGTTCGTCGAGCTGCTGGCGTGCGGTGGCGATGAGCGTGCCCGGTTCGGGGTGAGTCTCTTTCGCCTTGCGCCACGCCGCGATCGGATCGCCGCCGTTGCTGCGGCCGGCTAATTGACGGAACTCTTCCTGCGTCGCGGCGAGCTCGCGCATGGCAATTGCGAGCAGCCGATCGGTGGGCAGGGTAATGCCTTCTTCCAGGCGGAGCTTCTGCTCGAAGCGATCGCGACCAAGCCGGAACGTGCCGCGCGCCTTCGGGCGCACGTCATTCTCGAGCTCGTCGACGTAGGCACCAATCGTCTTGACCGCTTCCCGGCACGCATCGTCCAGGTCGCCGAGCAGGTGAATGTCGTCGACGGTCGAGAACGCCCGCGGCAGGTCGCGGTCGATAAACGCCATCGCACCCCGCCACGTATCGATACCGACCTTGACGTAGATGGCGGGCGGTTCCTTGATGTTGTCGCGCGCGGCCTGCACGAGACGCGGCACCTGCCGCAGCTTTGAGAGTACCCGCCGGGCGCGATCCGTTTCCGGCGCGTAAGCAAAGATCGCCTGGGCGGCGAGACTCGACGCCAGGGTGTCGGCGTAGACGTGCGGGTTGCGCTCCCACGAACGGACCGCCTCCAGCTCGAACTGGCGCGCACGAATGTTCGCTGACACGATTTGGTGTTCGACCTGCTCCCGCGCTGACAATTGCTCGACCGGAATGCCGTCGAGGCGGCGGGCAAACCCGGCCAGCGCGCTGACGTGGGTATCGATCGCCGGGCGCCGGTAATCTTCGAGCAGGTCGTCGTGGACGTGAACCCCATCCATGGTGGCGCCGGTGGGGTGTACCTCGTAGAGAAATGAGAGGTAGTCGTCTACGAAGTGAGGTAACGGTTCAGCCGCGTGCATGCCTTCCTGTGTCAGTTCAATAGGGGAGAGGCCATCTTCGCAATGGTAGCTTAAAATCCGAGCATGCCTCGCGACTCCAGAGGGGTTCTTTATGTGGTCGCGACGCCGATCGGCAATCTGGAAGACATGACGTTGAGGGCGATCAGGACCCTCAAATCGGTTCAGCTGGTTGCCGCAGAGGATACGCGACGCACCGGAATCCTGTTGCGCCACTTCAACATCGAAACCCCAATCCTCAGCGTCCACGAACATAACGAAAAGGGGCGCATCGAGCGGATTGTAAGCAAGCTCGCCAAGGGCGAGTCCGTGGCACTGGTAACCGATGCAGGTACTCCCGGCATTTCGGATCCAGGTGCCGCGATGGTTGCCGCCGTACGCGAGGCTGGCTTCACCGTCGAACCCATCCCCGGCGCAAACGCCATCGTCGCAGCCGTTTCCGCGTCGGGAATAGATTCACAGGGCTTCACTTTCCTAGGTTTTCCGCCAATTAGGTCTAAAGACCGCAAATTGTTTTTCCAAGACGTTGTCGACTCCTCTAAACGTCGTCTGGTGGTGTTCTTCGAAGCTCCTCACAAGCTGGAAAAGACCCTTGAGGAGTTAAATATTTTGGTTAAAAGACCGATAATGGTCGCCCGCGAGCTAACTAAGCTGCACGAGGAGTTTGTCTCGGGTCTGCCAGGAGAGCTAATCCCGAAGCTGTCTTCAGCGCACGGCGAATTTACCATCATGGTGCCCCCCGCCCCAGCATCCGACCTAGAATCGGTTGCTCCAGACGAGGAGGAAGTGGCCGACATGTTCGGTCATTTAACAGAAGTTGGTGGGTTTACAAGCAAAAAGGACGTGGCGCGGGCTACCGGCGAGCGCCTCGGCCTGACGGCAAAGCAGGTTTACGAGATCATGGAGCGTCGTAAATTGGTGAATTGACCAAATTTGATCATCAACTATGATCAACGTTTGAGAGTTCCCCGCTAGTGTCCGATATTCACGTAGTCGTGCTCGCGGCCGGTAAGGGCACGCGCATGAAGTCGCAGCTGCCGAAAGTCCTGCATCACATCGGTGGCATCACGATCATCGAGCGCGTGATTCGAACGGCCGCCGCACTCCGGCCCAAGACCATCACCGTCGTCATTGGCCACGGGGCAGACGACGTCAGGAAGGCGCTGGCCAACCGGTCAGACCTACAATTCGTCACGCAGGAACAACAGCTCGGGACCGGTCATGCGTTAATGCAGACCAGGCCCGTCCTCGACGGCCAGAGCGGCACCGTGCTGTTGCTGTCCGGGGACGTCCCGCTGTTGACCGTCGAGTCACTGCGCGCGTTGCTCGGCGTCCACGAAACAACCTCGGCGAGCGCGACCGTCGTCACCGCGGTTCTGCCGCGGCCCTTCGGATATGGAAGAATCGTCCGTAACAACGGCCGCATCACCAAAATCGTCGAGGAAAAGGACGCGACGCCGGCGCAACGCGCGATCACCGAAATCAACAGCGGCGTGTGGGCGTTCGAGCTCGAAACCCTGTTCGGCGCGCTCGATGCGATCGGCACCGCGAACAAGCAAGGTGAGTACTACCTCACCGATCTCGTCGCCATTCACCGCAAGCACAAGCGCGAGGTCTCCACTTGGACGGTCGGACGCGCCGACGAAGTCCGCGGCATCAACAGCCGCACCGAACTCGCAGAGGTCAGCACCATGGTCCGCCAACAGAAGAACGAAGAGTTAATGGCCGCCGGCGTCACGATCATCGATCCGGCCACCACCTACGTCGATGCCGACGTCGTGGTCGGGGCCGACACGGTCATCTATCCGTGCGTATTCCTCGAGGGGTCGACGAGGATCGGATCGGCCTGCGAGATCCACGCGGGAAGCCGCATTGTCAACTCGACCATTGGCGACCGTGTGTGTGTCCGGAACCACACTGTGGTGAACGATTCCATAGTCGAGTCCGGCGTGTCGCTCGGTCCGTTTGCGCATATCCGTCCCGGCTCGGAAGTGGGCGAGGGCGCCCACGTCGGCAATTTCGTCGAGCTCAAGAAGACGACGATGGGGAAGGGCGCGAAGGCGAACCATTTGGCGTATCTCGGCGACGCGAAGATCGGCGAAAAAACCAACGTCGGCGCCGGAACGATCACGTGCAACTACGATGGGGAGAAGAAACATCAGACGACCATCGGCGCCGGCGTATTCGTCGGCAGCAACAGCACCCTGGTCGCCCCAGTTACGCTGGCGGATGGCTCGTACATTGCAGCGGGCTCGGCGGTCACGACGGACGTGCCGGCGGGCGCGCTGGGAATCGCTCGCGCGCGGCAAGAGAACAAAGAGGGCTGGGTCGCCAGGCGCGTCCAGAAAAAGGCTGAAGGCGGAAGGCTAGAAGATGTGCGGTATCGTCGGCTACATCGGACCGAAACCGGTCGTCCCTGTGCTACTCGAAGGGCTGCGGCGGCTCGAATACCGCGGCTACGACTCAGCGGGCGTGGCCGTCGTGCAGAACGGCGCCGTCGAAGTCCGGCGCAGCGCCGGCAAGTTGATCAATCTCGAAAATGCGATTAACGGCAGGCCGCTCGCGGGCGTGTATGGTCTTGGGCACACGCGTTGGGCCACGCACGGACGGCCGACCGAGGAAAACGCGCACCCGCACCGCGACGGCTCCGGCCGCATCGTCGTCGTGCACAACGGCATCATCGAGAACTATCTCGAGATCAAGCGGGAACTGACCGCCGAAGGCCACAAGTTCGAATCCGAGACCGACACCGAAGTGGTCGCGCATCTCGTCGAGAAGGAATGGAAAGACGACGGGCTCGAGAACGCGGTGTTTCGCGCGATGCAACGCGTCCGCGGCTTGTTCGCGTTGGTGCTGTTGTCGGCGGACGATCCCGAGAAGCTGGTCACCGTGCGCAATGGCCCGCCGATCGTCGTCGGCATCGGCGACGGCGAGTTTTTTGTCGCCTCGGACGTGCCGGCGATTCTAAGCCACACGCGCAACGTGGTCTTCCTCGACGATCGCGAGATGGCGATCGTCACTCCGAAGGGCGTGACGTTCAAGACGCTCGACGGCAAAATCGTCGACCGCAAGCCGCAGCGCGTCACCTGGGATCCGATCTCCGCCGAAAAAGCCGGTTACAAGCACTTCATGCTCAAGGAGATTTTCGAGCAGCCGGCCGCTGTTCGCGAAACGGTGCTGGGCCGCGCCTCGCTCGAAACCGGCCAGATTCACTTGAACGAGATGTTGATCTCCGACGCGGATCTCAAGGAGATCGACAAGATCACGCTGCTCGCATGTGGAACGTCCTGGCACGCGGCGCTCGTCGGCAAGTTCATGATCGAGGAGCTCGCCAAGATTCCGGCCGAAGTCGACTACGGCTCCGAGTACCGCTACCGGAACCCGATCATCAACCACAAGACGCTGGCGGTGGCGATCACCCAGTCGGGCGAAACCGCCGATACGCTGGCGGCGATGCGCGAAGCCAAGGCCAAGGGCGCGCGCAGTCTGTCGATTTGCAACGTGGTCGGCAGCATGGCGACGCGCGAGGCCGAGGGGACGATCTACACCCACGCCGGACCGGAAATCGGCGTTGCCTCCACCAAAGCGTTTACGACGCAGCTGGTGGCGCTCTACCTGTTCGCGTTGAAGCTCGCCGAGGTCAGAGGCACGCTGACGCAGTCGCAGCGCTGCGAGTACATCTCGGCGCTGATGCAGTTGCCGCAGGTGCTGGAAGCTACGCTGAAGACCACCAGCAAGCCGATGGAGGAGATCGCGGCCAAGTTCTATAACCGCTCTGACTTCCTCTACCTTGGACGCGGCATCAATTATCCGATCGCGCTCGAGGGCGCGCTGAAGCTGAAGGAGATTTCGTACATCCACGCCGAAGGCTATCCCGCCGGCGAAATGAAGCACGGACCGATTGCCTTGATCGACGAGAACATGCCCGTCGTGGCGCTGGCGACGCACGACCACGTGTTCGAAAAAATGCAGGGCAACATTCAGGAAGCCAAAGCTCGCGGCGGTTCGATCATCGCGATCACAACGGCTGGCGACACAACATTGAAGGAATTGCTGCATGACGGCGACAGCCTGGTTGCAGTTCCTGCGACACATCGGCTGTTAATGCCTGTGGTGATTTCTCTGCCGTTGCAGCTGTTGTCGTACTACATCGCCGTCCGCCGCGGCTGCGATGTCGATCAACCGCGGAATCTCGCGAAGTCAGTAACGGTAGAATAGTAGCCGGCAACTAGACGCGCGCTGCTGGAAGCCCTGTTTCCAGTTACTCGCGTTTAGCGACTCGCTACTTCATGGATCTCCTCTCCTCACTCAACCCGGCGCAGCAGGAAGCGGTACGTCAGACCGAAGGCCCGCTGCTGATTCTTGCCGGCGCCGGTTCGGGGAAGACGCGCGTCATCGCGCACCGCATCGCCTACCTCGTCTCGGAGAAGATCGCACATCCCGACCAGATCATGGCGGTCACCTTCACCAACAAGGCCGCCCAGGAGATGCGTGAGCGTGTCGAGAAGCTGCTCGAAATGGATTGCCGGGTGATGTGGGTGTCGACTTTCCACGCGCTGTGTGCGCGGCTGCTTCGCCGCGAGGCCCACAACATCGGTCTGAGCCGCGATTTCACCATTTATGACTCTGCCGATCAGCAGGCCGTCATCAAGCAGCTGCTCAAGGAATATCACCTTGCCGATGAAACCTATCAGCCGCGGATGGTGCTCGGCCGCATCAGCGCCGCGAAGAACCGGATGGAAGGCCCGGAGAGCTTCGAGAACACCTGGAACGCCCGCGATCGCGAGATTGGCAAGCTCTATCGGGGCTACATCAAGGCGTTACGCGATGCGAGCGCGCTCGACTTCGACGACCTCCTGCTGGCAACGGTCGAACTGTTCGACAAGAACCCGGCCGTCCGCGAGCGCTATGCGCATCGCTTCCGCTACGTCATGGTCGACGAATATCAGGATACCAACCGGCCCCAGTATCTGTTGATCAAGCAGATTGCCGGCAAACACCGCAACCTCGCCGTCGTCGGCGATCCCGATCAGTCGATTTACAAGTGGCGCGGTGCCGACCTGCGCAACATCATGGATTTCGAGAGTGATTTCTCGGACGCGCAGATCGTCCGCCTGGAGCAGAACTACCGGTCGACGGAGGTGATTCTTGACGCCGCGTCGGCGGTGATCGCGAACAACAAGAACCGCAAAAAAAAGACGCTCTGGACCGACATGAAGGGCGGGGCCAAGATCAAACTGTTTCGCGGCTCCGACGAGCTTGAAGAAGCCGAATACATCACGCGTGTGGTCCGTAAGCAGATTGAAGAGGACTACAAGTCGCTCAGTGCCGTGCTCTATCGTACCAACGCGCAATCGCGCGCGGTTGAGGACGCGCTGCGCGCCGCCGGCATTGCCTACGTGGTGCTTGGCGGCGTCGGCTTCTATGAACGTCGTGAAATCAAGGATGCGCTGTCGTACCTCAAGTTGATCCTCAATCCGCATGACGACGTGGCGATGCGGCGGGTGATTAACGTGCCGGCCCGTGGCATTGGCAAAGGGGTGATGGACGCCCTCGAGGCCGTCGACGTCTCCGAGGTCGATACCGACCTGCCGCCGCTGCTGGTCGGACTGTCGGCGACGGTCACGCAGAATTCGCTGTGGACGAAACTGGTGACGGCGGTGGATGGCCGGCGCCTGTCGTCACGCCAGGTTGCGTCGCTGTCTGCATTTCGCGATCTGATCGCCGGTCTGGCTGACGTTGCCAGACGCGAATCCGTTTCGATCCTGCTTGGCAAGGTGCTCGATCAATCCGGCTACCTGCGGGACCTGCGCGAGGACAAGAGCGAAGAGTCCGAAGCGCGCATCGAGAACCTGATGGAGCTGGTCTCGGCGGCTCGCGAATACGAAACGAGGGAAGCGGAACCCAGTCTGGGCGGTTTCGTCGATCGCTTGTCGCTGCTTTCGGATGTCGACAAGGACCAGGGACAGAAGAGCGATCCCAAAGTCATGATGATGACGCTGCACTCGGCAAAGGGACTCGAATTCCCGACCGTGGTGTTGGCCGGACTCGAAGAAGGCCTGTTCCCGCACTCCCGCTCACGCGATGACGAGGCCGAGCTCGAAGAGGAGCGCCGCCTGTGCTATGTCGGCATCACGCGCGCCCGCAAGCAGCTGGTGCTCACCAGTGCGGCGCGCCGGCGCGTGTTTGGCGAGTACCAGAATACAGAGCCGTCGCGGTTCATCGACGAAATCCCGCAGGACCTGATCGAACAGGAGGTCTCGTACACCCAGCCTCGCTACGGTGGCGGCACCGATTGGACTTACCGCCCCAACCCCTACGGCCGCTCCGGTGGCAGCGGCTATCGCGCACGCCGCGATGACAACGCGAAGGTGGCGACGCAGAATTTCCATTACGAGGACGAGGACCAGACACCCGGTTTCCGCCCCGGCGCCCGCGTCAATCACGCGCAATTCGGACCAGGGACGATCGTCAGCGTCGAGGATCTCGAAGACGATCAGAAGCTCGTCGTCAAGTTTGTGACCGTGGGCACGAAGACGCTTCGCGCCAAATACGCGAAGCTTACAGCCCGCTGATTTTCGTAATAATCGGGCGGCCTTCACGGCCGCCGCCGGCGACGCGCTCGAGCGTGATGACCAGCGTCTTCTCGGACGTCTGACCTTCGGGCGACTTGAACTGCGCCTTCACCGTCACGTCCTTCCTGATCGTTTCACCTTCGAAGGTTTTCGGATCGAGCGCGGGCTGGCCCGGCTGTGTCAGCGATGCCTCGGCGACGCTGGTAGCGCGCTTAATTGCGGCCGTTGCGGCAGACGAGAGCCGCGCGTGCCTGGCGATGCCTTCGCGCCATTTGTCCCACTCGGCTTTGATCTTCTGCTGGGCGGGCGTGAACTTCGCGTCGGGTTGCGCCTCCAGCTTCAGCACTTCCTCGATCGCCTTGATGTTCGCGTTCTGATACTCGATCTTCGTTTTCAGAAACGCGCGCTCTTCCTCGCGTGCCTTGGCTTCCGCTTCGAACAGCGGCTTGAACGTCAGCGGCGTGCGGGTTTCCTCGCTGATGTTCTCGATTGAGAAATCCTCGATCGTTCCCTGGGTGCGCGGATCGATTTCAACCGCGGACATGCGCCCGACCGTGGTGTTGTCGCGCCCACGCGCCGCTCGGAAAAACTGCGACAGGAACTGCTGCTCCGGCGGCCGCGAGCAGCCGGCGACAAACATCACCGCTGGCACGATCAGGAGCGCAGCGGCAATCGCCTTTGCCGATCGTGAGCGAGCGAAGTGGGTCGAAGGAGCCTGCCCTGAGCGAACGAAGTGAGTCGAAGGGTTCATTCAATTCCTCCGTTGGTGTCGCCTTCGTCTGGCGTTGGCGAAGCCGTTGGTTGTGCTGCGGCATTGTCCGCCGCCGTTTCTCCGATCACCGCCGCGGCCGCGACCAGCGCGACGGACACGATCCTGTCGTCGCCTTCGAGATCCATCAGTTTGACGCCTTGCGTGGCGCGGCCGATAGTGCGAATCTCGTTGGCCGGCGTGCGGAGGATTTTGCCCTGCTCCGTCATCACCAGCAACTCTTCGTTGGCGTGGATTTGGGCGATCGCGACCACCGGGCCGTTCTTGTCGGTGACTTCGACGTTTTTGACGCCCAGACCGCCGCGGCTGGTGACGCGATACTCGTCGATCAGCGTGTTCTTGGCGTAGCCCTTCTCGGTGACCGTCAGCAGCGTCCCGCCAGGCTTGGCGACCTGCATGGCAACGACTTCGTCGTTTTCGCGCAGCTGGATGCCGCGGACACCGAACGCGGTGCGGCCCATCCCGCGCACGTCGCCTTCGACGAAGCGAATCGCCTTGCCACCCTTGGTGCCGATGAAGATTTCGCTCTGGCCGTCCGACAACTGCACGTCGATCACCGCGTCGTCTTCGTCGACGCCCATCGCGATGATGCCGCCGGCGCGCGGATTGGAGAACGCGGACAATTCGGTCTTCTTGATCGTGCCCTTACGCGTGCCCATCACCACGAAACGCCGATCGTCGAATTCCCGGACGGCCAGCATCGCGGCGAGCTTTTCGCCCTCCTCGAACTGCACCAGGTTCGCGATCGATTTGCCTTTGTGGTCCGGGCCGACGTCGGGGATTTCGTGGACCTTCAGCCAATAGGCGCGGCCGCGGTTGGAGAAGATCATCATGTACGAGTGCGTCGACGCCACGAACAGGTGGTTGACGACGTCTTCGTCGCGCGTCCGCATGCCGATGCGGCCCTTGCCGCCGCGATTCTGCGTCCGGTAGGTCGTAATCGGCGTGCGTTTGATGTAGCCGGTATCGGTCACCGTCACCGCGACGTCTTCCTCGGTGATCAGATCCTCGATGCTGAAATCGCCCTCTTCGTCGATCAGCTGCGTCCGGCGCGGATCGGCGAACTTCTGCTTCACGTGCGTCAGCTCGTCGACGATGATCTGCAGGAGCTGTTTCTGATCGGCCAGAATGCCGCGCAGCCGCGCGATCAGTTCCGTCAGCTCCGCGAGCTCGTCGAGGATCCTCTGCCGCTCCAGGCCGGTCAGGCGCTGCAGCTGCATGTCGAGAATCGCCTGCGCCTGCAGCTCGCTGAGTCCGAAATTCGAGGTCAGCCCGGTCTTGGCCTCCGACGGGTTCTTCGACCCGCGAATCAGCTTGATGACCGCATCGAGGTTGTCGAGCGCGATGCGCAGGCCTTCGAGGATGTGCGCACGCGCTTCCGCCTTGCGCAGCTCGAACGCGATTCGGCGGCGAATCACCTCGCGGCGGAAGTCGACGAAGTGCTCGATGACTTCGAGCAGGCTCAGCACCTTCGGCCGGCCGGCGACGATCGCCAGCGTGATGATGCCGAACGATTGCTGCAGCTGCGTGTGCTTGTAGAGGTTGTTGAGGATTACCTCCGCAACCTCGCCGCGCTTCAACTCGATGACGACGCGCATGCCGCTGCGGTCGGACTCGTCGCGCAGATCCGAAATCCCCTCGATGGTTTTCTCGCGGACCAGCTCCGCGATCCGCTCGAGCAGGCGCGCCTTGTTCACCTGATAGGGAATCTCGGTAACGATGATCTGTTCGCGATCGCCCTTCTTGGTCGTCTCGATCTCGGCCTTGGCGCGGACCTGGATCGAACCGCGGCCGCTCAGATACGCCTCGTGAATGCCGCGGCGGCCGACAATGATGCCGCCGGTCGGGAAGTCCGGGCCGGGAATCAGCCGGATCAGCTCGCGCATCTTCTGTTCGCGCGTCGGCTCGGCGTCCGCTTCACCGGGCCGGCCGGGCATCAGCGTGTGTTCGATGAACCAGATCACCCCATCGCAGATCTCGCCGAGGTTGTGCGGCGGGATGTTGGTGGCCATGCCCACCGCAATGCCTGTCGATCCGTTGACGAGGAGGTTCGGATACGGTGCCGGCAACACCGTCGGTTCGGTCGTCGTTTCGTCGAAATTCGGCTGGAAGTTGACGGTGTCCTTCTCGAGGTCCGCCATCAGGTTCTCGGCGAGTGCCTCGAGACGCGCCTCGGTGTAGCGATACGCCGCCGGCGGATCGCCGTCGACGGACCCGAAGTTACCCTGGCCGTCGACCAGGGTATAGCGCATGTTGAAGTCCTGCGCGAGGCGGACCAGCGTGTCGTAGGCCGGAGCGTCGCCGTGCGGGTGGTAATTGCCGATGACCTCGCCGACAATCTTCGCGCACTTGCGATAGGCGCGGTTCGACGCCAGGCCCATCTGCCGCATCGCGTACAACACACGGCGATGCGCCGGCTTCAGGCCGTCGCGAACATCCGGCAGCGCTCGTCCGATGATCACGCTCATCGCGTAATCGAGGTACGAGCGCTTCATCTCGTCTTCGATGTTTACGGGCGTACGATTGATGTTAACGTCCATTCAGTGTTGTACGGCTCCCGGTCGCTGGTTCGCGGGCTCCCGGCTCAAATGTCGAGATTCTTGACTTCCAACGCGTTGTCTTCGATGAACTTGCGGCGCGGCTCGACCTGATCGCCCATCAGCGTCGTGAACATCGAGTCCGCTTCCGTGTGATCTTCGGCCTTCACCTGCAGCAAGGTTCGGACGTCGGGGTTCATCGTGGTCGACCACAGCGTCTCGGGATTCATCTCGCCGAGGCCCTTGTAACGATTGATCGCGACGCCTTTGCGGCCCAACGCGATAAAGTGATCGATGAATTCGTCAATCGTCTTCAACTGCGCCGTACCCTTGGCGACGCTGGCGGCCGTGGCCGCAGCCCCAGTTATTGGCGCGACGCCAATCGCGCTCAAGGCGTCCTTTTCTTCAGCGGTCAGCGCCTCGCCGGTCTCTTCGTTGATCGCTTCTTCTTCGACGGGTTCGTCGCCGCTCACTCGCACTTCGATCGGGCCTTTGCGCAACGTGCGCACGACGGTCGCGATCTCGGCGTAACTGGCGGCGAGGGTCCGGAACTCCGCCGAGGCGACGAACTCGGGACCGAGGGTGTCGATGCGCGAGTAGCCGGTCGCGCGATCGTCGACCTTCAACGACCAGGCGTTGTGCTCCTCGTCGCGC
The DNA here is from genome assembly GCA_035626435.1 of Vicinamibacterales bacterium. Classification (GTDB taxonomy): domain Bacteria; phylum Acidobacteriota; class Vicinamibacteria; order Vicinamibacterales; family UBA2999; genus 12-FULL-67-14b. The sequence goes on from DASPNQ010000227.1 coordinate 20,723, forward strand.
AGGATCGTGACGTCACGCACCGGCGTCGTCAATTGATCGGCAAGGCCCTGCAACGTCGCTTGATCGTCGAAGAACGCGCGGCCGCGGGCCTCGCGATCCAGTAACGCTTCGACGACATCGCGCGCGTGGCCGCGGCGCTCGACGGTGTTGAGGACGTTGCGGAACGCGATCATGCCGTGCAGCAGCTTCTGCAGCTCCGCGCCCGACAATTCATGGCCGTCGGCGGTGCGCACCGTCCGGCCCTCGACGGCTCGCTGCACCAGGAAATTCTCCAGCGCGCGCTCGTCCTTGATGTAGGTCTCCTGGCGGCCGCGTTTGGCGCGGAACAACGGCGGCTGCGCGATGTAAATGTGGCCGCGCTCGACGAGCAGCGGCATCTGCCGGTAGAAAAACGTCAGCAGCAGTGTGCGGATGTGGGACCCGTCGACATCCGCGTCGGTCATGATGATGACGCGGTGATAGCGCAGCTTGTCGATGTCGAAATCCTCGACGCCGATCCCGCAGCCGAGCGCCGCGATCATCGTCTTGATCTCGTCGGAGCTCAGCATCCGGTCGAGCCGCGCCCGCTCGACGTTCAGAATCTTGCCCTTGATCGGCAGAATCGCCTGGAAGCGGCGGTCGCGACCCTGCTTGGCCGAGCCGCCTGCGGATTCGCCTTCGACGATGTAGATTTCCGCCTGCGACGGATCGCGCTCCTGACAGTCAGCGAGCTTGCCGGGCAGCGAGCTGCCGTCGAGGGCGCCCTTGCGGCGCACCAGATCGCGCGCTTTCCGCGCCGCGTCCCTCGCCCGCGCCGCATCCACCGATTTCTGGACGATCTTCCGCGCGATGTTCGGGTTTTCTTCGAGGAACGCGCCGAGCCTGTCGTTGACGATCGTCTCGACGATGCCCTTGACCTCGGTGTTGCCGAGCTTGGTCTTGGTCTGGCCTTCGAACTGCGGCTGCGGAATCTTGACGCTGATGACCGAGGTCAGGCCTTCGCGGATATCGTCGCCGCTGATCGTCGTGTCTTTCAGATCCTTCGCAAGGTTGTTCGCGGTCGCGTAGGCGTTGACGGTCCGCGTCAGGGCGGCGCGGAAACCGGAAAGATGCGTGCCGCCTTCATGCGTGTTGATGTTGTTGGCGAACGAGAATTCCTGCGGGTTGTAGCCGTCGTTCCACTGCAGCGCAATCTCGACATCGATGCCGTCGCGCTCGCCATGCATGAACACCGGCTTCTCGTTCACGACGCCCTTGTTCTTGTTCAGGTGCTCGACGAACGAGACGATGCCGCCGTCGTAGTGGAAGCGATGGCTCTTGCCCTCTTCACGCTCGTCGTCCAGCGTGATCGTCACGCCGGCATTGAGGAACGCGAGTTCGCGCAGACGCCCGGCCAGCGTATCGAAGCTGAAATCCGTCAGCTCGAAGATCTGCGGGTCCGGCTTGAACGTCACCTTGGTGCCGCGGCGCTTGGTGGTGCCGGTCACCGTCAAGTCGTTCAGCGGCTTGCCCCGCTCGTAGCTTTGCTGATGGGTCTGATCGTTGCGCCAGATCTCGAGATCGAGACGCTCCGACAACGCGTTGACCACGGATACGCCAACGCCGTGAAGACCGCCCGACACCTTATAGGCGCTGTTTTCGAACTTTCCGCCGGCGTGCAACACCGTCAGCGCGATCTCGGCAGCCGGACGCCCGCTCTCGTGCATGTCCGTCGGAATGCCGCGGCCGTTATCGACCACGGTGACCGAGTTGTCGAGATGAATCGTGACGTTGACTTCGGTACAGAAACCCGCCAGCGCTTCGTCGATCGAGTTGTCGACAATTTCGTAGACGAGATGGTGCAAGCCAGCCGGCCCGGTCGAGCCGATGTACATCGCCGGCCGCTTACGGACCGCTTCAAGACCCTCGAGGACCTTGATGCTGTCCGCGCCGTAATCGCCGCTACCGTTGCCGTTGCCGTGAGTGATTTCTGTCTCTGCCAAGTTTTCGATCTGTCTGTCGGAGTAAGCCGCCGGGTCAGTTTCTGTAATCTGTGCTTCTGTAATCTGTGCTCAATCTGTGTTTAATCTGTGGCCCTAGACGCGCATCGGCATGATCACGTAGGTGTAGTCGTAGCCGTCAGCGCCAACCGGTTTCATCACCGCCTGGCTCACCTCGTCCTTCAACTCGAGCGCGACGACTTCCGATTCGACGACGCCGAGAAAGTCGAGGACGTACTGGGCGTTGAAACAAATCGTCAGCGTCGGGCCGGTGTATTCGACCGGAATCGGCTCGTGGGCTTCGCCAAACTCGGGGCTGCTCGACGTCACGTCGACCCTGCCTTTGTCGAGGATGAACTTCACCGCGCGCGAGCGTTCGTTCGACAGAATCGCGACACGCCGCACCGCCTGCGTCAGGCGATCGCGCTCGAACTCAACGGTCTTGTCGTTGCCCTTCGGAATGACGCGGTCGTATGCGGGAAACTGGCCGTCGATCATTCGCGAGATCAACAGCCGCGGGCCGATCTCGAAAAACAAATGGTTCTCGCCGCGCTCGTACTTCACTTCGTGATCGCCATCGGCGAGCAATCGCGACAACTCGGCGAGCGTCTTGCGCGGCAAGATCGCCTTGATGTCGTCGCCCTTCTTGCCGTCGTGCTTGATGTTGACGAGCGCCAGGCGGTGGCCGTCGGTCGCCACCAGCGTCATGTCGTCCGGTCTGAGGACGAATTGCGCGCCGTTGAGATAAAACCGGGTGTCCTCGCCGGTAATCGCAAACTGCGTTTTCGTCACCATCTGCAGCAACGATTTGCCGTTGATGGTCGCCTTCACGCCGCCGCCGGCTTCGGGCAGGCTGGGGAAGTCCTCGCGCGGCAGCGTCGGCATTTTCGAGCTGAACTGCCCCGCCGATACCTTGACCGTCGTGCCGCCCTTGTCGGTCCCGATGTTGACGTCGCCGTCCGGCAGCGCGCGGACCACCTCGTAGAGTTTCTTGGCCGGCAGCGTCACCGAGCCGGGTTTGTTGACGGCGGCCTCGCAGCGGCTGCGCAGCGCCACCTCCAGATCGGTCGCCAGCAGCGTGCATTCGTTGCCGCTTCCCTCGAGGAGCACGTTCGCCAGGATGGGAATGGTGTTCTTGCGCTCAACGATCTGCTGGAAAAATTGCAGTTCCCGCACAAGATCGGCTTTCCTGGCGACCAGTTCCATACCTTGCTTAACCTCTGAGATTTGAGTAAAAGGCGAAGATATAAAAGTATACAGGAAGTAGGTGCTGTTTACGAAATTTCCATCCGAAACAAGTCCTTTATCTTCAATTACTTAAGCTGTGCAATTTTCTGTGTATGATCCGCGCGTTCCGAAGCCGACGCGCGAGGGTCTTTCGCCCCATCCGCAGCGCGCGCAATCCGTGCACAATCCGCCTGTGCAAAAGATCCCGGCTACTTCAATCCGTCCATCAGATTCGAGATCTGCCGGTCGAAATCCGCGTTCTTGTGGCGCAGTTCGTCGACCTTCTTGATCGAATGGATGACCGTGGAGTGATGCTTGCCGCCGAAACTCCGGCCGATGTCCGGCAGTGAGGCGTGCGTCAGCAGCTTGCACAGATACATCGCCACCTGCCGCGGCATCGCCACGGACTTCGCGTTGTTGCGCGATTTCAATTCGTGCAGCTTGAGCTGATAGAACTCCGCGACCTTTTTCTGAATCTGCTCGATGGTTACTGCCCGCGCGTCGTTGTCGAGCACGTTCTTCAGCACTTCGTGGGCCAGCTCGATCGACAGCGGCTTCGCGGTGAGGGACGAATAGGCAATCAGCCGAATCAACGATCCTTCGAGCTCGCGAACGTTCGACTTGATGCGGCTGGCCATCAGCATCGCGACGTCATTCGGCAGCGGCACGCCTTCCTCTTCGGCTTTGCGCTTCAGAATCGCGGCTTTCGTCTCGACGTCCGGCGCCTGGATGTCGGCGATCAACCCCCACTCGAAGCGCGAACGCAAACGCTCTTCCAGAGCGGGAATTTCGTGCGGCGGCCGATCGCTGCTGATCACGATCTGTTTCTGCGCATCATGCAGCGCGTTGAACGTGTGAAAAAACTCGTTCTGCGTACCTTCCTTGCCGGACACGAACTGAATGTCGTCGACCAGCAATACATCGACGCTGCGATAGCGGGAACGAAAATCCAGAATGCGGTCGAAACGGACCGCGTTGATCATCTCGTTCATGAAGCGCTCGGACGAGATGTAGGTCAGCACCAGCCCTGGGTGGTGCTGCACGACGTAGTGGCCGATCGCGTGCATCAAATGCGTCTTGCCGAGGCCCACACCGCCATGGATGAACAGCGGGTTATACGAGCGCGACGGCGTCTCGGCGACGGCGCGGCACGCCGCGTGCGCAAACTGGTTCGACGGTCCGACGATGAAGGTGTCGAAGGTGTAACGCGGAATCAGACTGCCGACACGCACGCTGTCAGCGACAGGCGCGGCGGCCTCTGGCGGCGCGGTGTCCGACGAACTCACCGAGCGTAGATTGCCAGACGTGTAAGAGGGCTCCGGTTCTTCGACAGCCTCGGCGCCGTCCGGAACGAACAACAACCTCACGTCCGGCCGCCCGACGTCGCGCAACGCCTCGGAGAGCACGACCGAGTAGTGCTTCGGGAGCCACTCGACGAACAGCGGATTCGGCACACGAATCGACAGGCTTTGTCCCGCGTCCGCCAGCAGGGAGGTGGGCTTGAACCACGTCGAAAAACTGTGCGTTCCGACCTGATCTTCGATGCGGCTGAGGACCTGATCCCAAATAGTTGCGCTGGCCATTACTTGTAAAAGACTGATTTATAAAGACTTATTGATACGGATTCGCTGGCTTTTCCACAACCTTTTCCACAGGTGTGGAAAACTTCCGTCGTCTGACGTAGGCCAAGTTGTCCCTTGGCGTCCTCTCGCACTCAGGGCAACCTCCGAGGCGGAAACGCACACTTTAGCACGCGCAGCGTCTCGATACGGAAATGGCCGGGGCTTCAGACGAGCGCCCCTTGCAAGCGGCGCCGGACCATTACGGTGTAAAATCGACAGTTCGATTAACCCGCCCTGCTTTGCTCTTGTGATTGGTTGAGCAGGCGATGGCGGGTCGCGCCGTAGCGGCTCCGCCGCGGAGGCGGAGGAGCACAATGGCAAGATCCAAGAAGGGCAAGCGGACGTTTCAACCTAATACCAGCCGGCGCGCCAAGCGTCACGGCTTCCTGGTCCGCATGGCGACCAAGGACGGCCGGCAGGTGCTGAAGCGCCGTCGCGCCAAGGGACGGAAGCGTCTCACTGTTTCTGACGAGAAGTAAGTGGCAGGTTTCGGGGCCGCCGAGCACGTCCGGAAGCGGTCCGATTTTGAGCTTATCTACAAGACTGGGTTCAAGCGCTCCGGACGCCTCATGACGATGTTCACGAGGGAACGCGAGTCGGGTCCGGCCCGCCTCGGCATTGCCGCGACTCGAAAGATGGGCGCGGCAGTGGAACGTAATCGCGCCAAGCGGCTCGTCCGTGAATTGTTCCGCCACAATAAGCCTTCGACTGCCGTGGATGTGGTGGTGGTGCCGCGCCGTGAGCTCCTCGATGCCCCGTACGAGCGGATCGAGATGGAATTCCAATCACTGCTTTCACGACGATCGGGCAGGACGGCACATGGCTAGGAGGCTCGCGCTCGCGGCCATCCGCGGCTACAAGCTCGTTCTATCGCCGCTGTTCGCCGGCAGCTGCCGATACATGCCGGGTTGCGCGGACTACATGAGCGAGGCTATCTCCCGGTACGGCGTCGTGCGCGGGGGCTGGCTCGGAACCAAGCGTCTATGCCGTTGCCATCCGCTCGGGGGTCACGGCTACGATCCTGTTCCGCACGCGTAGCCTCCAGATCACCACATCACCAGATCGCCAAACGAATCACCGGATTATCAGCATCAGCCAATCACTCAACCACTAAATGGAACGCAGAGTCCTCCTGGCCATCTCGCTGTCGTTCGTCGTGCTGTTCCTGTTTCAGCAGTACGTCGTCCCGCCCCCAGCGCCCATCAACACGAGCGCGTCGGCACCGGCCGCGCCGGCGGCTCCTGCTGGAACCGCGGCCGCGACGTCCGCCGCTCCGGCTCCCGTAGCGACCGGGCCCGCCGCACCGCCGGCACCTGCAGCGCCGACGATTGCCGCGACGGTCACCGAGTCGGCCGCGCGCGAGATCGTTGTCGAAACGACGAAGGTGCGAGCGGTCTTTGCGAACCGCGGCGCAACGCTCGTTCACTGGATCCTCAAGGAGTATCGAGACGACAACGGTCAAGCCCTCGATCTCGTGCCGGCCGGGGCCGGCGGCAATGTTGCGAAGCCGTTCACGTTAGCAGTAGACGATGCGGCGGTCACCGCGCGGTTGACGGATGCGATTTACCGGGTGACGGTCGATGACGCACCGGCGGGTGCGATGGTGGATGCGACGGCGTCGCCGAAGACGATCGTGTTCGAGACGGCCGCCGCTGACGGGCTCCACGTCCGCAAGACCTTCGGCGTCGAGCCGACGAGTTACATCGTGACGTTTGGCGCGCTCGTGCAGATGGGCTCACAGCGGTTGAACCCGGTCATTCAGTGGGGTCCGGGACTTGGCGACGACATCGCGCGAACCCCGCCCTCGTCGTTCTTCTCGCCGGCCGCCACGCTGCCGGCCCAGGCAATCGCCTACCGCGACGGCGATGTCGATCGCATGGACCCGACGGTCGGCGGCGCGCAAGAGGGCCCCTTCAAGTACGCGGGCGTCGACGATCACTATTTCGCGTCGATCCTGCTCAACGACGTCGCCGGGCGGAACGTCAGGATCGATTATCAGCCGCACTACGTCCCATTGACGACAGACCCGTCGATCACCGGCAAGTACGTGAACTACTCCGTGCGCTTCCCGGCGCCGCAGGATTCGGTCCGCTTCTTCTTTGGACCGAAGGTCTTCGAGGATCTGCGCGCCATCGACCCGGAACTGACGCGCGCGATGAATTTCGGCATCTTCTCGTGGCTGGCGGTGCCGCTGCTGGGCGCGCTGAAATGGGTGCAGGGTTTCGTCGGCAACTGGGGCTGGTCGATCGTCGTGCTGACCATCCTGATCAACCTCGCGATGTTTCCGCTGCGCCACAAGAGCGTCGTCTCGATGCGGAAGATGCAGGAAATCCAGCCGCAGATGAAAGCGATCCAGGAGCGCTACGCCAAGTACAAGATCACCGACCCTGAACGCCAGAAGATGAACACCGAGGTGATGGAGCTCTACAAGGCGAAGGGCGTCAACCCGGCGAGCGGCTGCGTACCGATGCTGTTGACGCTGCCGTTCCTGATCGCGTTCTACTCGATGCTGCAGATGGCCATCGAGATCCGCGGCGCCAATTTCATGGGATGGATTACCAACCTTTCGGCGCCGGACCCCTATTTCATCCTGCCGGTCGCGATGGGCGCCGTGCAGTTCTGGCAAACGAAGATGCAGCCGATGGGCGGCGACCCGACACAGCAGAAGATCATGATGGTGATGCCGCTGATGTTCGCGCTGATGTCGTTCTCGTTCCCGAGCGGCCTGGTGCTCTACTGGCTGGTGAGCACGCTGTTCACGATCGTGCAGCAATACTTCACGAACTATCTGATTGGCGCGCCGCCGCGTCCTGCAGTTAAATAGCACCGACCTCTATGGCTACTGCCGACATCACCGAATTCGTTCAGAAAGTCGTCGACGCAATGGACCTCGATCTCGAGGCCTCGGCCGAGGAAATGCCGGACGGCATCCGCATCAACCTGACCGGCGAGGACGGCAACATGCTGATTCGGCGGCAGGGTGAAGCGCTCGCCGCTCTGCAGCACATCGTCGCCGCGATTTTCCGGCATGAGGCGTCGGAAGGCCGGCGGCTGGTGGTCGATTGCATGGGCTACCGCAAGGGTAAGGACGATGAGCTGAGGCAAATGGCGTTGTTTCTGGGCGGCAAGGCCAAGGACACCGGCCTGGCGCAGGAAATCGGGCCGCTCAATCCGTACGAACGCCGCATCGTCCACCTCGCGATCGCCGAGCTCGGCACCGTCACATCGGAAAGCATCGGCGACGCGTTCGAAAAAACCGTCATTATTTCTGTCAAATAATCAGGCCATTTTGCGATCTGGTGATTTGGTGATCTAGCGATCTAGCCGATCTGATGTAGGGATCTGGTGATCTCGAGATCTCGTGATCACAAGATCTCCAGATCACCAGATCAGATCACGAGATCACCAGCTCACGAGATCGCGAGATGTTTTCTATCTCTGACACGATCGTCGCGATTGCGACGCCGCCAGGCCGCGGCGGCATTGGCGTGGTTCGAATCAGCGGTCCTGATGCCGCGGCGATCGCCGCGACGCTCACCGATCGTCACGAGCCCCTCGTCCCTCGCCTTGCGACCGTGGCGACGTTCCGAAGTGCCGCGCCTCACGATCACGTTGTCGTGACGTCCTTTGCGAGGCCGGCATCCTACACGGGCGAGGACGTAGTCGAAATTTCAGCGCATGGAAGTCCCGTCATCCTGAACGGGATTCTGTCAGCGGCCATGGCTGCCGGCGCGCGCCTCGCAGAACCCGGCGAGTTCACGCTGCGCGCGTTTCTCAACGGCAAGCTCGATTTGATTCAGGCCGAAGCGGTGGCGGACCTGATTGCGGCGGTCACGCCGCTGCAGGCGCGGGCCGCTTTCGATCAACTCGAGGGAACGCTGACCGCGCAGATCGCGGCAATTGAACAACAGTTGTTCGAGATCGTCGCGAAGCTCGAAGCCTCGCTCGATTTTCCGGAGGAGGGATATCACTTCGTCGAGCCGGCGGAGGCGCGGAACACGATTGGCTCGGTGATCGCCCTGGTCGACGCCCTGCTCTCGCAGGCCGCGCGCGGCCGGTTGATCCGCGAGGGCGTGCAGGTCGCGATTGTCGGCGCCCCGAATGTCGGGAAGTCGAGTTTGTTCAACGCGCTGCTGAACACGAATCGCGCGATTGTGACGGCAATCCCTGGGACGACGCGCGACTTGTTGACCGAACGGGCCGACATCGCGGGGTTGTCGTTGTCGCTGATCGATACCGCGGGCATGCGCGACACCGTGGATGTCGTGGAACGCGAAGGCGTCCGCCGCGCGCGTCAGGCGATCGGCGTGGCGGATCTGACCATCGTGATGGTGGACGCTTCGCGGCCGCTGTCGGCAGACGATCGCGAGCTCCTGCACTCGACGTCGGTGAAACCGCGCGTCGTCGTTCTCAACAAGATCGATCTGCCGAAGGTGGTTGACGAGATCGAGGGCGTCGAGATTTCCGCGAAGACCGGCGCCGGGATCGCAGATCTGATCGAAGCGATCAGCCAGGCGCTGGGCGGGGGAGAAACGTTGCGCGACCAGCCATCGGTCACCAACATGCGGCACATCGCTCTGCTCGAGCGCGCCAAGGCCTCGCTGACACGTGCTGCCGTCGCCTTCGAGTCAGCCGTCTCCGAGGAGTTCCCGTTACTCGACCTGCAAGAGGCCCGCGCGGCGCTTGAAGAGATTACGGGCAAGAAGACATCAGACGACCTGCTGCGACACATTTTCGAGCGGTTCTGCATCGGGAAATAGCGCTTGCTATGCTTTATGAGGCAGCTGGCGCGCTGCGCCAACGCCCAGGACCATCGAGCAGTATTTGTTATCTATTAATCATTATTAATGACTGAATTAGATGTGATAGTGATCGGCGCCGGGCATGCCGGCGTCGAGGCCGCGTGGGCTGCGGCGCGGATTGGGTGCCGAGTTGGCCTCTGTACGCTCACTCGAGACACCGTCGCGCACATGCCGTGCAACCCTGCGGTCGGCGGCACGGCAAAGGGACATCTGGTGCGCGAGATCGATGCACTAGGCGGTTTGATGGGCCGAGCCATCGACGCGACAGGAATCCAGTTCAAGCTGCTGAACCGCAGCCGCGGGCCCGCTGTCTGGTCGCCACGCGCGCAGGCTGACAAACCCCGTTACGGTGCGTGGGTCCGGACGCAATTGGAGGCGGAGCCGAATATCGAGTGGATCCTGGGCCGCGCCGGCAACATCCTCCTCGATGGCGACCGGATTCGTGGTCTGGAACTGGAGGACGGTCGACAATTTCGTTGTCGGGCTCTGATCATCACCACCGGCACCTTTCTCAACGGGCTTGTGCATGTCGGCCGCGAACAACGCCCGGCGGGCCGCTCGGACGAACCGCCGTCGCGTGACCTCGCGGAATCAATCAAGGCGCTCGGATTTCGTTGGGGCAGGTTGAAAACAGGGACCCCGCCCCGACTTGCACGCAAGTCCATTGACTTTGCTGAGGGTGTCCGTCGCGGCGTGTTCCACGTGGAACATGGCGACACCGAGCCAACACCATTTTCGTTTACTGCGACCGACGCGCCACGCAATCGAGCTGATTGCTACTTGTTGCACTCGACCCGGCGGGTGCACGAGCTCGTTCGCGCGAGTATCAGTGAATCGCCCCTCTACAACGGCCAGATCGCCGGCATCGGTCCTCGCTACTGCCCTTCGCTCGAGGACAAGGTGATGCGGTTTCCCGACAGGGAAAGGCACCAGCTGTTTCTCGAGCCTGAGGGGCTGGACGTGGATGAAATCTACGTGAACGGCTTCTCGATGAGCCTGCCGGTCGAGATTCAGCGTGAGCTGATTCACGCGCTACCGGGTCTTGAATCGGCGGAAATGCTGCGGCCTGGATATGCGGTGGAATACGATTTCGTCCAACCGACGGAACTGCGCTCGACGCTTGAAACCCATCGGGTGTCTGGGCTGTATTTCGCCGGTCAAATCAATGGCACCTCTGGTTACGAGGAAGCGGCCGGCCAAGGCATTGTGGCGGGCCTCAATGCCGCGCTGCAGGTGCAGCGACGAGAGCCACTCGTCTTTGGCCGAGAGGAGGCCTACCTCGGCATCATGGTTGATGATTTGATCACGAAAGGATGCCTCGAGCCCTACCGCATGTTCACGTCGCGCGCAGAATACCGTCTGCTGCTGCGCATCGATAATGCCGACCTGCGGTTGACTCCGAAAGGTCGCGAAGCGGGACTGGTCGACGAGGACCGATGGTCGAGATTTCAGGCCAGAAAATCACGTTTTCACGAAAATCTGGCTGCAATTCGGCGTACATGGATACGCTTGCCGGATGGCCCGAAACTACCTGCCGGCCAAGCGTTGCGTCGGCCTGAAATCACGTTGGAGGGCTTGGCCGACACGGGTGCGCTTTCGATTCACACCTCCCCTCATGATCGGTCTCTTGACATCGCATCTGTCGAAACCGCTATCAAGTACGAGGGCTACCTGGTCCGGCAACAACAGGCGGTAAGCCGAGCTCAGCACGCAGAGCGCAGGCGAATCCCCGAGGCCTTTCCCTTCGACAAGGTGCCTGGTCTATCTCGGGAGATGATCCAGCGTTTTTCTGAAGCACGTCCCGAAACGCTCGGTCAGGCCCATCGCATTCCCGGCGTCACGCCGGCGGCGGTTGCCGTCGTGGGTGCCTATCTCGATCGTTTTTGATACGCCGATCGCAGAACCCCTGCGCGCCATAGTCAAATCGCTTTCTCCCTTCTCTGTTCTCCTGTAAGAATGCGGCGTGAGTAGTCGCGAATTTCGGGACCGATTACGTCGTCGCGCGAAGGCGGCCGGTGTGACGCTGGACCCGAATCTGATCGACGGGCTTGAGACTTACTACCAACTCCTGACCAAGTGGAACGCGAAGATAAACCTAACCGCTTTCAGCCTCACTCCTGAAGGTGAAGACCAGGCAATCGATCGCCTGTTGATCGAGCCGGTCGCGGCGGCGCGCTACGTTCCTGAAAACGCCAGGACCCTGCTCGACGCCGGCTCTGGCGGCGGTTCACCGGCGCTGCCCCTCCGCCTCGCCAGCCCGCAGCTGTCACTGCGGATGGTCGAAGTAAAAACGAGAAAAGGCGTATTCCTCCGGGAAGCGGTGCGCGCCCTGGGATTGCGCAACGCCGACGTAGAAACATCACGATTCGAGGAACTGTTGTCACGGCCTGAACTGCACGAAGGCCAAGACTTAGTGTCCATCCGTGCTGTCCGCATCGAACTACGTACGCTCAATACGCTGCAGGCGTTTCTGCGTCCGGGCGGTAAGCTCCTCTTGTTCCGCGGCGCGAGCAAAAGCGAATTGGAAGATTCGCCGCCGCCACCGCTAAGCTGGATGGCGACTTATCCCCTCGTCGATTCTTTACACTCGAAGCTGGTCGTGTTGAGTAAGTTCCACGTGGAACGCTAAGCAAGAATGCGCTAAATTGATATCCGCATAGGACGCGGCAGCCGTTTAGGTTAAATAGCCAATTAGTCCACAACCGCTTGATATGACGAAGGTTATCGCCGTTACAAATCAGAAAGGTGGCGTCGGCAAGACCACCACGGCGATTAATCTCGCAGCCGCTTTGGCGCTTGAAGGTCGTAAGGTCCTGCTCGTCGATTGCGACGCCCAAGGCAATGCCACGAGCGGCGTCGGCCAGAAAGGCCAGCGCGCACCGGGCGGCACCATCTACGAGGCAATCACCGGCACCGACGTCGACGTCCATCAATTCATCATTCCGACCAGTACCGATCGTCTGTTCCTGATTCCCGCGACACGCGATCTGTCGGGCGCGGAGATCGAATTGATCACCGTCGCCGATCGTGAAAAACGACTGAAAGACCTGCTCGCGCAGGTGCGCGACGAGTTCGACTTCGTGATCATCGATTCGCCGCCGTCTCTCGGCCTGCTCACCCTCAACGCTCTCGTGGCCGCCGATCGCGTCTTGATTCCGCTGCACTGCGAGTACTTCGCGCTCGAAGGCCTCGCCGATCTCGTCGCCACGATGCGGCGCGTCCGCGCGTCGCTCAATCCATCGCTCGACATCGAAGGCGTGCTGCTGACGATGAACGATGAGCGAACCAACCTCGGCCAGCAGGTCTCGCGTGATGTGCGTGAGTTCTTCAAGGACAAGGTCTATCGCACCGTGATCCCGCGCAACGTGCGGCTCGCCGAGGCGCCCAGTCATGGGCTGCCGGCGGTCACCTATGACGCGCGCTCGCGCGGAGCAGAGGCGTACTTCGCATTCGCGAAAGAAGTTCTCGAGCGAAACGAACCTGCATTGGCCGAAGGCTGAACGCGGAAGGCCAGCGGCAGAAGGCGTATATGGATAAACGACCGGCATTGGGAAAAGGCCTGAGCGCCTTGATTCCGGATGCGGCTGACGCGCTGTCGTCACCGCGTCCCTCGTCATTCGAAGTCGACATCGATCAACTCGAGCCCAACCAGTACCAGCCGCGCGGGCAATTCGACGCCGAGCGTCTCGAGGATCTTTCGCGCTCGATCCGCGCCAACGGCGTCATCCAACCCATCGTCGTGCGGCGATTGGACGGCGGTGCGGGAGCGCGTGAGCGCTACCAGATCATTGCCGGAGAGCGCCGCTGGCGCGCCGCCCAGCAGGCGCAACTCGCGAAAGTGCCGATCGTTATCAAGGAGGTCGCGGCCTCCGAGAAACGCCGTCTCCTCGAAATGGCGTTGATCGAGAACATCCAGCGCGAGGATCTGAATCCGATGGAAGCGGCGGCGGCGTATCAGCGCCTGGCCACCGAATTCCAGATGACGCAGGACGACATCGCCGTGCAGGTCGGCAAGGATCGCGCGACGGTGGCCAACTACCTGCGGTTGTTGAAGCTGCCCGAAGAGGTGCGCGCCAACGTCGCTTCGGGCGCGCTTTCCATGGGTCACGCGCGAGCCATCGTCGCGCTGCCATCCGACGTCGATCAGAAGCGCCTCGCGCGCGACGTGGTCTCACGCGGCCTGTCGGTCCGCGAAACCGAGGCGCTGGTGAAAAACGCGATCGGCGTGAAACCCAGCGGCGACACGACGCTGGTGAAACCGAAGAAGGACGTCCACACGCGGGCGGCTGAAGATCAATTACGGATGTCGCTCGGCACGCCGGTCGAGATCAAGCGCAAGGGCAAGGGCGGCAGGATCGAAATATCGTTTGCGAACGAAAACGAGCTGCAGAGACTCTACGAATACCTGATGGAGAGGAAATAGCGGGCGGCATATGACATTGCAGCAAAGGCGGCGGTTGACCGAGATGGTCAGCTGCGCCGGTTGAGCGAGCAAACTCGCAGCCGGCGAGCTCGCTCAGGTCCTGAGCGGTATACCAACCCAGACTGATCCACGCATCCTGGTCGACTACCGGACTGCGGACGATGCGGGTGTGTACGCGTGGGAGGGTGGGCCCGCGCTCGTTCAGACGGTGGATTTCTTTACGCCGATCGTCGACGACCCGTATCTGTACGGTCAGATTGCCGCGGCCAACGCGCTGAGCGACGTGTACGCGATGGGGGGCCGGCCCGTCACGGCCCTCGCCATCGCCGGATTTCCTCAAGACGGTCTGCATACCGACGACATCGCGCAGATTTTCCGGGGCGGCTTTGACAAGCTGCGCGAAGCAGGCGTCGCACTACTTGGCGGCCACACCGTTCAGGATCGTGAAATCAAGTTCGGGTATGCGGTGACGGGCGCGATCGATCCGGCGCGGATTCTCACCAACGCGGGCGCCAAACCCGGTGACCGGCTGTTCCTCACCAAGCCGCTCGGCACCGGCATCGTCGGCACCGCGATCAAGTTCGGCCGCGCACCGCAGGACTTGATCGATCGAGCCGTGGCGCACATGCGCACGCTCAACAGAGCAGCGGCCGACGCGATCGCGGCGATCGACGGCGTTCACGCGTGCACCGACATCACGGGGTTTGGTTTCGCCGGCCACGCATCGGAGATGGCGGCGGCGAGCAACGTCACAATCGAGGTCGAGTTGCGTGCGTTGCCGATCATTCCCGGCGTGCTCGAGCTCGTCGAGAACAACATGTCCGGCGGTTTGAAGACGAATCAGGAGCACTTTCTCCCAGGGGTTCACTTCCGCGCGCCGGCTGGGTTGGAGTCTGGACACGGTCCACGCCGGGACCTGCTGTTTGACCCACAGACCTCCGGAGGGCTCCTTATTTCTGTGTCGGCGGCGGCGGTGCCCGAGGTCCAACAGCGCTTGAAGAGCGCCGGAATCGACGCGGTTGTCGTGGGGTCTGTCAGGGCGAAGGGTGCCAGTCAGCTTACTATTGGTTGATTGACCGAATAACCTCTTTGCTGGTTTGTCACTGCCGCGTCGTCCTTAGCCGGTGCCCAGCCGCCCCGTGGCCTCCGTGATACGATAAAACGTTTGTTAACGCCGGATATCACAACGCTTTGGGTCGTCGGCTTCCTGCTGTTGTGCACGTATCTGCTCAACACGCTGGTGTTTCAGCCGATTCTCCGGATCATCGATGAGCGCGCCCATGCTGTTCGCAGCGCGCGCGAGCTCGCCGAGTCCGCGGCGCAGAAAGCCACTGCTGCTGCCAACGAATACGATCAGAAACTGAATGCCGCGCGCGCGGAGGTCTATCGTCAGATGGACGACATGCGCAAGTCGGCGCTCGATAAGCGCGCGGAGCTGCTCGCCGCCACCCGAGCGACGGTGGAGCAGGAATTGTCGGCCGCCGCGGCACGTGTGCAGCAGGAATCACAAGATGCGCGCGCTGCGCTCGATCGCGACGCCGCAAGCCTCGCCGGCGCGATCGTGTCACGCGTTCTCGGCAGGGCCGCTCAGTAACAACGGTGCCAATGGTTTTGCGAATGACGACGTCCAGCGCCGCTTGTGAATTAATGAACAAGGTCACCGTCGCGATGTGCGCCATCGCGACGGTGGGTGCGCCCGCCACGGCATTCGCCGCGGAAGGCGGCGCGCACGCGCCGCAAAGCCTCGGCCAGATGCTGCTCGGCATGGGGTGGCCGGTCGCCAACTTCATCATCTTCGTTGGCGTGCTCTATTACTTCTTCAACAAGCCGTTCAAGGAATACCTCGCGAACCGCAGCGCGACCATCCGCAAGGACCTGGTCGAAGCCGCCGAGCTGAGGACCACGGCGACGTCGCAGCTGGCGCAGATCGAACAGAAGTTGCAGGCGTTGCCGGGCGAAGTGAGCGCACTGCGAGCGCGCGGCGCGGACGAGATCAAGGCCGAGGAGCAGCGCATTGCCGCCGCCGCCGCCGCCGATCGCGAGCGCATGCTCGAGCAGACTCGCCGCGAGATCGATCTGCAGGTGCGCCTCGCGAAGAAGGAAATTCTCGAACACGCCGCCGATCTGTCGCTGCAGCTCGCCACCGAGCGAATCCGCAACGAAGTGACGCCCGCGGATCAGGATCGCCTGGTCGATCGCTATCTGCAGCAGGTCAAGGAGCAGCGATAGATGTCGCTACGCACGTCGGCCAACCGATACGCCAAGGCGCTGTTCGACGTCGCCCTCGCGGAGAAGGCCGATCTCCAACAGGTCGACCGCGACGTCCAGGACGTCGTCGCGATGATGAAGGGCAGCCCCGACCTCGCGCTGGCCTCGAGCCGGGGCTCGGTCACCGATCAGCAGCGGCAGTCGTTGATGGAAGCGGTGTCGCGGTCGATGGGATTGTCCGCGCCGGTGACGAAGATGCTGGTGCTGCTCGCGACCACCGGCAAGTTGAATCTGCTTCCCGATCTGGCCGAGGCCTACCGCGAACGGCTGCTGGCGCATCAGAACATCGTCCGCGCGCAAGTGACGAGCGCCGCACCGTTGTCGCCCGAAAAAACCAAAGCGCTCGAAGACAGCCTCGCGAAGGTGACCGGCAAGAAAGTCGAATTGACGGTAAGCGTCGATCCGGAATTGCTGGGTGGCGTGGTCGCCAGGATCGGCAGCACCGTCTACGACGGCAGCGTGAAGACGCAGTTGGAGCGGATGCGGCAGGAATTAGTAGCCAGTAGCTAGGTCTTTTTATGACGATTAAAGCAGACGAAATTTCCAAGATCATTCGCGAGCAGATTGGCAGCTTCGCGGTCGCCGTCGATGTGGCCGAAGTCGGCACCGTCGTATCGCTGGGTGACGGCATCGCACGCGTCCACGGCTGCCAGCGCGCGATGGCCGGCGAGATGCTGGAGTTCCCGCACGGCGTGTTCGGCATCGCGTTGAACCTCGAGGAGGACAGCGTCGGCGCGGTGCTGCTCGGCGAGTATCTCGAAATCAAGGAAGGCGATCCGGTCAAGCGCACCGGCCGCATCATCTCGGTGCCCGTCGGCGAAGCGATGCTCGGCCGCGTCGTCAACGCGCTCGGCCAGCCGATCGACGGCAAGGGTCCGATCCTGACGAAAGAGACCGCGCCGATCGAAAAGATCGCGCCGGGCGTAGTCGATCGCCAGCCGGTTCGCGAGCCGATGCAGACCGGGTTGAAGTCGATCGACGGCATGGTGCCGATTGGCCGCGGTCAGCGCGAGCTGATCATCGGCGACCGCCAGACCGGCAAGACCGCGGTCGCGCTCGACACCATCCTCAACCAGAAGGACACCGGCGTCATCTGCATCTACAACGCCATCGGCCAGAAGCAGTCGACGGTTGCGCAGGTCGTGCGCACGCTCGAAGAGGCCGACGCGATGCGTTATACGATCGTCGTCGCCGCGACCGCGTCGGATCCGGCGCCGATGCTCTACATCAGCCCGTATTCGGCGACCGCGATGGGCGAGTACTTCCGCGACTCGGGCCGCCACGCGCTGCTGATTTACGACGATCTGTCGAAGCACGCGCAGTCCTATCGCGAGATCTCGCTGTTGCTGCGCCGGCCGCCCGGCCGTGAAGCGTATCCGGGTGACGTGTTCTATCTGCATTCGCGCCTGCTGGAGCGCGCCGCGAAATTGAACGACAAGCTGGGCGGCGGCTCGCTGACGTCGCTGCCGATCATCGAGACCCAGGCCGGCGACTTGTCCGCCTACATTCCGACCAACGTCATCTCGATCACCGACGGGCAGATCTTCCTGGAAGCCGACCTGTTCAACCAGGGCGTACGGCCGGCGATCAACGTCGGCAACTCGGTGTCACGCGTCGGCGGTTCGGCGCAGATCAAGGCGATGCGCCAGGTCGCCGGCACGCTGCGCCTCAGCCTCGCGCAGTATCGCGAGCTTGCCGCGTTCGCGCAGTTCGGCTCGAGCGATCTCGACAAGGCGACGCAGCAGCAGCTCAATCGCGGCGCCCGCCTGGTGGAGCTCCTGAAGCAGCCGCAATACTCGCCGCTGCCGGTCGAGCAGCAGGTCGCGGTGATCTACGCCGGCGTCAACGGCTACTTCGACAACATCGAGGTGCCGCGCGTCCGCGAGGCCGAAACCGAGCTGATCAAGTTCATGACGACCCGGCATGGCAACGTGCTGGCGTCGATCAAGGAGAAGAAGACGATCGACGACTCGATCAAGGGCAGCCTCGAAGCCGCGTTGAAGGAATTCGGCGAGCACTTCAAGACGGTCGCCGGAATGGCCCGCGCCTAGCCGAAGGCTGCAGGCTGAAGCCACATACTCATGCCGTCACTGATTGACATCAGGCGCCGCGTTCGTGCGGTCAAGTCGACGCAGCAGATTACGAAGGCCATGAAGATGGTCTCGTCGTCGAAGCTGCGCCGCGCTCAAGAGCGCATCCTGCGGAGCCGCCCGTACGCGAAGGAGATGCTGCGCGTCTTCAACAACCTGGCGACGCGCGTCGACGCCGCCAAGCACCCGCTGCTCAACGACGATCCTGAATCGGGCCGCACGCTGCTGATCGTGATCTCGGCCGATCGCGGTCTGTGCGGCAGCTTCAACACCAACATCGTCAAGTCGGCGCTGCAGTTCACGCTCGACCATCCCAAGACCGCCGACGGCGCCGAAGTAGCGCTGGCGCTCGTCGGGCGCAAGGGGCGCGATTTCTTCATGCGCCGCGGCTTCGACGTGAAATACGAAGAAGTGGGCCTGTTCCAGAACGTCAAGTGGTCTCACGCGCAGGCGATCGCGCAGACGGCGATCAGCGAATTTCTCGGCCCCGATATCAGTTCGGTATATCTCGTCTACAACGAATTCCGGTCGGTGATCTCGCAGCGCGTCGTCATCGAAAAACTCTTGCCGATTCCCCGGCTGCGCCCTGAGGACACCGACTCCGCGGCGACGACGAGGCAGGCGCCGGATGCGTCGGCGACGGGGGCCGTCGATTACTTGTTCGAGCCGGATCCCGAGCAGCTGCTCGGCACGCTACTGCCGCTGCACGTCGCGGTTCAGATTCAGCGCGCGCTCCTCGAGTCGTCTGCAGCCGAACACGCGGCGCGCATGCAATCCATGGACAGCGCCACCCGCAACGCAAAGGAAATGGTCGACCGGCTGACGCTCTACATGAACAAGGTGCGTCAGGCCGCGATCACGCGCGAAATTATCGAAGTGGTCTCAGGAGCACAGGCAACGTAGGGTTAGGGAGCTAGGGAGCTAGGGAGCTAGGGAGCGAGGGAGCGAGGGAGCGAGGGAGCTAGGGAGCTCGCGTAGCCCGCCAGCTCTCAGGCTTCGGGTTCGAAGACGCAAGCCCAGATTGAGCGAGCATATGGCTACAGCAACTGCAGATACAAAAGTCGGCAAAGTCATCCAGGTCATCGGACCCGTCATCGACGTCGAGTTCGAGGGCGGCTACCTGCCCGCCGTCTACAACGCGCTGCGTATCGTCGCGACGCTGCCGACCGGCGAAAAGGTCGACATCGTGACCGAGGTCGAACAGCACCTTGGCGAAGGCCGCGTTCGCACCGTGGCGATGAAGCCGACGGACGGCTTGCAGCGCGGCATGGACGTGATCGACACCGGCGCGGCGATCTCGGTGCCGGTTGGCCCCGCGACGCTCGGGCGCGTGCTCAACGTGCTCGGCGAGCCGGTCGACTTTCCCGATCAGCCGGTGAACTCGAAAGAGCGGTGGCCGATTCATCGCCCCGCCCCGACGCTCGAGCAGCAGTCGACCGAGCTCAAGATGTTCGAGACCGGCATCAAGGTCATCGACCTGCTCGAACCGTACCTGCAGGGCGGCAAGATCGGGCTGTTCGGCGGCGCCGGCGTCGGCAAGACCGTGATCATCATGGAGTTGATCAACAACATCGCCATGAAACACGGCGGTGTGTCGGTGTTCGGCGGCGTCGGCGAACGGACGCGTGAAGGCAACGATCTCTGGCTGGAATTCCAGGAGTCGGGCGTCGTCAACATCAAGGAGATGGAGAAGTCGCGGGCGGCGCTGGTCTACGGGCAGATGACGGAGCCGCCAGGCGCACGGCTGCGCGTCGGCCTGACGGCGCTGACCGTCGCCGAGTACTTCCGCGACGCCGAGAACAAGGACGTGCTCCTGTTCATCGACAACATTTTCCGCTTCACGCAGGCGGGCTCCGAAGTCTCGGCGCTGCTCGGCCGCATGCCGTCCGCCGTCGGGTATCAGCCGACGCTGCTGTCGGAGATGGGCCAGCTGCAGGAACGCATCACATCGACCAAGAAGGGCTCGATCACCTCGGTGCAGGCGATTTACGTCCCCGCGGACGACTACACCGATCCGGCGCCGGCCACGACGTTCGCGCACCTGGATGCGACGACGAACCTGTCGCGGCAGATTGCGGAGCTGGGCATTTATCCCGCGGTCGATCCGCTCGCCTCGTCGTCGCGCATCCTCGATCCGCGCGTCATCGGCAACGAGCATTACAACGTCGCGCGCTCGGTCAAGCAGATCCTGCAGCGCTACAAGGATCTTCAGGACATCATCGCGATTCTCGGCATCGACGAATTGTCGGAAGAAGACAAGCTCACCGTCGCGCGCGCCCGCAAGATCCAGAAGTTCCTGTCGCAGCCGTTCTTCGTCGCCGCGCAGTTCACGGGTCTCGAAGGCAAGTACGTGCCGATTGCCGATACGATCAAGGGCTTCAAGGAGATCGTCGACGGCAAGCACGACGGCGTGCCGGAACAGGCGTTTTACCTGGTCGGCTCGATCGAAGAAGCGCTCGAGAAGGCGAAGACGCTTCAATAGGCCGATAGGCCAATGGGCCGATGGGCCGATGGGCCAAGGGGCCAATAGGCCAAGGGGCCAAGGGAAGACATGCCACTACCAACGAAGCTGACGCTACACATCGTGTCGCCCGACCAGTCGATTTCCCAGGAGGTCGACGAGGTGTCCTTGCCCGGCATCGAAGGCGACTTCGGCGTCCTCCCCGGACATACGCCGTTCTTCACGGCGCTGCGGACCGGCGCGATGTGGTACCGCCAGGGCGGCGAGAAGCATTTCCTGATGGTGTCGGTGGGGTTCGTCGAGGTGTTGCCCGAGTCGGTATCGGTGCTCGCCCAGGTCGCGGAGCGCGCCGAGGACCTCGATCAGGAACGCGCTGAGGCGGGCATGAAGCGCGCGGAAGAAGTAATGGGCGCTGTGCCGCACGAGATTGATTTCGAGCGCGCGCGGCTCGCCATGCTGCGGACGTTGCAGCAGCTCCAGGCCGAGAGTCGAAGGGGTGCGTAAGGGTCTGGGGCCCTGATGTTTGGAAACCTCGCCAAACTCCTCCGATACCGCGGACTGATCCAGACGCTGGTCGTCCGCGATCTGAAGGCACGCTACCGCGGTTCGGTCCTCGGCTTCTTCTGGTCGTTCTTCAATCCACTGCTGCTGCTGTTGATTTACACCTTCGTGTTCACGAAGGTGATGCCGGGCATCCATCCGGCGGAGATGGAGCCGTACGCGCTGTTCATGTTCTGCGGCATCCTGCCATGGACATGGTTCTCGTCGTCGCTGCTCGAGTCGTCCAACACGCTCATCGCCGGCGGCAATCTGATCAAGAAGGTGCTGTTTCCCGCGGAAGTGCTGCCAATCGTGACCGTGCTCGCGAACATGGTGCACTTCTTCCTCGGCCTGCCGATCCTGATCGCGTTCCTGATCTATTACCAGCGCCCGGTCAGCATCGCGGAGGTCTTGTGGTTCCCGGTGATTGTGCTGGTGCAGCTCGTGTTCACCGTCGCACTGGCGCTGCTGCTGGCGGCGATGACCGTCCACTTCCGCGATCTCAAGGACCTGATCGGCAACGTGCTGACGTTGTGGTTCTTCGCGACGCCGATCATCTATCCGCTGCACCTCGCGCCCGCGGACATGGCCTGGATCCTCAACCTCAACCCGATGACGCACATCATGCGGTCGTACCAGCAAGCGATGTTCTTCGAGGGCCCGCTCGGCCACCAGAAATACCTGGCGCTCGTCGGCGTCCTGTCACTGGTATTGTTCTTCGGCGGCTATTTCATCTTCGATCGACTGAGGGACAGCTTTGCCGAGGAAGTATGACGGCGACGTCTGTTGGCCACGAAGACACGAAGATCACGGAGCTGGATTTCTAAATGCATACTTGCCGCGTGGAGGCAACCGTCTTTAGAAAAGCGTCCTTCGTGTTCTTCCAGGGGTGGGAGTGATGACGCCTGCCATCGACGTCATCAACGTGTCGAAGGTCTACCGCAAGTACGCGCGGAAGAAGCAGTTTGCTACGCTGAAGTCAGCGATCCTCGACGGCAGCCTGCTCGGCGATCTGCGCCCGGACGAGACGTTCCAGGCACTGCGCGGCGTGTCGTTCCAGGTGCCGAAAGGCTGCACCTATGGCGTGATCGGCAGGAACGGATCCGGCAAGAGCACGCTGCTCAAGTGCGTCGCCGGCATCACGCGGCCCACGCAGGGCGACGTCAAGGTGGACGGCCGCATCTCGGCGCTGATCGAGCTCGGCGCCGGTTTCCACCCGGAAATCTCCGGACGCGAGAACATCTTCATCAACGGCATCATGCTGGGTCTCACCAAGGGCGAGATCAAGCGGCGCTTCGACGAGATCGTCGAGTTCGCCGAAATGCAGGACTTCATCGATGCGCCGGTGAAGACCTATTCATCCGGGATGTACATGCGGCTTGGCTTCGCGGTCGCCGTGCACGTCGACCCCGATGTGCTGCTCGTCGACGAGGTGCTGGCCGTCGGCGACCAGGGCTTCACGCACAAGTGCCTCGACAAGTTCGCGGAGTTCCGGCGGCGGAACAAGTCGATCCTCCTGGTCACGCATTCCCTCGACCTGGTCGAGAAGTTCTGTGATGTCGCGCATTGGCTGGACCATGGCTTGACGAAGGGCGAAGGCGATCCCAAGCGCGTGGTCGCGGCGTACATCATGGACGTCGAGGACATCGAAGAGGACGAGCTCGCCAAGGCCGAAGCGGCGAGGCTGGCGGCCGTCGCCAAAGAGATGCAGGAAGCCAAGGAGCCCGAGCCCTCCGTGTCCTCCATCGACAGCGGCGAGGGTCCGGGGTCGTCGGAGGAATCGGGGCCAAAGGACGGGTTTCGCTCGGAAGAAGGCCGATGGGGCACGCGCGAAATCGAAATTACCAACGTCACGCTGACCGGCCCCGACGGCGAAGCCGGGCATGTGTTCCAGAGCGGCGATCCCATCTCGGTGCGGATGGAAGTGACCGCCAAGGAAAAAATCACCGACTTCGTGTTTGGCTTGGGCTTGTTCAACGCCGACAACGTCTGCGTCTACGGCACGAACACCAACCTCGAAGAGTTTCAGCCAACTGAAATCGAAGGTTCGGGCGTGGTGACGTTCCTGATCGATCACCTCGATCTGGTCGAAGGCACCTATCGGCTCGACCTCGCCGCGCACAAGGCGGATGGCTACCCGTACGACTATCATCGCCTGCTGTACACGTTCCGCGTGAAGTCGCGAATCCGCGATGTCGGGATCTATCGCCCCGATCATCACTGGTTGTTCGAGGGCGGGATAAAGCTCTCCGGGAACCGGGAGCCGGAAACCGGGAGCCGTTAGGATTTCCGGCTACCGCCTACTGGCTACTAGTTCATGACGCGAGACGCTGCAGTTGAATTCGTAGCACGAGAGCGGGCAAGGGGCCGCGTCGTTGTGTTTACGAACGGCGTGTTCGATATTCTGCATCCCGGTCACGTTCGCTATCTGAAGGATGCGCGCGCGCTTGGCGACCTGATGATCGTAGGTATCAACAGCGATCGCTCGGTGCGAGCGCTGGGCAAGGCGCCGGATCGCCCGGTTAACCCGGAACACGAACGCGCGGAAGTGCTCGAGGCGCTGGCCTGCGTCGACGCCGTGGTGGTGTTCGACGAAGCAACGCCGCACGAGATCATCTCGGCGCTGCAGCCCGACATCCTCGTCAAAGGCGCCGACTGGGGCGAACACAACATCGTCGGCCGCGACATCGTCGAGGCGCGAGGCGGTCGCGTGGTGCGCATTCCCCTCGCCGAAGGCTATTCAACGACTTCACTAATCGCGAGAATAAGATCCTGAAAGCTGAAAGCTGATAACTGATAGCTGAAAGCTGCCGAGGCTGAAGGCAGTAAGATCGTAGGTTCGGGTATGGCGACCGCTCCGTCTCTCGCGTTACGGTCGCTGCTGACGGGGGTACTCCGCGAAACGGGCCTGCAATCCCCCCTCCGGAAGGTCAGCGGCGCAACCGCCCCTGTACGCGCGATGGCGGTCGCGGCCGGCGCCAAACGCATCGCCGACGGCATCATCCTCTACGTCGTTCCCACTGACGCCGAGATCGATACGGCATGTGCCGATATCAGTTTCTTCCTGTCAGCGATCGAAGGTTCGGCGGCCACTGCTGTTGAGCGGCAGGTTCTGCCATTTCCTTCTACGCAGGTCGATCCGTACCGAGGTTTCCAGCCGCATCTGAAGGTGGCGTCGGCACGCGCGCGCGCGTTGCACGCGATTGCCAGCGTGCGGTCCTTGGGTGCTTCGTCGCGGTCGGTAGGACCACGGGTGATCGTCGCCTCGGCTGCAGCGTTACTGACGAAGCTGCCGGAGCCGGCATCGCTGCTGTTGGCGTCCTGCGAGATCAAACCCGGCGTCGAGATCGATCCGCACGAGCTCACCAATGTCCTGGTGATGGGCGGTTACGAGCCGGCCGACCCTGTCGACGCACATGGCGAATTTGGCCGCCGCGGCGGTATTCTCGACATCTTCCCGGCCGGCGAAGAGCTCCCGATCCGAATCGAGTTCATCGGCGACACCGTCGAATCGGTCCGGCGCTTCGATCCCGGCACGCAGCGCTCCATCGAAACGCTCGACCGCTTCGGGATTGTCCCGGTTCGTGAGAGCTCCGAACTGTCCTACCCGTCGCATCTGTTTCAGTATCTCCGGACTGGAAACTCCCAGGTTTGGCTGTCCGAGCGGACCGATGTCGAAAGCCACCTCAAGACCGCGTGGCAGCAGATTGGCGCGTCGTACGCGGATGCACTCGAACGGGCGCGCGGGCCTGAGCCTCCCGCGCCGGCCGCTCTCATGCTCACGGAAGACGAGGTGCTCTCGGAACTGAAGAACGCGGTCATTCTCGAAGAGCTTTCACTCGATGACGGGGACGGCGAGGCGGTTGCCACTCTCGGCGAACACGTCGCTCTATCCGTGACACCCGCCGCCGT
This sequence comes from Vicinamibacterales bacterium, assembly GCA_035626435.1. Lineage (GTDB taxonomy): Bacteria > Acidobacteriota > Vicinamibacteria > Vicinamibacterales > UBA2999 > 12-FULL-67-14b. The sequence continues at coordinate 46,026 of DASPNQ010000227.1, forward strand.
ATTTCACGGCCGCATCCCCGACTGGATCAATGACATTCGTGCCGCTCAGGCCAGCGGCGATCACGTTGTGTTTGTCGCTGGTTCACACGGCCGTGCCGAGCGCACGGTCGAACTGCTGAAGGATTACGACGTTCGAGCCGTGATGGCCACCGACGCCGGCGATGTCGTGCGTGGCGCAGTCATGGTCGCGGAAGGCTGGCTGTCGAAGGGCTTCAGGCTTCGCGCCCGCGCCACTGAAAGTCAGCCGCTACTGATCTACGCCGAGACCGACGTTTTCGACGAAGAGCGGCGCAAAACGGGCGCCGGCAGGAAGCGCTCGGCGTCAGCGGCATTTCTTTCCGATCTGCGCGACCTGAAGGTTGGAGACTTGATCGTTCACGTCGATCACGGCATCGGTCAATTCGTCGGCCTCAAGCAGATCTCGGTCGCCGGCGGCGACGTCGTGCAGGAGTTTCTCGAGCTGCGTTATCACGCGGACGCAAAGTTGTTCGTGCCCGTCGAGCGGCTCGACCTGATCCAGAAGTACACCGGCGGCACGAAGCCGCCGCTCGATCGCCTTGGCGGCACCACCTGGGAAAAGGCCAAGAGCAAGGTCAAGAAGGCGATGCGCGACATGGCGGAAGAGCTGCTCAAGCTCTACGCAGCGCGCAAAGCGGTCCCGGGTCACGCGTTCGGGGCGGACACGCACTGGCAGGAGGAGTTCGAAGACGCCTTCGAGTTCGACCTCACCGTCGATCAGGCCACCGCCATCGCCGACATCAAGCGCGACATGGAATCGCCGACGCCGATGGATCGCCTGTTGTGCGGCGACGTCGGCTACGGCAAGACCGAAGTCGCCATGCGCGCTGCCTTCAAGGCGGTCATGGATGGCAAGCAGGTCGCCTTCCTCGCGCCGACGACGATCCTTGCCGCGCAGCATCTCAAGACCCTGCGCGATCGGTTTGCGGCGTTCCCGGCGAAGATCGACATGATCAGCCGGTTCAGAACCCGGCAGGAGATCAAGGAGGCGCTCGACAACCTGGCTGCCGGACGTCTCGACATCATCGTCGGCACGCATCGCCTGCTTTCGAAGGACGTCCAGTTCAAGGATCTCGGCCTGCTCGTGGTCGACGAAGAACAGCGCTTTGGCGTGGCGCACAAGGAACGCATCAAGCAGATGCGCAAGAAGGTCGACGTGTTGACGATGACCGCGACGCCGATCCCGCGGACGCTGAACATGTCGCTGGTCGGCATCCGCGACATGTCCGTCATCGAGACCCCGCCTAAGGATCGACTCGCCATCCAGACAAATGTCGTCAAGTTCGATTCGAAGGTCATCGTCAGTGCGATTCGCCAGGAAATGGAGCGCGGCGGCCAGGTGTATTTCGTTCACAACCGGGTCGAATCGATCTACTCGATGGGCAACCTGCTGCAGCGGTTGCTGCCGGACGCGCGTGTGGTGATCGGCCACGGCCAGATGGCTGAGGACGCGCTGGAGCGGGCGATGCTCGACTTCATGGCGCACAAGTACGACATCCTGCTGGCCACGACGATTGTCGAGAACGGCCTCGACATCCCGAACGCCAACACGATGATCATCAATCGTGCCGATCGCTACGGCCTGTCGCAGTTGTATCAGTTGCGCGGCCGCGTCGGGCGGAGCGATCGCGCCGCCTACGCCTACCTGCTGATCCCGCCGGAAGAGGCCCTGTCGCCAGTGGCCCGCAAGCGGCTGTCGGCGATCAAGGAATTCAGCGATCTCGGCAGCGGTTTCCGCGTCGCGGCGCTGGACCTCGAGATTCGCGGTGCCGGCAACCTGCTCGGCGGCGAACAGAGCGGGCAGATCGACGCAGTCGGCTTCGAGATGTACATGAAACTCCTCGAAGAGACCATCCGCGAGCTGAAGGGTGAAGACCTCGAAGACGATGTTCGAGCGACGGTCAACCTGAAGGTGGACTTCCGCCTCGACGAGTCATACGTGCCCGACATGAATCAGCGCCTCATGATCTACCGGCGCATGGCCGGCGCCCGCAGCGAAGACGAGATCGGCCGCATCGTAGACGAAGTGCGCGATCGGTACGGCCCGCCGCCGACCGCCGTGTTGAACCTGGCCGACTTCGCTCGCATCCGCGTAATGGCCGATGCACTTGGCGTCGAAACCATCGATCGCGCGGAATCGATGATCGTGATCAAGTTCCGCCAGAAGACGAAGGTCGATCTGACGAACGTCATCGCGCTCGTGCAGGACCGTAGCGATCTCCAGCTGATGCCGCCGAATTCAATCAAGCTCGACTTGAAATACCGGGAGCCGGGAACCGGGAGCCGGGAACCAGGAGTTGCGATCCGGGAACCAGGACTTGCGAGCCGGGAGCCAGGGGTTGCGAGCCGGGAGCCGGCCGCTGGGAACCGGCAACGTAAACCCGTGTCTGCGAAAATTCAGCGAAAACCATCGTGGTGGGTCGCTCGGGCTACCGCCGGCGAAGTCACGCCCGGATTCACGAAGGCTGAGATTCTCAAGGCTACGCCGGAAGACCCGCGGGCGCCCGATGGAGTCCTAACTAAGGTGACGGCTCTGCTGGAAGACCTGTCGACCTGAGAGCCTGCCGCCCGCTGGCCCGTCGGCCGGTTTGGCCTGATAATAAGAGATTCCAATGAACTACAGATTTACCGCAGTGCCCGCCGTTGTTCTGATGTGCTTCCTCGGCGCTGGCCGCTCCGGCCTTGCCGCCGAACAAGGGCAGATCATCGAGCAGGTTCTCGTCAAAGTGAACGGCGAGATCATCACCAAGACGGACCTCGAAGGCCGGCAGATTGCCGCGCTCCGGCAGTCCAATCCGAATCTGCGTCCCGATAGCGAAGCGGCCCTCCAGAAAGCGCTCGCCGAAGTGACGCCGTCGGTCATCGTCGGCGCCGTCGACGAGCTGCTGATGGTGCAGCGCGGCAAGGAGCTCGGCTACTCCATGAACACCGAGCGCTTCAACAGCATCGTCGAAAACATCAAGAAGGAAAACAAGATCGAAACCGACGAGGAGCTGCAGGCCGCCCTCAAGCAGGAAGGCATGACGATGGCCGACCTGCGCCGCCAGCTCGAACGCACCATGCTGGTGCAGCAGGTGCAGCAGAACGAGGTGATGGCCAAGCTGCAGGTTACCGACACCGAACTGCGCGCGTATTACGAAGCGCATAAGGACGAATTCGGCACCACGCCCCAGGTGACGCTGCGAGAAATCACCGTCAACGTTCCCGTGACAGCCCAGGGCGTCAACGTCGCGCAAGACGACGAGGCGAAAGCCAAGGCCGAGGACGTGCGCACGAAGATCCTCGCAGGCGAACCGTTCGCGCGCCTTGCGGCTGATTACTCCGATTCAGGGTCGAAGGCCAACGGCGGCCTCGTCGGCCCGATTGCGAAAACCGACTTGTCCGAAGAACTGCAGAAAGCGATCGCCGGCTTGAAAACCGGCGACGTCACCCCGGTCCTGCGCACGACCCGCGGCTATCAGATCATCAAGATTGAAAACTTGCAGGATTCGACGACGCGAACGTTCGAGGATGCGCGTGCCGACATTGCCGATAAGATCGCCAACAGCAAGCGTCAGGGCGAGTATCAGAAGTTCATCACGCGGCTGCGCGCCGAAGCGATCATCGATTGGAAGAACGACGAGATCAAGAAGGCCTATGAAGTCGGGTTGAAAGAGGAAGCATCGCGCTGAATGGATCCTTCCTGGTTTGCGATCTGGACGCGTTCCCGTCACGAGAAAATCGTTCGCGACCAGCTGTCGAAAAAGGCCGCCGTCGACGTATTCCTGCCGACGATCGGCAAATGGAGCCGCTGGAAGGATCGTAAGAAAAAAATCGACTGGCCGCTGTTTCCCGGCTACGTCTTCGCGCGATTCGTGCCGGACGAGCGCGTCGGCATTCTGAAGGTCGACGGCGTGGTGCAGATCATCAGCAACAACGGTGTGCTGTCGCCGATTCCCGACGAAGAGATCGACAGCATCCGGACGCTGGTCGACAGCGAGCTGGCCTTCGATCCGGTGCCGTTGATCAAGGAAGGCGACCTGGTTCGTGTCGCGCACGGGCCGCTCAAAGGCGTGGTCGGACGACTGGTCCGCAAGGGCGCGCACGCGCGGCTGATCCTATCGGTGGATTTGATCGGGCAGGCCGTCTCCGTGGAGGTAGACGCCGCGGATGTGAAGGCATATTAGAGCTAGGGAGCTAGGGAGCCAGGGAGCCAGGGAGCTAGGCAACACAATGACCACCAAGATCGGGCCCGTCCAACTCGAATCGCCATTTGTCATCTCGCCCATGGCGGGCATGACCGATACGGCGTTCCGGCGTCTCGTCAAGCGACAGGGCGGCTGCGGGCTGGTGGTCTCCGAGATGGTGAGCAGCGAGGGACTGATTCGCGGTATCGATCGGACGCTCGAGTACGCCGAATACACCGAGGAGGAGCGCCCGGTGTCGATTCAGATCTTCGGCGGCGATCCCGCGAAGATGGCCGAAGCGGCGCGCGTCGTCGAGCAGATGGGCGCGAACATCGTCGACGTCAACATGGGCTGTCCCGTCCCGAAAATCGCCAAGCACAACGCCGGCTGCAGCTTGATGCGAGAGCCCGCGCACGCCGCCGGGATCATTTCGGCCATGTCGAAGGCGGTGAAAATTCCCGTCACCGTGAAGATGCGCAAGGGATGGGACGACGACGAACTGAATGCGGGCGACCTGGCGAAGCGTGTCGAGGATGCCGGTGCCAGGGCGATCGCGATCCATGGACGCACCGCCAAGCAAAGCTACAGCGGCACTGCCGACTGGGATTTCGTGTCGGAAATTGCCCGCACCGTCACCATCCCGGTATTTGGTTCCGGCGACTGCATCGAGCCCGAAGACATCGTCAATCGAATGAACTCCGGTGTCAGCGGCGTGTATGTCGGCCGCGGGGTGCTGCGCAACCCGTGGATCCTGGCGCAGGCGCGCGATCTGATGGCGGGGCGCCAGGCGCGCACGATCACGCACGAGGACCGCGGCCAGTTTCTGCTGGACTACGTGGAGCTGCTTCTCGCCGAGAACGCCGGTGATGGGCCAATGGGCCAATGGGCCAACGGGCCAATGGGCGAAGGGGCCAACAGGCTGATGGGCCAATGGGCCGATGGGCCAATGGGCCAAGAGGCGAAGGGGCGAAGGGGCCAAGGGGCCAACGGGCTGACGGGCCAATGGGCCGGGCCAAGCGGCCAAGGGGCCAATTTGGCGGTGGCGGTCGGCCGCGAACGTTGGGTTATCAACAAGATTCGCGCGTTGTGCTCCTGGTATACCAAAGGCTTCGAAGGCGGCGCGCAGTTCCGCATCGGCGTGAACACGTGCAAGTCGATTTCGGAGCTGAGAGACTTGATCGAGCAGTTCTTCATGCTCCGCGCTGTCGGCCCCTCGGCCTGACGGCTCATTGCCTGCCGATGCCTCCTGAAATCACGATCGGCGGCCGCAAGGTCGGACCCGCTCATCCGCCGCTCGTCATCGCGGAGATCGGCATCAACCACGAGGGTAGCCTCCGTACGGCCTTCGAGATGGTCGACGCAGCGTTTCGAGCCGGCGTCGAAGTCGTCAAGCATCAGACACACATCGTCGAAGACGAGATGAGCGGCGCGGCCAGGCAGGTGATTCCGGGCAATGCCGACGTCTCGATCTACGAGATCATGCAGCGTTGCGCGCTGTCGGCCGCGGACGAAGTACGCCTGCAGCAATACGTCGAATCGAAAGGGATGATTTTCATCTCGACGCCGTTCTCGCGCGCGGCGGCGGATCGGTTGCGGCAGATGAACGTGCCGGCGTACAAGATCGGCTCCGGCGAGTGCAACAACTATCCGTTGCTGAAGCACGTTGCGGCGTTTGGCAAGCCGATCATCCTCAGCACGGGGATGAATACGATCGAGAGCATTCGCAAGGCGATCGCCATTTTCGAGTCGGCGAACGTGCCGTACGCCTTGATGCACACCACGAACCTGTATCCGACGCCGCCGCATCTGGTGCGCCTTGGTGCGATGGTCGAAATGGCGCGGGCATTTCCCGGCGCGGTGGTCGGGCTTTCCGACCACACGACCGACAACATCGCGTGTCTCGGCGCCGTCGCACTCGGTGCGTCGATCCTGGAACGGCATTTCACCGATCGCATGGACCGGCCTGGGCCGGACATCGTCTGTTCGATGGACGAACAGGCGTGCCGCGAGTTGATCGAGTCGAGTCGCACGCTGCACACCGAGCTTGGCGGGACCAAGGCACCCGCCCGTGAAGAGCAAGTGACGATGGATTTCGCCTTTGCGACCGTGGTGACGATCGCGCCGATCAAGGCCGGTGAGCCGCTCACGAAAGAGAACTTGTGGGTGAAGCGGCCCGGTACCGGCTCGATTCCGGCTGAGCAGTACGAATCGCTGCTCGGCAAGCGCGCGACGCACGACTTGCCCGCGGATGTCCATCTGTCGCCAGCCGACGTCGGTTAATCGAGCTGCATCGCGAACAGGATCAAGGTCAGCATCGCGCCCGCGCCTGCGCCGGCACCGACGGCGATCGCCTTACCGATGCTGAAGCCGCCCTCTTTCGCACGCTCGATCTTGCCGACCTGCTCGAATGGAATCGTGACCGCCGGCTCCGGCCGGCGCGTGTTCTTCTTGACGGTGACGGAATTCGCGTCAGCGCGCATCAGCGTGCCGCTCACGCGAGCGCCGTCGAGCCGCTCAATCCTGACGCGCGATCCCAATGGAATCCCGTGCGCCACCGCCCGCCAGTCGCTGGCCTCCTGCCCGTATGCGGTCGTGAACGAGAGCACGGAAAGGATGATGCCGAGTGTCACTGTGCGCATGGCAAACTCCTGAACTGAAGACTGAGAGCTGAAAGCTGAATCAAAAGTCCACGCCAAGCCCCGCCGTCAACGCGGCGGCGCGCGCTGTTGCGTTATGCGACGTGACGAACGCCGCGTTGAAAAATGCGTTGGGCGTCATGTAGACCTTCGTGCCGATGCCGGCGATCGCCGCTGCGCGGTAACTGTGTTCTGGCCCGATCTGCACTCGCGGCGTGATCAGGATGCGGGTCGGCGCTACGCGCGGGTCGTTGGTCGTATGAAAGAACTGTTCGGGCAGCTGCGCGCGTTTCCGTTCGATGTCGAGCGCCACGCCGCCAAACACATAGGGATGCACCCAGGAGTTCTCGCCGAACTGCCACATCATGCGACCCGATACCTGCTGAAGCCGGAAGTACTCTTCGGATGTGATCGGGTAGTACGCCGGCACGCCCGGCACGTTGGCGTGTCGCATCACGTAACGGTGGCCTTCGCCGCTGGTTGCGACCTCGAGCTCGGTCTTCAGGTGGGTGGTCCAGTAGCGTCCGATCGAAGCGGCATAACGGCCCTCGAAATACCAGTCGTCGTAGTTGAATGAATCAGGCGGCGCCGGGTTGGACCAGAAGGGGCCAGCGGTGACTCCGGCGTCCCAACGAGGATGATCCGGGGCCTGCTGCGCAAAGGCCGAGCTGGCGATCAGTAAAATAGTGAAAACCCATGAAATTCTATCCATCTTGCCCGTCCTGACTGGTAATGCGCTTTTTGATGAAAAATCGGCTCACGCCAGGCATGACGGCCGGCAGCTGCGAACCATGTCGGATCGCTCGATCGCGATGACGTGCTCGCCACGACTCGCGGTAAGCGAATCGCGACACCTGGTTTGATAAGCTTTCAGCCCTACGCGCGCATGACGCAGAAACACGCACGCATCTTCGTCGCCGGTCACCGCGGACTCGTCGGATCCGCGATCGTTCGACGGCTGCACGAAACCGGGAATACGAACGTGCTGACCGCATCGCGCGATCAACTCGATCTTCGCGATCAAGCCGCCGTCAACTACTGGTTTCGAGCCAACCGCCCGGAATACGTCTATCTCGTCGCCGGGACGGTGGGCGGCATTCTCGCGAATTCGACGCGTCCGGCGGAATTCATCTACGACAACATGATGATTCACGCCACGGTCGTGCATTCCGCTCACTTGTTCGGTGTCAGGAAGCTGCTGTATCTGGGCAGTTCCTGCATCTACCCGAGGCTGGCCGCACAGCCGATGAGGGAAGAAGAGCTGCTGAATGGTCCGCTCGAGCCGACCAACGAAGCGTACGCCGTCGCCAAAATCGCCGGTATCAAGCTATGCCAGGCGTACCGGACGCAATACGGCGACGACTTCATTTCAGCGATGCCGACCAATCTGTATGGCACTAACGACAACTTCGATCTGACCAGCTCTCACGTGCTGCCCGCCATGATTCGCAAGTTTCATGATGCGAAGGAAGAGGGACGGACCGAGGTCATAGTGTGGGGCACAGGCTCGCCGCGGCGCGAGTTCCTCCACGTCGACGACCTCGCGGATGCGTGCGTCTATTTGATGAGCCGCTACAGCGACGCGATGCACGTCAACGTGGGCACCGGCGAAGACGTGTCGATCGCCGACCTGGCCGACCTGGTGCGGCACATCGTCCATCCTGCGGCGACGATCGTTTACGACCGGTCGAAACCGGACGGCTCGCCGCGAAAGCTGCTCGATGTGTCGCGCCTGCACGCACTGGGATGGCGGCACCGGATCGGCCTGCGCGAGGGCATCGAGCAGACGTATTCGTGGTTTCTGGCCAATCACGCCAGTGCCCGTGGTGTGTCAGCCTAGGCTCGCGACCGATCACGGCGTCCCATCGGCTGGGCGCCGCCAACACCAGCCGCGACCCCAGTCAGCCTGTTTCCTCGTAAACTCACCGTGTCATGCGCGCCTTTGTGACCGGCGGCGCCGGATTTATCGGAAGCCACCTCGTCGATCGCCTCGCAGCCAGTGGCTACTCCGTCGTGGTGTTCGACAACTTCTCCACCGGCCGACGGGACTTTCTGGACGGCGCCCGCGACAGGTGCCGCATCATCGAGGGCGACGTGCTGGATCGCGTCCGCTTGGGTGCGGCAATGGCCGGGACCGACGTCGTATTCCACCTCGCCGCCAACGCCGACGTTCGGTTCGGCACGCACCATCCCGAAAAAGACCTTCAACAAAACACCGTTGGTACCTTCAACGTATTGAGCGCCATGCGCGAGGCCGGCGTCCAACGACTGGTGTTCACGTCGACGGGCTCCGTGTATGGCGAGCCCTCAGTATTCCCCACTCCTGAGGACGCACCGTTCCCGACGCAAACGTCGTTTTACGGCGCATCGAAGCTTGCCGGGGAAGGCCTGATTTCTGCGTTCTGCGAGGCGTATGGATTTCAAGCGCACATTTTTCGGCTGGTCTCGGTGCTCGGCGAGCGAAACACACATGGCCACGTGTTCGATTTTTGTCGCGCACTGCTCACGGATCCGTCGCAACTCCGGGTCCTGGGCAACGGCAGGCAGCGCAAGTCCTATGTCTACGTTCACGATTGCATCGATGCCATCCTGCTTGCTCTCGATCGCCCGTCACGGCGCCTGAACATCTTCAACGTCGGGACGACGGAACATGCGGAGGTGAACGACTCGGTTCGGTGGATCAGTGACCGCCTGGACGTGAAGCCCGCAATTGAGTACAGCGGCGGAGCGCGCGGTTGGGTCGGCGACAGCCCGTTCATCTTCCTCGACACCTCAAAGCTGAGGGCGCTTGGCTGGGTGCCGCGCGTCTCGATCAAAGACGCGGTGATCAAGACGGTCGACTACCTCGTCGAGCAACGCCATCTGCTGGACTCGCGGCCGTGAAGGTCTGCGTGGTTGGCCTGTCGCATCAAGGAGTGGTGACGGCCGTATGCCTTGCCGCCTTCGGCCATGATGTCGTCGCGTTCGATCCGGATCCGGACAGGATGCAGGCCTTCGCAAGTGGCGTGATGCCGCTGGGCGAACCGGGTCTGGCGGTATTGGTCTCCGAACAAGTGGCGTCGGGCCGCTTGAGAACATGCCTCGACATCTCTCAGGCGTTCAAGGCGACGCAGTTGCTCTGGTGCGCGTTCGACACGCCGATCGACCGACGCGATCAGCCCGATGTCGAGCCGATACTCACGTCGATTACCTCGATATTTCCCTATCTCGAGAGCCAGACCACGGTCGTGATCTCCGCACAATTGCCGGTGGGGTCGACACGTACCCTCGAAGCGGAATACCAGCGTGTCCACTGCGGCCGGCCAGTCGAGTTCGCGTACGTAGCCGAAAACCTGCGCGTCGGCAATGCGCTCGCCACATTCCGTTCGCCGGAACGGATTGTGGTTGGCACCCGGAACGGTGCGTCGGATGCGATCCGAGAGTTGTTCGGGCCGCTGGCCGATCGCATCATCTGGATGCGGACCGAATCGGCGGAAATGAGCAAGCATGCGTTGAATGCATTTCTTGCCACGTCGGTCGCCCTCATCAACGAAATCGGCGGCCTCTGCGAATCCACCGGCGCCGATGTTCGAGAAGTCTCTCAGGCACTGCGATCGGATCGGCGCATCGGCGCACACGCATATGTCCAGCCCGGCACCGCGTACGCCGGCGGCACGCTCGCGCGCGACGTCGAATACCTGCGGTCGACGGGCACTCGCTCGGGTACGCCGACCCATCTGCTTGATGGCGTCGCCGCCAGCAATGGCCACCACCGTTCGTGGCCCCGGCGTCAGATCGAGATCGCATTCGAAACGGTCGCGGATCGTCGCATAGCCGTTTGGGGTCTGACGTATAAGCCAGGGGCCGCCGGGACGCAACGGTCCGACGCGATCGCGCTGTGCAACGACCTCGCGGGGGCAGGTGCCCGCGTGGCCGCACATGATCCGAGTGTGGCGGACCGCCCTGCCCTACTGGTGCCAGCAGTCGACATCTGCGAGTCCGCCCTCGACGCTGCCGCCGACGCCGATGCACTGGTCATCATGACCCCGTCGGCCGAATACGCAGCGATTCCGGTCGAGGCGCTCTTGGACGTCATGCGCGGCCGCGTTATCGTCGACCCCAACGGTGTGTGCCTGGCGCTCGCGGGGGATTCGACGGTGCGGTACTTTTCGGTTGGACGACGGTCGAGATGAAAGACCGATCACTCGACGGCCGAAACGCCATCATCACCGGCGGCAGCCAGGGCCTCGGCAGGGCCATCGCCGAGGCGTACGTGGCCGCCGGCGCACGGGTATTGATTACGGCCCGGACGGCGAACGACCTCGCAGCCGCCAAAAGCGTTCTCGAGGAAGTTGCCGAATTACCGGACCGCGTCTTGACGATGGCTGGAGATGTTTCTGTAGAAAGCGACGTGCAGCAATTCGTCGCGTTCGCCATCGACAAATGGGGTTCGATCGACATTCTGGTGAACAACGCCGCGATCTACGGTCCGCTCGGCCCTCTAAACGAATGCGACTGGCAGGAGTGGAAGCGGACGATCGAGATCAATCTGTATGGTTCCGTGCTGCCTGCCAGAGAGGTACTGCCGCACATGAAACGTCGCCGCTACGGAAAGATCGTCCAGGTGTCCGGCGGCGGCGCGGCCAATCCGTTGCCGCGGATCACCGCGTATGCGTCGGCGAAAGCCGCGGTCGTCCGTTTTGCGGAATCGCTGGCTGAGGAGGTCGCCGAGTTCGCCATCGACGTCAATGCCATCGCGCCCGGCCCGCTCCACACACGAATGCTGGATCGCGTCCTCGAAGCGGGGCCGGCTGCAGTCGGCGAAGCGTTTCACGCGCGGATGACTCAACTGAAAGCAGGTGGCGCCACCCCATTGGAGCGCGCCGCGAGGCTCGCCGTCTTTCTGGGTTCATCCGCCAGCGACGGCTTGACCGGCAGATTGATCAGCGCGGCGTGGGATTCATGGGAGACGATTCCCGAGCGCCTCACCGAGATCCAGTCGAGTGATGTCTACACCGTGCGGCGCATCACCGCGGCGGATCGCCAGAGGGACTGGGACAAGCGGTGAACGCACTTCGTGTTGCCATCGTCGGCTGTGGCGCCGTCGGTACGAAGCGCAGTCGCGCGCTTGGCACCGCTGAATTGGTTGCCTGCGTCGACACCGAGCTATCACGCGCACAACAATTGGCGGCCACGGCGCACGGGTGCCTCGCGGTTGCTCGCGTCACCGAACTGGACCCGCGGATGGCGATTGACGTTGCCATCGTGAGCACGACGCATGATGCGCTGGCGGAGACGGCGACCCAAATGCTGCAGCGAGGATGCCACGTACTCCTGGAAAAGCCGGCAGCGCGCACGCTCTTGGAGCTGGCCGGCGTTGAGCGCGACGCGCGCGCCGCTCACCGGCTGGTCCGCGTCGGGTTCAACCACCGCTACCATCCAGCGCTGGCGCGTGCCAAACAGATCGTCGACGCGGGAGAACTCGGTCCGCTGATGTTCGTTCGAGGGCGCTACGGCCACGGCGGGCGTGTCGGATACGATCGCGAGTGGCGAGCCGACCCGGAGCTGTCCGGCGGCGGTGCGTTGATCGATCAGGGTGTGCATCTCATCGATCTCGCATCATGGTTTCTTGGGGACGCCTTCACCAAAGTCGACGGGTTCGCCGATACGTTCTTCTGGAACATGCCGGTCGACGACAACGCGTTTTTGACGCTGCGCACCGCCAACGGGAAAACGGCGTTTCTTCATGTGAGCGCGTCAGAATGGAAGAACCTTTTCTCCCTCGAGATTTACGGACGCCTGGGCAAGCTGCACGTGGAGGGGCTGGGCGGAAGCTATGGCGTCGAGCGGCTCACGTGGCACCGCATGTTCCCGGAGATGGGACCGCCGCAGAGTGAAGTGTGGGAATACCCCGGGCCGGATACGTCCTGGGCGGTCGAGTTCGCGGAATTTACGCGCGACATCGCCGCCAGCCGATCACCGCGCCCCGGACTCGCGGAAGCCCGCGTATGCCTGCAGACCGTCGCAGCCATCTACGACCATCGGGTGGTCGGGTGATCACCGTCCGAAGCCCGCTGCGGATCTCGCTTGGAGGAGGCGGCACCGATCTGCCGTCCTATTACAAACGCCACGGCGGCTTCGTTGTCTCGGCGGCGATCGATAAGTACGTCTACGTCACCGTTCTACGGCCGTTTCAGCCCGGGATATTCCTGAAATATTCACAGCTCGAACACGCCCACGACGTCGCCGATGTACGCCATCCGATCGTTCGCGAGGCGCTCGTCATGACGATGGACGCCGCCACCACGCCGCAGATCGAGATCACGACGCTGGCGGATATTCCAGCCGGCACCGGCCTCGGGTCTTCCGGAAGCTTCACGACGGCACTGCTCGCTGCCCTCGCGGCCTTTCACAATCAATCGGTAACCGCCGCCGAACTGGCGGAGCGTGCGTGCGAGCTGGAAATTGCACGCCTCCACGAACCGGTCGGCAAACAGGATCAGTACATCGCCGCGCATGGCGGCCTCTCGTCTTTCGAGTTCCACCCGGATGATACCGTCGCCGTTCGGCGGCTTTCACTTGGGGCCGAAGTGCTGTGTCGGCTGCAGACAAACCTGCTGTTGTTCTTTACGGGTTACTCACGACGCGCCAGCGAGATTCTCGATGATCAGCATCGGCGCACGCTCGCGAGTGACGATGCGATGGTCGCCAACCTCGACCGCATCAAAGCGATCGGGCGGCAAAGCTTGACTGCTCTGGAAGCCGGCGAGCTCGACCGCTTCGGCCGGTTGCTGCACGAACACTGGGTGCACAAACGCGCGCGGACGCCGGCCATCAGCAACCCGGCAATCGACGAGTACTACAACCTTGCTGTCGCCAATGGCGCCATTGGCGGCAAACTCGTCGGAGCTGGCGGCGGCGGGTTCCTGATGTTTTATGCTGACAGACCGGAACAGCTTCGCGTGGCGATGAGAGCAGCAGGATTGAACGAAGTACGGTTTCGCTTCGACTTCGAAGGGACAAAGGTCCTCTCGGCATGACTCTGCCCGTTGCGATCCTCGCCGGTGGGCGCGCGACGCGGCTCGCAGCGCTGACGCGCCAGAGGCCAAAGTCGTTGATCGAGGTGGCCGGGCGGCCGTTCATCGAGCACCAATTGCAACTGGTCGCGCGAGCAGGAATCACGCGCGTCGTGCTGTGTGTGGGCCACTTGGGAGACATGATCGAAGAGTCGATTGGTCACGGCGAGCGATTCGGCCTCCGGATCAGCTACTGCTACGACGGCGATCGCCCGCTCGGAACTGGTGGCGCGCTCCGCAATGCGATCGCCACGATCGGCAGCCCGTTCCTGGTGATGTACGGCGACTCGTACCTGGAATGCGACTACCGGAGCATCGCCGAGAGGTTTCTGCAATCCAAAAGCCGAGCGCTCCTCACTGTTGTCAAGAACGACGATCAGTGGGATCGCAGCAACGTGCGCCTTGTCAACGGCGCGATTGCCGGTTACCGGAAGCATGCCGATAACGACAGTTCGTTCTCGTACGTCGACTACGGGCTGGTGGCGCTGCACGCCGATGTGTTCGCGATGTATCCCGCGTCCGAGCCGTTCGATCTCGGAGACGTCTTTCAAGAGCTCGCGGCGCAGGGGGAGCTGGACGCGTTGGAAATGCCGACCCGATTTTTCGAGATCGGATCGCCGAACGGACTCGCCGAACTGCGGGCTCGCCTCGGCGGGAGGGCCCGGCAGTGAGCTACGCCGCGCGCCATCTTCGCGAGACGATCGAGATCATCACTCGGCTCGATCAGGGCTCGATCGAGCAGCTGATCACTTTGCTCGTGGCCACACGTGATGCGGGCGGACGCGTGTTCTTCGTTGGCGTCGGCGGCAGCGCGGCCAACTGTTCGCATGCGGCCGCGGATTTCCGCCGGCTTGGCGGTTTCGAAGCCTACGCGGCGACCGACAACGTCTCGGAGCTGACGGCAAGCATCAATGACAACGGCTGGGCGCAATCGCTCGCGTCGTTTCTGGAATCCAGCCGCTTGCGCGCCGGGGACCTGGTATGTGCCTTTTCCGTTGGAGGCGGCGACATCGAGCACAATGTCAGCCCCAATATCGTCGCCGCGCTGCAGTTTGCGAAGTCGGTGGGTGCGAAGATCGCGGCGATCGTCGGGCGCGATGGCGGATACGCGGCGACGGTCGCGAACGTGTGCGTCATCGTGCCGACGGTGAATCCCGCCAACGTCACGCCGCACGCCGAAGCTCTTCAATCGGTCATCTGGCACCTCGTCGTGTCAGACCCGCGCGTCAGAAAGACGACGCCGAAGTGGGAATCCCTCTCGGACAGCTAATGGAAGCGATCGATGTCGAACTCGTCGTGTTCGGCGGTGATCGCGCGCGTGACGGGTTGCGGCACCACCCGATCCGGTCGTCTGGTTGGGTCCCATAGCCGTCGCGCGGTCCAACCACAACCTCGGCATACCAATCGTTTCTTACCGGTCAAGAACCGCACGAATCGATCGATCTGACTTGAACGCCCGCGCATGATGTCGCTGGACCCGCAGCGCTCGCAGGCCAGCGAATCGCCTGATTGAAACAACCGCGCGCGGCCGCGAATCGTGCGGATATTGCGGGCATCCACGAAATGTAGCTAACTTCTATAATGCCGGTTATCGTCATGTCAACATAGGACTTGTTGCCCATTAGCATACCGATGACAATGCCTTGAACTGCAATGGCAGAGGTGACAGCAAACGCTAAGATCAGGATGCCAGATGCCTCTGCGCGTTGGATTTGACCTCGACGGCACAGTCGCGGACATGTACGTTGCCCTCCGCCGGGAGGCCATCACGCTTTTCGGCGAGGACGTGATCAGGAAGGCCGAGGTCCGTTCTTCCGAGCCGCAGGAAGCTGTGCGAAAAGGCGGCGCGAACGATGGCGTCGAGCAGTCGGGCGAGAAGCCGCCAGCGCGTCCCGAAGACGATCAATCGACCACGATGGCAATGCACGAGCTGCACCTGACGGCGCGACAGCAGGCGCAGCTGTGGGATCATGTCAAGACCGTCGAGAACTTCTGGACGACGCTTCCCGAACTCGAGCCGGGCATCATCGCGCGGATCGCCAGGAATGTGACGCAGCGTCGGTGGGAGATCATTTTCCTGACCACCAGACCGCCGACGCGCGGCGACCTCGTGCAAATTCAGTCGCAACGCTGGCTCGAGGCGCATGGTTTTCAGTACCCGAGCGTGTACGTCGTGCAACGTTCGCGCGGCAGGATCGCCGACGCGCTGGCGCTCGACGCGTTTGTCGACGATCGCCCGGAGAACTGCCTCGACATCGCCGTGGAATCGAAAGCCAAGGTGATTTTGGTGTGGCACGGCGATCCAGCGGAAGTGCCGTCTGGCGCCAAGCGCCTCGGCGTGCAGCCGGTCCCGACGATTACCGAAGCGGTGAATCTGCTGGAACGTCTCGATGACGTTCGCAACCAGCCGACGCTGATGCGATCCATCAAGCGGGCCTTCGGCCGGGAAAACCTGTTCTGAGCAGCTAGCCACCTGCGCTCAGCCGATCCGGATCGACATACTCGAAGTCGTACGCCAATACCCCGTCGGCTGACGCGAACAATCGGCGTCCCAGCTCCACATGGGACGGATGTTCGAGATAGGCGCGTAAATCCGGTTCGGAATCGAATTCGAGAATCGCCGAGTACTCATAGTGCTCGACCATTGCTGTTTCATAACCCGGCCGATTCAACCGGATGCGTCTGCCGATGCGCGCGCGCCTGATTGAGGGAATGCCAACGATGGCGTGTCCGAGAGCGGCGACCAGCGCCTCACGTTCGTCAGCCGTGAGCGTCGGCTTGGGTCGGAACAGAACGACGTGAACGATCATCTGTCACCGATCAGCTATCGCTTTTCTTCTTGCCCGGTTTTGACTCGGACCGCGCGCGGATCTGCTTCTTGAAGCGCGTCCACTTCGCCTTCTTCGCATCCTTGTACTTCTGACGCGGATCCTTGTGCTCCCCGCCCGGGCGCCAGTTCTTGTCGCGACGCGCCTCGATGCCCTGAGACCTCTTGTATTCCTCCTTCGGGATCCACTTGCGTTTTCCCTCGGACAGCGGCGGCGTTGTCGAATAGTTCGACGTCCGGCGCTTGGGCGCAGGGGTGAACTGGCCCTTGGGTTTCCAATCGAGAGCGGCTTTCGGACCGGCCGCGCGATCGCCGCCTCCGCGACTTTCGGATCTGTCGCGTCGCTGGCCCCCGTAGCCTGCGCCTTTCGATCCGGACGGCGTCCACGGCCGTTTAGTGTCGCGAGTGAATTCACCCTTCGGCTTCCTCGTCCACTCGACGCGTTCAGCTCGCGGCGGCGCCGGCGTAAACTCGCCCTTCGGTTTCCAGTCCAGCGTCGGCTTGCCGCTCGGATCCTGCGGCGTGGGACGTTGCAACTGATGGCGGTCATTCGCGGGCCGAGGCCGCGCGGTCGATCTGCTGTCGCGATCGAACGTGCCTTTGGGTGTCCATTCAGGCGAGCGCTCGCGCCGGCGTGGTGGCAACGCAGACGCGGGATCGGCCGGATCGCCTTTCGGCGTCCACGCGAGCTTGTCGTCAGTCGGCGACTGCGCGAACCGCTTGCGATCGCGGAACCCGCCCTGGCGCGAGTCGCCCCGGCGTCCCATCTCACCTCTCGCGCGCATCGCTTCCTGGGCGTCCAGGCGCGAGTTCCACAACTTCCCATTCTGGAACCACTTCATTTCGGCGGACGGATGCTTCTCCTTCAGACGCTTGAACGTCGGCATCAAATCATCCTGTGCGCCGGCACGGAAAGCCGTGGGCTGACCGTCGACCAGGATCGTCCAATAGGCGTAGCGCGGAGGCATAGGGTGTACGATCCTAATCCTAATGGAGTTGGTCGGTGCCCCCGTAACCGAGCTGAGAGGGCTATTGACGGCGTCGTTCGAGGAATGGGCGAAGGACGGGAGCCGGCCGCAGGCCGGACACCGATCGTGCGCTTTGACGGGCGGCGCCACCGCGATGATTTTCCTGGGCGCGCTGCGGAATGCCAACGTCGACTGGCAATCGATCACGATGTTCTGGGGTGACGAGCGCGCCGTTCCGCCAGACGATCCCGACTCCAATTACGGTCTCGCGGAGCGGATGCTGCTGCAGCCGCTCGGAGCGCGCGCGCCGCGCGCGGTCCGCATGCCCACCGACACCATGCCGCTCGGGCACGCCGCATTGTGGTACGACGGTGCGCTGGCAACCGAGTTGCAGAATGGCTCGCTCGACCTGGCATTGCTCGGCGTCGGCGAGGACGGCCACATCTGTTCCCTGTTCCCCGGTCATCACGCGCTGATGCAGAATGACCTGCGAGCCGTGGCGATCGAGGACGCGCCGAAGCCGCCGCCACGACGGCTGTCGCTGACGCTGCGGTTCGTGCTGCAGACGAAAAAGATCTGGCTGATCGCGCTCGGGCCGCGCAAGCTGCCTGTGCTGCAGGCGGCGATTAGCAAGAGAAGCAATTCGACACCGCTCGACCTGTTGATGCGACAGGCGAAGGATGTCACCGTGTTCACAGATCAACAGCTGAGGCGAACCTGAGACTCTAAAGGCGTTTCAGCTTCTCCACCAGCGTGGTTCGCTTCAGCCCCAGCAATCGCGCCGCGGCACCTTTGTTGTGGTCGGTGCGCGCGAGCGCCCGCTCGATCAGATCCTTTTCAATCTGCGCGACCAGCGCCGCCAGATCGATGCCGTCCGCCGGCAGATCAAGGGACGGCGTGGTCGAAGGCTCGCTCGTCTGGAGGTCCGCGGGTAAGTCGCCGACCTCGATCTGGGTGCGGCTGCCGATCATCGCGATCGCGCGCTCGATCGCGTTTTCGAGTTGCCGGACGTTCCCCGGCCACGCATATGCCATCAGCCGGCGCATCGCCTCCTGCGACACCGTCGGCACGCCGCCCTCGAGATCCTCCGTCTTGCTGGCATCACGACTTGCGAACTTCCTGAGAAATGTCTGGACCAGCAGCGGGATGTCTTCGGCGCGATCGCGCAGCGGCGCAAGATGCACCTGGACGACGTTCAGGCGGTAGAAGAGATCCTCCCTGAACGACCCTTCCTTCACCATCCTGCCGAGATCGGCATTCGTGGCGGCGACGATGCGGACGTCAACCTTGATGGTGCGTGATTCACCGATGCGCTCGAACTCGCGTTCCTGAAGGACGCGCAGCATCTTCATCTGCAGCGCCATCGGCATGGTCCCGACTTCGTCGAGGAACAGCGTGCCGCCGTCAGCCTGCTCGAGCCGGCCCTGTCGCATCGCGACGGCGCCGGTGAAGGCGCCGCGAGCGTGGCCGAAGAGTTCGGCATCGAGCAGCGTCTCCGGGATGGCGCTGACGTTGAGCGCGACGAAGCGGCCGCGATGCCGTGGGCTGGTCTGATGGATCGCGCGCGCCACCATTTCCTTGCCGGTGCCGGTCTCGCCGGTGATCAGGATCGTTGCCGCGGTCGGCGCGACCGTCTCAATCAACTGAAAGAGCGCGCGCATCGGCGCGCTCTTGCCGACCATCGAACCCAGGCCGAACCGTTCATCGAGCTGCTGGTGCAGATAGGCGTTCTCGCTCGACAACCGCCGCTGCTCGAGCGCCTTGGTGAGCACGTGCATCAGTTCATCGAACTGAAACGGTTTCGCGATGAAATCCGCCGCGCCGAGCTTGATCATCTCGACGGCATCCTTGACGGTGCCGTAGCCGGTGACGACGATGGCGATGATCGACGGGTAGCGATCGATTGCGGCTTTGATGACGTCGCGGCCTTCTTTCGCGGATGCCTCGGATGCAAGACCATCGACGCCCGGCAGGCGCAGATCCGAGACGATGACGTCGAAGGCGAAACTATCGAGCGCCTTGAGCGCCGATGCGGCGTCCGAAGCCTGCGTCACCTCGAATCCCTCGTCGGCGAGCCGCTCCGCGACAACGCTTCGCAGCGACTCCTCATCGTCTACGAGCAGGAGATGTCGTGTGTTTTCAGCCATTTGACAGGTTCGACCTGCATCAGGAGCAACAGTGCGACACTCGCGTGCCTGCGCGCCCGTCAAATCATTGACGCGCTTTACGAGGCTGTCAATAGCTGCATGCCTAATCCCAGAAAGGCTTGCACCGATACACCTTCTGGAGGCGAACCCCAGTGGAACGGCAAACAGTCAGCATCATGAAGGCGTGCGAGATGGTCGGCGTGAGCCGGCGCACGATCTATAACTGGATTGCGGCTAACAAGGTCGAGTACTTGCGCACCGCCGGCGGCAGCATTCGGATCTTCGTCGATACGCTGTGGCGGGAGCCCGACGGCACCAAGCACCCGACGAATCACACGAACGCTTAGGGTCTGACAGGCCTGACAGGCCTGACAGGCCTGACAGGCAGACAGGCAGACAGGCAGTCAAGAGTTATGAGTTCTGAGTGGTGAATACAAACTCGAAAGAGCTGCTGCACAAGCTCAATAATCAACTCGGCGTGATCCTCGCGCACGCCGAGTTGCTTGAGACGAAGGCGCAAGACGCGTCGCAAAAGGCGCGCGCGTCGCAGGTCGTCAATGCCGCGCTGCAGGCGATGGCGGTGTCGCGGGAGCTGCGACAGACAGTCGGCGAAAAGTAGCCGCCTCCTCCGCCCGCGCCGCACCTCATCCGCTTTTCGGTTTTTCCGCTCACTTACCCATCCGTAATCGCACTTACGAAATAAAAACCGCAGTCAAATTGTTGACGTAGCAGTCATTATTAACGTCAATCGTTTGACAACAAATGATTTGAAATTTGACGGCTGTTGCCGGGTGACGCCGTGCGAAGAAGCGTGTAAGTTCTTGAAAAAACAGTTGGTTACACGGATGAGCCGACCGAAGTGCACGCCGTTGACCAGCGTTATACAGCTCTGGCATCGTCGTTGCCTTAGGGCAGGCAACATGAAAAATGCGGCCATTGCTCAAGCTACGGCGAGCCAGACTCAGCGAGTCGAGGCTGGACTCCCCTTCGTCGAAGCGCTTGCCCGTCGCATGGCGTCCACCATGCCGCATTCGATCGACATCAGCGACCTGGTGCAGGACGGTGTCATCGGGCTGATCGATGCGGCGCACCGCTTCGACGATTCGCGAGGAATCAAGTTCGAGACGTTTGCGGAGCGCCGTATCCGCGGCGCGATGATCGATGCGCTGCGCAAGGACGCGTGGCCGCGTGGCGTGCGGCGTGTCCGGCGCGAGCTCGAAGCGGCGCGCGAAAAACTCCGCGCGCAGCTCGGACACGAGCCGTCGCTTGCGGATCTCGCGCACGCTGTCGGTTCCGACGAGAAGCGTCTCGGCAAGACCATCGTCCGCATCAACACGATCGAATCGACGTCGCCGTTTTCGAGCGTCGAGAACGTCGATGAATCGCAACTGCCCGCCGTGATGCTACCCGCGGAACCGGAACGCCCGGATGCGCAGTACGAACGCGACGAAGTGAAGGCGCGCGTGCGTCACGCGATCGCGACGCTGCCGCCGCGCGAGCAGCGCGTGATCGCGCTTTATTACTACAACGAAGTGACGATGAAGGATATCGGCACCGAATTGGGGGTCAACGAATCGCGCGTATCGCAATTGCACGCCCGCGCGATTCGGCGCCTGCGCGACGCGCTCGGCGCCGAGGCGACGCCGGTCGCCCTTCGACTCCGCTCTGAGCACGGCGCCGCAGCGGGTTTGTTCGATGCGATCGGGACCGCCGAGGCGAAACCGAAAATGGCCAAGGCGACCCTGCCGCAGTCGGATACGCGCGTCTCCGAAGCGGCGCAGAAGCGTGCGAACCTGGTGTTGGTCAGAAGCACCGGGCCATCGGCTCCGCGCAAGGTCGATCGCGCGGGGGCCGCAGCGAGCGGCGATCAGGACAGGGTGTCCCTCGCCGCCCTCAACAAGTCGCCCAATCTGAAAGGCTTGGAGAGCCATCGGCAGCCGGTCTCGTCGAGAAAACGTTCGGCGTCGGTGCCGGCAACATCGCCTGTTACGAAAATGACGCGCCGCGCGAGTGGCGGCGTGGCGGCGGCCATCGCGCGATAGAACTGCATGCCGTCGATACGCGGCATCTTCAGATCGCAGACGATCAAGTCGTAGCGCGCTTCGGTGAGGCGGGTCAGCCCCTCCTCACCGTCGCCGGCCCGATCGACGGTAAACCCCGCATCGACCAGCGCCTCGGATACCGCCACGGCAAGCGCGGGTTCATCCTCTACCACCAGCACGCGAAGTCCTTTGAAGGCGTCGAGGGAGATCGGTTGCTGCGCCGCCCGCGCCGGCGGCGCGTTCAAGTGCTGACCGGTGACCGGCAGCTCGATGAAGAACGAGGCGCCCACTTGCGCGCCCCGGCCTTCGGCAGCGGCGCCCCTCGCGGGGTTTGACTGCACCCAGATGCGGCCGCCATGCTCCTGGACGATCGCATAGGCAACCGTCAACCCGAGCCCCGTACCTTGGCCGACCTCCTTGGTCGTAAAGAACGGATCGAAAATTTTCCCCTGGCGCTCTTCCGGAATGCCCGGCCCGTCGTCATTCACTTCGAGGACGGCCGAGCCGCGATCCGCGTCGTGCGACGTGCGCACGACGATGGTGCCGCGGCCGTTGGCGCCGATACACGCCTGCTCGGCATTGATCAGGAGATTGAGCAGCACCTGCTTGATCTGATGCCCGTCCGCAAACACTTCGGGAAGTCCGGTGGCAAGCGCCTCGACGACCTCGATGTTTGACGCCTTCTGTTCGTAGGCGCGCAGCGCCAGCGTCTCTCGCACCACCTGATTCAGATCGACCATCGCGCGCGTCGTCTGGCGCTTTCGCGCGAACGTCAGCAGATTGCGGACGATGCGCGCGGCGCGTTCGGATTCGGCGAGGATGACCTCGAGGCCTTGCCGCGTCTTGTCGTCGACGCTTCGTTCTGCGAGGCGCTCGGCCCACGACAGGATGGTCGCGAGCGGATTATTGAGCTCGTGCGCGACACCGGAGATCGTCTGGCCGAGGGCGGCCATCTTCTCGGCTTGCAGCATCTGATAGCGGCCATCGCGGGTCTGATCCTCGCGCTTCTTGCGGTCGCTGACGTCGCGAATCAACGCCTCGATGTGCAACACCGCGAGCTGCTGTTGCGGCGCGTGCGCGGCGTTGGGCTGGTAGGGCCGATGCGAGGCGACGGCGGATACCTCGATCCAGATGGGTGTACCGTCGACGCGACGAACCCGCAGCAGGTGTTCGGTGACGCCGCCGTCGCGATCGAGCAGCTCGACGAAGCTTTGACGCGCCTGCGGATCGACGAAGCGCGACGGGTCAAATGGTTGAACGATCGAGTCGGCGGCGTCCGGCGCGTAGCCGAACATCTGCTTGAGGTAGGGATTGGCGGCGAGGGTCGACGTGGAGTTGGCGCCGAGGGTGCCCAGGTAGACACCCTCGTGCACGGACTGAAAGAGCCGCGCGAGTCCTACCGCACGTTCATCCACATCGATTCATGCGGACGGTCGGATGGCCTTTGACGCTCGTTCAGACACGACGTCAGTGGCCGGTCCGTTTCGCTGGCGGCGGGGGCGTTGGCGTGCGGCCACCGGCGTTGCCGGGCGCCCATCTTTTTTCGATCGCGGCGCGGATCGAGTGCACGTCGGCGCCGGAGTTGTACAACTGCATCGATTCACGCGCGACGTCGATGCAAATCGTGCAGCCGAATCCGTGCGTATCCCATTCGAGCACGTTGCCTCGCGGATCGCGCCGGGCGACGAAGCACGACTCGTTGGCTTTGTGACCCTGGCTGCCGCAACCGCAGTAGCAGGGGATGTAATTGAGGATTTCAGGATGCTGTGCGGCGAAATCGTAGGTGGCGCGCACGACGTCCATGGGCCGCACGGGTGCGAAGCCAACGCTCGGCAGCGGCGGTGCGGTCAGCCGCTGACGGACGGGCCCTCCTCCCGACTTGGCCGCGGGACCCTGGGGCTTGGGTGCCGACGGCTTGTTCACCACGGCGGCGGTCTGCTGCGTGGCCTGATTCGATGCGACCCCGACCGAAGCGATCACGCAGACCGTGGCAGTTCCGAGCAAAAACGCGACATATTTCCGAACCATGCCAAATATGCTAACAGGTTTTCCCTAGCTACCGGGCACCGGTACAGGGATACTGCCGCCATCCACCAATGAAGATTTTCGGCCGCCAGGATCTGCTGCTGCTGGCTGCGTTGACGACGGCACTGATCATCGTGTTTTCATCAACGATTTCGCGGCTGCTCGATTACGTGCGCGAGATCGAGCGTCAAAGCGGCCTGACGTTGATGCCGGCGCTGGTCGTGCTCACGGGCGCGTTTCTCTTCCACCTCTACCGCCGCAATCATCAGCAACAAGCGAAGGCTCACGCCGCCGAGCTGGCGAGCAAAAACGCGCAGCATCGAGCCGAAGAACTGGAGCGCTTGGTCGCCTTCGGCCAGGCGCTTGGCCGTTCACTGGAGTTCGACAGTATTCGCGTGGCGGCGACACAGCACCTGCCCGCGCTGGCGGGCACGGACTCGGTCTGGGTGCTCGTGCAGCACGGTTCGGAGTGGCAGGCGCTGGCGGGCGACACGCGTGGGGCCGAGGACGTACTGCAGTGGGGCGACCTCGCGCAGCAGCTGCTGGCGAGCGGCCCCGACAAGACGCCGAACGCGCTCACCGAACCGCGCACGCTTGGATTTCCGTTGATCGTCGGCGGGCAGGCGATGGGCGTGCTCGGCGTCCGCAGCGTCGGCGCGCTGCCTCCTGATCGCCGCAGCATCATCGAGGCGGCGGCCGCGTTGCTCGCCGTCTCGATCAAGAACGCGCAGTTGTTCAAGGAGGTGAAGGACAACAGCGTCAAGGACGCGTTGACCGGTTGCTTCACCCGTGCACACGCCCTGGACGTGGTCGATGCGGAGCTGCGTCGCGCACGGCGCAGCCAGTCGCCGGTCTCGCTGATCATGTTCGACCTCGATCATTTCAAGGACGTCAACGATCGCTATGGGCACTTGTGCGGCGACGCGGTGTTGAGCGCAATCGGCAAGCGCATGAAGGAAGTGTTGCGCGGATCCGACTTGAAGTGCCGTTATGGCGGCGAGGAATTTATGGTACTGCTGCCGGAAACGCCGTTGCACGGCGCGCGCCGCGTGGCCGAGACGCTACGCCGCGAGATTGCGGAACGGCCGGTACCGTGGGCCGGCGAGGCGCTGACCGTCACGGCCAGCTTCGGGCTGGCGCAGACCATGCCCGGCGAGGTCAATGTCCAGGCAGTGATTGCGCGCGCCGATCAGGCGTTGTATCGCGCGAAGGGTGACGGGCGTAACTGCGTTCGCATCGCTGCGGAAAACCCGACGCTCATCACCGACGAGACGGCGCGACAGAATAGAATCTCGTGATCTTGTGATCTCGTGATCTTGCGATCTCAGATCTGGTCAACGGATCTCGAGGTCGACAATCTGCGGATAGCGCCTGGTTACCTCTTGCCGACAATCCACGTTCCGGCGAACACCAATACCGCAGCGATGATGATTCGAGCGGAGATGGGTTCGCTGAGCAGCAGCGTACCCAGCGCGACGGCGATCATCGGATTGATATAGGCGTACAGCGAGACGAGCTGCAGCGGCAGGTGCTGAATGGCGTAAATGTAAGCGGAATATGCGACCAGCGAGCCGGCGATGCTCAGATACAGCATTGCGGCGATGGTGCCCGGCGTGAAAGACAGCTGCGCCCAATCGCCATGCACGGTGGCGGCGCCGAGCAGCATGGTGCCGCTGAAGACCATCTGCAGCGCCGTCGATCGAAACGGGTTGTCGCCAAGCTCATGCCGCTTCGCGAACGAGGTGCCAATGACCCAGCCGATGCATGCAAGTTGAATCGCGATCACCCCGGCGATGAAGTTTCGGCCGCCGGCGCCGCCATTCGTCATCTCGGGCCACACCAGCACAACGATGCCGCTGAATCCCAGGGCCAGACCGGCAAGCGAGCGCTTGGAGAAGCGTTCGCCGTTCGGCAGCAACCGCTCGACGAGCGCCGACCAGAACGGAGTGGTCGCGATTAGGACGGCGGTGAGACCGCTCGCGACGAATTGCTGTGCGTACACGACAAAGCCGTTGCCCACCACGTTCATCAGGAAGCCGAGCAACGCCAGAGGCGCCCACATTCGCGGCGCCGGCAGGCCGCGGCCGGTGCCAAGCATCAGCGCGGACAGCACCACGCCGGCAAACATCCACCGCAGCCCGGCGACAAGCAACACCGGGACCGTTTCCAGTGCCACGGTAATCGCGAGATACGTCGTGCCCCAGACAATGCACACGATGACGAACGCGGCGTAGGGGAGGCCGCCACGCCGGCCGGCGACCGCGCTCACTTGCCGCTCCGGGCCGTTTCTTGCAATGTCAACTCTGAGGGAATGGCGATGCGCGGATCCTCTTTGACCGTTTCAAGAACGATGGTCGTGCGCGTCGAGGTCACACTTGCGACACTCGAAATCTGTTGCCGGAGAAGCTGACCCAGATGTTCGGCATCACGCGTGCGTACTTTGAGCAGGTAGCAGTCGTCGCCGGCGACGTGGTGGACCTCGAGGACTTCCGGAATTTTGGCGAGTTCGTAAGCCGACGGCATCTCCGTCCCGTGTTCGGTGGTCCGAACCGCGACGAACGCCAGCATGCCCCGGTCGACGACATGAGGGTCGATCAGCGCGACGTAATCCTTGATAATGCCCTTCGATTCCAGCTTGCGCAGCCGTTCGAGTACAGCCGACGGAGCCAAGCCGACAGCTTTGGCAAGCTCAGCCTGCGTGGTTCTGGCGTTGTACTGAAGAATATCCAGAATTGAGGCGTCAATTTGGTCAATCATTCGCTCAGTAACCATAAGCTCAGAATTATATTCTGTCCTGGCACGATTGGTGTCAGGCACCAACATCGAGCGGTGGCGGAGAGCCGATGAGGTTTTGGAGGGAGGCTTCCGCCGAGGCGCGCAAGGCGCTGCTGGCCGGGTCACTGGGGTGGATGCTCGACGCCTTCGACGTGATGCTGTATGCCTTGGTGCTCACGGCGGTCGTCGAGGACCTGGGGCTGACGCGCGGGCAAGGCGGCTTGATGGCCTCTCTGACGTTGGCGGCATCGGCGGCCGGGGGGCTGATGTTCGGCGTGATCGCCGACAAGTTCGGCCGCACGCGAGCGCTGTCGTGGAGCATCCTCCTGTACTCCGTCTTCACCTTCGCCTGCGGCTTCGCGCAGACGGTTACGCAGTTTGCGATCTTCCGCGTGATGCTGGGCCTCGGCATGGGCGGCGAGTGGGCCAGCGGCGCGGCGCTGGTCAGCGAGACGTGGCCCGAGAAGCACCGGGGCAAGGCGCTCGGCATCATGCAGAGCTGTTGGGCGATCGGCTACGCCCTCGCCGCGGTTGTGGTGGCAGTGGTACTGCCGCGATACGGCTGGCGAGCCGTGTTCTTTGTCGGAATTGCGCCCGCCCTGTTCACGTTGTGGATTCGCCGCAACGTGAAAGAACCGGCGATGTGGACAGGCCGGGCAGGCGGGGCAGGCGGGACAGGCGGGACAGGCATCGCCAAAGAAAAGTTTCCGCTCCGCATCGCGCTGTTTCTCACCGCGATGAATGCGGCGACGATGTTCGCGTGGTGGGGGTTGAATTTATGGGTGCCATCCTATCTGTCGCTGCCGACGACGCAAGGCGGCATTGGCCTCTCCACGGAAACGATGGCGATGTTCGTCGTCGCGATGCAGATTGGCATGTGGCTGGGTTACGTGTCGTTCGGCTTCATCGCCGATGCGTTCGGACGCCGGCCGACCTACATTTCGTATCTGCTGATCGCCGCGCTGCTCGTCTGGTACTACGGCTTCACGCGCGAGCCGTGGGTGCTGCTGCTGCTCGGGCCATTGGTGGCGTTTTTCGGCACCGGCTATTTCAGCGGCTTCGGTGCGGTGGCATCGGAGCTGTTTCCAACGTCGATCCGCGCGACCGCGTTGGGCGTGACCTATAACAGCGGCCGTCTCCTCAGCGCGATCGCGCCGTACATGGTCGGCACCATGGCCCAGAACCGGGGCTTCGGCGCGGCATTTACCCTGACCACGTTTGCGTTCATGGCGGCGGCGTTACTGTGGATTGGGATTCCGGAGACCAAGGGGCGAAAGATGATCTAGCGATCTCGTGAGCTTGTGATCTGGAGATCTGATCTGGAGATCTGATCTGGAGATCTATCTGGAGGTCACAGTTTGCCCTTGTAGAGCACGCGTCCGAGGCGTTTGTTCCAGGCGGTGAATTCCTCGTCGGACGGATCGTCGGTGATTGCGCGGCGGACTTGATTCAGCTTCGCATCGAGCTCGTCGATCGACGCGAGGATGAACGCTTCGATCGTTCGCGGCTCGACGGGTGACCCGTACTCGCGCACGCCGTGGTGCGACGCGATCAGATGCTCGATTTGCGACCGCAAGTCGTCCGGGAACCCGGAAATCCCATTGATCGCTTCGCGGACCATGACGATGCCGAGCGCGATGTGGCCCACGAGATTGCCGTCGCGCGTGTAGCTACCCTGTCCGCCCTCGTAGGCCAGTTCCTGCAGCTTGCCGATGTCATGGAGGATGACGCCGGCGAGCACGAGATCCTGATCGGCGCCGTAGGCGCGAGCGACGAACGCGCCGACCTCGGCCATCTTGGTGATGTGCTCGAGGAACCCGCCCCGGTATGCGTGGTGGATCTGCTGGGCCGCGGGCCAGATTCGCAGCTGGTGTTCGTGATCGGCAACGATACGGTTGAGCAGCACGCGGACGTGGTCGTTCTTGATGCTGCGCAGGACCTGTTGCAGCTCCTCCCACATGTCCTCGATCGGACGCGGCGCACTCAGCACCGCGTCCTCTTCGCGGAAGCCTTCGAGACGATCCTGTGCAGGGTTGACGCGACGGACCGTCGATAACATCAACTGCAGCTGGCCGTTATAAAGACTGCCGCGACCTTCGACGCGAACGAACTCGCCGGCATCGAATTCGTGTTTGTAACGATCGACGTCGGTCATCAGCTTCGCCACGACTTGAGCTGACGAATCCTGCAATGAGAGAAACAGAAATTCGCTGCCGCTCCGGCCGGCGCGGAGCTCCTTGTAGGTGCAGAGGAAGAAACCGTAACCGGAGTCTTCGACGGCGAGGGCGGACAGCTTCGGCAGTCTATTCATGAATGGTCGAATCGCGGCGTGGCTCCACCGCGAAGGTTCGCGGCGGGGTGCCCGCGGGCGCGCGATTACTCTGAGCCGAGAGCAAATGTCATAGCGCCGTTGATCACGGTTTTCCCATTGACGGTGGCGCGGCCCTGCAACACGCCCATACGGCTGCGCAGACGTTTGACGACCGCTTCGACGACCAGCACGTCTCCGGGGTGGACGGCGGCGCGGAAGCGCACGCGCTCCATGCCGCGGAAGAAAATCAGCTGATCCGTGTTTTCTGGCTTCGCCAGGATGAGGATCGCACCAACCTGAGCCACAGCCTCGGTCAGGATGGTTGGCGGCAGCGACATGCGCCCGTTCACCGCGCGCGCCAGATACGGCTCGTTGCTCGACACGTTCTTGATACCGACAATGCGCGTATCCGGTTCGAATTCGGTGATCTTGTCGACCAGGAGAAATGGATAACGGTGCGGCAGAATCCGTTCGATCGCGGAGTAGTCGAGAGGGAGGGTCAGGTCCATTTAAGTATCCGGGAGCCGGGAGCCGGGAGCGCAGCGCCGAATCCGGGAGCCGGGAACGAATTATACTTCGCGGGTTCGGAGGAACCGCGCATGCGTAAGACCCTTCTCGTTGCCACGCTCATCTGCGCCGCATCCATTGCCTCTGCTCAAACCAAGAGCAGGGTCGCGACCTTTGATGATGTGCTTAACATCAAAGCCGTCCAGGGTGCGACCGTTTCGCCGGACGGCCGCACGGTGATCTACACGGTTCGCCAGTGGGTCGTCGATCAGGATCCGCCGACTCCGCTGGCCGAGGCGCCAGCGTCGTCGAAGACAGGCCGCATCGAGGCGCGCACGCACATCTGGCGCGTGCCCGCGGACGGCAGCAGCGTGGCGCGGCAAATCACCTTTGGCGAGCGCGGCGACAGCCAGCCGCAATTTTCACCGGACGGTAAGTACATCAGCTTCGTGTCAGCACGCGGCTCCGCGGAAGCCAAGCCGCAGATCTACCTGATGTCCGTCGACGGGGGCGAGGCGTGGCGGCTCACCGACGCAAAAGAAGGTGTCTCGAGTCAAGGCGGCGGCGGCTATTCATGGTCGCCAGACAGCAGCCAGATCGCGTTCGTCACGCTCGATCCGCGCAGCGCCGAAGAAGAAGCCAACATCAAGAAGCGAGACGACGAGCGAGTCTTCGAGGGCGACTTCCGCTATCAGCACGCGTGGGTCATCACGATCGCGAACAAGCACGCGACGCGTGTCACCGAAGGCACGCACTATACGGTGCAGGGCGCGCCGTCGTGGGCTCCTGACGGCAAGCGCTTCGTATTTGCGGCGTCAGCGACACCGATGCTCCGAGATGAACGCCGCGACGTCTATGTGGCGACGCTCGGCTCCGCCAACGCCGCCGGCGGCCCAGCCACGAGGATCGAGAAGATCAGCACCAACTTCGGCAATGACGCAGCGCCGCGGTGGTCGCCGGATGGTCAGACGATTGCGTGGTTGACGCAACCGAACACCGCAGCGCCCCTCCCCGATCAGACCGCGCCAAGCGTCATTACCCAACAGCGCCTGGTGTTGTATGACGTCAACGCAAAGACGATCAAGGACGTCAGCGCGACCACGTTCGACGTCGATCCGGGCAATCCAACGTTCACGAATGAAGGTAAGCGCGTGATGTTCGTCGCCGGCAAGCGCGCCTACAACGAAGTGTTCGCGTACGACCTTACCTCCGGCACCTATACCCAACTGACGCAACGCAAGACGATCAGCAACACATCCGTCAGCCGCGACGGCAAGACGATCGTGTTGACGATGGATGCGCCGGATGCGCCGGCGGAGGTGTATGTCACGGATCCGTCGTTCGCCAATCTCAAGCGGCTGACGGCCACCAACCCGCAGCTCGCCGAGATCGCGCAAGGCGAGACCGAAGTGGTGACGTGGAAAAGCGCCGATGGCGCCGAGATCGAAGGCGTCCTGTTGAAGCCGGTTGGCTATCAGTCCGGCAAACGGTATCCGACGTTAGTCGTCGCACATGGCGGTCCGGCGGGCGCCTTTGTGAACGGTTTCCGCTTTGGCGGACTCGAAGGCGGCCAGGTGTGGGCGGGCAACGGCTGGGCGGTGTTCTATCCAAATCCCCGCGGCAGCTCCAATTACGGCGAAAACACCTTGCGCGCCAACGTCAACGATTGGGGCGGCGGCGATTTCAAAGATATCAACACCGGCGTCGACGCGCTGGTGGCGCGCGGCATCGCCGATCCCGAGAAGCTGGCGCACATCGGCTGGAGCTACGGCGGCTACATGACGGCGTGGACGATCACGCAAACCACGCGTTACAAGGCCGCGATGGTCGGCGCCGGGTTGACGAACATGTGGAGCATGTACGGCACCAACGATATTCCCAGCGTCCTGATTGCCTATTTCGGCGGCATCCCGAACAAGCAAACGCTGCCGCTGTATCTGGATCGCTCGGCGATGACGCACATCGACAAAGCGAGCACGCCCACCCTGATCCTGCACGGTGCCAACGACGAGCGCGTGCCGACCGGGCAGGCGTACGAGTTGTATCGGGGACTCAAAGACCGCGGCACGCCGACGCAGCTGGTGTTCTATCCGCGCGAAGGGCACGGCATCACCGAGTACTACCATCAGAAGGATCGAATGCAGCGGATCTACGACTGGGTGACGAAGTACACTCTAGGCGCCGCTGCGACTACAACCGCACAATAATTGGGACTAGGGAGCCAGGGAGCTAGGGAGCCAGGGAGCTAGGGAGCTAGGAGCTAGGGAGCCCGGGGCCGGAAAAAACGAAAATCAATTGTCCACGACTACCGCGCCGCCAAGCGGCGCTTCCGATGCCGAACTGCTGACAATCCTCGCCGAGCTGGCCCGAGAGGTCAGCTCGGTGCTGGATCTCGACGCGCTCCTCGAAAAAATTCCCAACCTGATTTCGAGGCTGACGCAGTTCAGCGTGTTCTCGGTGTACCTCCTCGACAAGAAGCGCGAGGAGTTGGCAATTGCCTACGCGGTCGGCTACCCCGAGGAAATCGTCAAGCACTTCACGATCAAGGTCGGCCAGGGGACGGTTGGCCGTTCGGTCGCGGAGCAGCGGCCGCTGCTGATAGACGACGTCGACACGGATCCGCATTACCTCGCGGTCGTGCCCGGCGCGAAATCGCAGCTGTCGGTGCCGCTCCGCCACAAAGGTGAAGTGATCGGCGCGCTCAACCTGTTGAGCGACCGCAAAGCCGCTTTTACCGAGCGCGACGAATGGATCCTTCGACAGTTTGGCGCGCACGTCGCCCAGGCGATCGCGACGGCGAGACTCTTCGAGTCGGAACGCGAATACGCGGAAACGCTGGAGACGCTGGCGGAAATCGGCCGCGAGATGAGCGCAATCCTCGATCCCGCGGAGCTGCTGACCCGGCTGGCGCAATTGATCAAGCGCGTCATCGACTATCGCATTTTCGGCATCGCGCTGCTCGACGAAGACACGCAGATGCTCGAGCTGAAGGTGACGATCAAGTACGGCGACGACCCGCGGGCGACGATGCCCATCAAGATGGGCGAGGGCCTGGTCGGTTACGCCGCGCAGCACAAGGAAGTCGTGCTGGTGCCGGACGTCACCAAAGATCCGCGATACATCGATGCCGTGCCCGGCGTTCGGTCCGAGCTGGTCGTGCCGCTGTTGCTCAAGGATCGCTGTATCGGCGTATTCGACCTCGAGAGCCCCGAGCGCGACGCATTCAACGAAAAGCACGTCAAACTGCTGACGCTGCTCGCATCCGAAGCGGCGGTGGCGCTGGAAAATGCCCGACTCGTCGAATCGATCCGCGCCAATGAGGCGCGCTTCGAAAAGGAACTGCGGTTCGCTCAGCGCGTGCAGATGGCGCTGTTGCCGCAGGAACTGCCGAAGCGGCTGCGCGGCGTCGACGTGGCGTGGCACTTCGATCCGGCTCGCGAGCTCGGCGGCGACCTGTGTGATTTCCTGGCACCCGAGCCAAACACGCTGGTCGTGACACTCGGCGACGTGTCCGGCAAGGGCGTTCCCGCCGCGCTCTACAGCGCCGCCATCGGCGAGATGATTCGCGGCCGCACGTTCCGGCGCCGTCTCGAGAAGAAAAGCAGCACGCCGGCGGAGGTGCTGGCCGGCATGAACCGCATCCTGCACGAGCGCAACCTCGAGGAGTACTACTGCACGCTGTGCTACGCGATGTTCGAGTTCAAGAAGCAGATCGTGACGTTCGCGAATTCAGGTCTGCCCTTCCCGGTGAAATGCTCGAACGGCAAGGCCGAGCAGATACACATGCCGGGTGTGCCGCTCGGCTCGTTCGGCAGCTCCACTTACGACGACTTCCAGGTGCCGCTCGCCGCGGGCGACGTATTCCTGCTGTGTTCGGATGGAATCTTCGAGGCGTTCGACGAGGCCGGCCATGAATTCGGCGCTCACCGCGTCATCGATGTGTTGGAACGGAATTGCGGCCGCCCGGCCAAGGACATCGTGCAGGAAATCTTTGCTGCGGTACAGGCCTTCTGCGGCGATGCCGATCAGTCAGACGATCGGACGGCTGTGGTCGTCAAAATCAACCAACTCGGTCCCGGAAAACCCCACGCGGACGCCTAGCGTTTTCAGTGCGCGTGCGCGTGCGGATGATGGCCCTCGACGCCACCCATTTCGTCGCCGTGGTCGTCGACGTGGGTCGCGGCGGTCAGGTAGATCGCTCCGAGCGTCAGGAAGATGAACGCCTGCAGCGGGCCGACGATCAGGCCGAGGAACTGGATCGGCAGCGGCGCGATGAACGGCACGATGCTGGCGATGATCAACACGACCAGGTGCTCACCGAAGATGTTGCCGAACAGGCGCAGCGTCAGCGACAGCACGCGAGACAGGTGGCTGATGATTTCAATGACGAAAATCATCGGTGCCAGCGCGATCGGCACGCCCGGCATCACCGCAAAGTGCTTCACGTAATTCACGACGCCGTTGGCCTTGATGCCTTCCCAGTGGTAGTACAGCCACAACACCAGCGCCAGCGCGAGCGGCACATTGATGTTGCTGGTCGGCGAGCCGAGGCCGGGAATCTGGCCCATCAGGTTGCCAATCAGAATGAATACGAAGATGGTGCCGAGCAGCGGCAGGAACTTGCGGCCCTTCGCGCCCATGTTGCCTTCCAGCACGCCGACAAGGAACGAGACGATATCCTCGAGGACGATCTGCAGCTTACCGGGATTTTCGACGCTCAGCTGCGAGCGGATGGCGAGGCCGATAAACAGAATGAGAAGGGTGATGAGCCCAACGAAGACCATGTGGTCGGGCACGTGGAACCCGAGCGCCCCGAACAGCATGTTGACAACGGCGACCAGCGGGGAGGGATGTTCGATAGCTTCCACAGCGGAGACATTGTACTAGATTTCACAAGGTGCGCCCGCAGGTCGGTCGCCCGTCGTGAAGGGCGGGTTTAAACACCCGCCCCTCAGCCACTTACAGGTACTTGATTGACTTCTCGCGCAGGTGAAGGCCGAAGCTGCGACCGCCGATCAGCGCGAACTCCTGAACCT
Organism: Vicinamibacterales bacterium; assembly: GCA_035626435.1. Lineage (GTDB taxonomy): Bacteria > Acidobacteriota > Vicinamibacteria > Vicinamibacterales > UBA2999 > 12-FULL-67-14b. The sequence goes on from DASPNQ010000227.1 coordinate 80,539, forward strand.
CGCCGCGAACGCGGACCCGGGCATTCTTGCCGGGCACCCGGCTGTCGTCCGAGATCACCAGCATTTCGGCCGTGCCGTCGCTGACGCGATACACCTTGAACGGCACCATCGGAATGCCAAACGAGGTGGTGACCACGCCCTCGACCGTGACGGTCTTGTCGTGGAACTTGCCAGGGTTGGTCTGCACTTCAGCAATCGAGCGCTCGCCCATCGACGCGCAGGCGCCTGACAGCGCACTCGCGGCCACCAGCAGACTCAACACGAAAGTTTTTGTGCGACCCAACATGGCTTGCTCCTTTGCGGTCCGGCGAAGCCGGACGCTGACGATCGGTCACGACCCTCACAGCGATCCAATAAACGCCGCGGTCGGATCGTGAACGTGCGGCCGAAGAGCGGCGATGCCAGCGCCTGCCTGATAGTTCGCCCTTCGGTGATCCGCCGCGGCTGCGACACAGAACTCCAAGGTCCGTGCCAGAGCCGCGGCGCCGCCTAAGCCGTAGAAACGGCAGGAAAACGGGCCTTTGCCACGTCAGGCACCAGGGCCGTGTCACTTGCCGCGGACGGTGCGCTAGTACACCCCGAGGTATCTGTCCATTTCCCAGGGCGAGACGTGGCGGATGTACTCGTCCCATTCCTCGCGCTTGGCTTCGAGGAAGTGGTTGAAGATGTGCTCGCCGAGCGTTTCCTTGACGAGCGCATTTTTCTCGAATTCGTCCAGCGCTTCGCTGAGATTCGCGGGCAGATCGTCGATCCGCAGATGACGCCGTTCGCGATGGCTCATTTTGTAGATGTTCTTGTTCACCGGTGGACCAGGATCGATCTGCTTATCGATGCCATCGAGGCCGGCGCGCAACATCACCGCCAGAGCGAGGTAGGGATTGCACGACGGGTCCGGCACGCGCAACTCGAGCCGCGTGGCGGTGCCTCGCGCCGCCGGCACGCGCACCAGCGGGCTGCGATTCTTCTCGGACCATGCGATCGCAGTCGGTGCTTCGTAACCGGGTACCAGCCGCTTGTATGAATTGACGAGCGGATTGGTAATCGCGCAAAAGCCCTTGGCGTGGTGCAACAGCCCACCGACGTAGTTCAGGCACGTCTGGCTCAATTGAATATCGTTGTCCGGATCGAAAAACGCATTCACGCCATCCCTGAACAACGACTGATGCGTGTGCATGCCGGAACCGTTGACGCCGAAGATCGGCTTGGGCATGAACGTCGCGTGCAGGTTGTTGTTCAGCGCCACGTTCTTGACGATGAAGCGGCAGGTGCTGACGTTATCGGCGGTGGTCAGCACATCGTCATAGTGAAAATCGATTTCGTGCTGCCCGGGCGCGACCTCGTGGTGGGCGGCTTCGACATGCATGCCCATCTGCTCGAGGGCGACGACGATCTCGCGGCGGACGTCCTCGCCGAGATCGATCGGGGCGAGGTCGAAATAGCTGGCGCGATCGTGCGTCTCGGTCGTCGGCTTGCCGTCCCTGCGCAGGAACAGAAAAAATTCCGTTTCGGGCCCCGCCATCATCGTGAAGCCGCGATCCGCGGCCAGCTTGATGACGTTCTTCAACGTCGTGCGCGGGCATCCGGCGAACGGGCTGCCGTCCGGATTGGCGATGTCGCAGATCAGCCGGCCAACCCGTGCGCCGCTGGAATCCGCCCACGGGAACACCTGAAAGGTCGAGAGGTCGGGCTTGAGGTACATGTCCGACTCTTCGATGCGGACGAACCCTTCGATCGACGATCCATCGAACATGATGTTGCCGTCGAGCGCTTCGGCGAATTGGCGATTGGGCACCTCGACGTTTTTGATCACGCCGAGAATGTCGGTGAACTGCAGACGCAGGAACCTGACGCCTTCGCGCGCGGCTCTTTCGAGGATCTCGTCCTTCGTTCCAGCCGTCCCGGTGTCGCCGCTGCGGGACTTCGGTCTGTCAGCCATTGCGCGATGCTAGCAGCAGCTACCAGCTAGTAGCTAGTCGTCGTCAGCAACCGCGTCACTTCTTCTGCGAGCGCCGCGGCCTCGATCGGCTTGGTCAGATAGACGTTGGCGCCAAGCCGCAGCGCCTGCAGCTCGGTCGACGAGCGGTCGGTACCGGTGACGACGATAACCGGTATCGCGCGCCCCCTGCTGGTGTCCTTCAAGCGAGCGAGCACTTCGAAACCGTCGATGTTGGGCATGACGAGGTCGAGCACGAGCAAATCGACCGGCTCGCACTCGACGGCGGCGAGCGCTTCAGCGCCGTCGCGGGCGGGGATCACGCGATGACCGTGGCGGGTCAGCGATGTCGTAAGCACACCGCGCAGATCGGCGTCGTCTTCGGCCACCAGGATGGTCGCACCGCGGCGGCCGGCCAGCGCCAGGCTGATCTCGCGCAGCAAGCGATCATGTCCTTCGGCTTTGGCGAGGACCGATACGTCGATCGGAAGCTTGGCAGTCTCCTTGGCGCCGGCTGCGCCGGTTACCACCACGACTGGAATCTGCGAGAGGCTGGCTTCGCGCCGCAGCATGTCGATGAAGGTCCACCCATCGGTGCCGGGCATCAATACGTCGACGGTAACGACGTCGGGCTTCATGGTCCTGGCGATATGGAGCGCCGACGCGGCGTCGCGGGCGTCGAGTACAACGTAGCCGGCATTCGTCAGCTGCGTCTTCATCAACGCACGGAAATCGTCGTCGTCATCAACGACCAGCACGCGCCGAACGGCCAGGCGGGCGGAGCCGTCGTCATTCTTGACCACCGGCGCCAGCGTCGACGCTTCCTGCGCGGTCGCGGCCGGCAGCGTGAACGAAAAGCGTGTGCCCTTGTTCAACGCGCTGTCGACGAAAATGCGTCCGCCGTGTTGTTCCACGAGCGCTTTGGTAATCGCGAGACCCAGCCCGGTACCGCCGCGGCGGCGTGACGACGAGCTGTCGACCTGCTGGAATTTCCGGAACAGCCGGTGCAGATTCTCCGGCGCGATGCCTTCACCCTCGTCCGCGACCGAAATCGTGATCATCTGGTCGGTGCCGGTCACCGACACGATGACGGTCGAGTCGGGAGGCGCGAACTTGACCGCGTTGGACAAGAGGTTGACCAGCGCCTGGACGATGCGATCCGGATCCACCATCACGGGCTTCACCGTCGCCGGAATCCTGATGTCCAGCGCCACGCGTGCGGTCCTGGCAGGCCCTGCGACCACGTCGATCGCCTGCCTCACGAGATCGGCGACGTTGACCGGCTTTCTACGGAGGGCCAGGTTGCCCGACTCGATTTTCGAAACATCGAGGATGTCGTTGATGATCCGGACCAGACGCTCGCAATTGTTGAGCGCGATCTGCAACAGCCCGCGATGCTCGGGGTCCGGTACCGAACTGGGTTCGTCGAGCACCAGCTGCACCGAACCGCGAATCGACGTCAGCGGCGTGCGCAGCTCGTGACTGACGATCGAGACGAATTCGTCCTTCATTCGATCGACCTCGCGCATCTTGGCAATGTCCTGGAAGGCGACAATCGCACCGGAGACGTGACCGAGCTCGTTGTAGAGCGGGGCGCCGCTGGCGAGAATCGGAAACACTCGCCCGTCCGGATGATGGATCTCGAGCTCTTCGTTCTTGACGACCTCGCCGCGCAGAGCGCGGTACGAGATCCATCGGTCGCGGGGGATCGGGGTGCCGTCCTTCGCTATCCGTTTGAATCGATCCCAGTAATTCTTCCGCAGCTCCGGATTCTGGGGCTCGATGCCCATCACTTCGGTAGCGGCGCGGTTGCGCAGCCGGACGCTGCCATCGACGTTGAAGATCATCAGCGCCGCCGGGACGGTCTCGATCGTCGCCAAGAGATCCGCATGCGCGGCCTCGACCCGTCTGCGTGATTCGGCCGTCCCGCTGGCCAGCTCACGCGACTCGCTCAAGGCCAGCGCTAGCTCGCGCTCGCGGGTCTGGAGGCCGCGCACCATTTTCGCGAACGAATTGATCAGGACGCCGATCTCGTCCGAGCGGAGCGTCTGGTGCGCCGCACTGAAATCGCCTTCTTCGATGCGATGCGCGGAGTTGGTCAGCTCCGTCAACGGATCCAGAATCACGCGCTTCGCGGAGTACATCACCCACGCCAACATCACCAGGCCGATCACCCCAATCGCCGTAATGATCGAGAAAAACAACCGACGGCGGTCGGCGAGCTGTCGCCTCGCGTCCTCCCATAACTGCCGTTGGCGTTGATCGAACTCGGCGAGTTGTATTTCGAGAGGCTCGAATTCGGCCTCGGTGAGCGCGAGCAGCGCCTCGGGCTGTTCGGGCTTGGCTATCTGCGCATCCCAGCGCGCGATCCAGTTTTGGTACGACGCCTTCAGCCCGGCGAGCAGCTGTTGTTGCCCAGCGGTGCGGACCAGCGACGCTTCCTGAGCGAAGTACTCATCGATGGCGGCGCGCTCGCTGACGATGCGCTCCCGAATGAGCGGCAGTCCGAACGCCACGAGATCGTGCTGGTCGTGTTTCAGCTCGACCAGCGAACGCCACAGTCGGCCGTGCAGGTTCAGGACTTCCGCGATGCGTTGCCGTTCGGCGTCCATGACGGACGCCAGGCTCAGCGACAAAATGATGAACCCGATGTTCCCGGCGACGAGCACCGCCACGAGCCACAGCGCGAGGTACGCTCGAGTGCGAATCTTCACGGATGCGTTTTGGTGACGATGTCCTTGACGTGCTGACCCAGGGTGAGCGCATCGAACGGCTTGGTCACGTAGCCGACGGCGCCGAGACTCAGTCCGCGCTGGATCTCGGCCTCCTGTGATTTTGCCGTCAGAAAGATCACCGGGATCGATGCGGTGGCGGGATCGGCTTTCAATTGCCGGCACGTCTCGGGGCCATCGAGCTCGGGCATCATCCAGTCGAGCAGAATGACGTCCGGCGGTGACTCCCGGACGGCGTCGAGCGCCTCTTGTCCATTGCCGACGACCTTGACCGTGAACCCGGCGCGCTTCAGCGCCAGCCTGGCGACCAATTGGATATCGAGGTCGTCTTCCGCGAGAACGACGTTCATCGAATGCTTGATTCTAGCGTCGGGCGGGGCTGCGCCCCCCCGGTTAAACCGCGGCGCGGTGGGGCTCCGCCAATTGACCCGGCGCGGCCGGGACCGGCATGGCTAGCGTCGAAAGCTGCGCCGCCAATATCGAGGCGAGCGTCAGTTTCGCGTCGTCGACCGCGTGCCCCGATTTGAGCTCGATTGACAGCACACCGGCCGGACCGGTGGGACCGAGCATTGGCACGGCGAGCGCCGCTGGCGTCGATGCCGTCGCGGCGCTGCTGCGGGGCGCGTTGTCGCGCAACGCGGCAGCGGTTAGATTCGCTCCGTCGCGGGGAACTCTGCCGATCCGCGACACCAGCTTGGGATCGAAGCCGTGGGTCGCCACCGGCGACAACGACCCGCCGTCGTTGGCCGCGACCCATACAATCAAGCCGGTCGCATCGAGTAACGCGCTGATGCGAGCGAGCGCGCCGTCGAGCGCGGCTGGGTCGGCGAGTGCCGAGAGGTCACTACAGATCTCGGATGTCATCTTGACCGCTGTCAACGGAATGCTTGGCACGGCCGGTGAGGGCGGCTGGGCGGGCGGTGCCGGTACGGCAGGGGCCGGTTCCGGAAGCGCGGAATCATCCACGACCGGGATCGGTTTGCTCAACGTCTCCTTGAGCTCGCTGCGCCACTCGGCCGGGTCCTTCGCCGACGTCTTTGCAGGCACCGGCAGCAATGCGACGGCGACCAACATCCACAACCCGAGCGCGGCGGCCGCGAGCACCATTTGCTCCCGTCGCGCGGCCGTGATGCGTCGACTGAATTGACGATGCAGGTCGGCACGGACCGCATCCACCTGTGCCGTAGCGCTTGCGAGGATGTCGCGAATCTCGGTGAAGATCACGTCGCCTGCGAGGAGCCCCTCGCCGCGGCTGACGTAGGTGCGCGCGCGCCGCTCGCCGGCGACCAGCTGATCGATGCCATCGAGCGACTCAGCGAGTGAGGCGCCAAAGGGTGCCGCGAGAGCATCCAAGGCGATCAGGTTCTGGCGCAGCGTATCGATCGTGCCTTGCGCGCGCTTCGCCCAGAATGGCAAACCCTGTCCCGGTGCGAGGTATGCATGCATCGACGCACGCAAGTCGACGAGCGCTTCTTCAATGTCCTCAGCCGCACGGTCGGCATCGGCGGCCGACCGCTGACTGGAATCGAGTGTGATTTCGTTCTGGAAGGCGCGGTAGCCGATGCCCGCGGTGAGCAGGAGCGCGACGATCAAGACCGCGATGCGCACGGGAGTGCGAGACATCGCAAGACAGTATCTAGTATCTATCTGCGCGTAGCAAGACAGTATCTAGTGGTGGCAGCTGATCATTAAGCGATCGGGACGAGGGACGAGGAAGCAGGGATTAGAAATTAGGAACGAGGAATTAGGAAGCGGAGTTGCGATTAGAACGTCGGCAGGTACGGTGTCAGCCACTGCGCGATCACCGTGAAGCGGTTGGTGAAGATCAACACGCCGATCACGATCATCAGCAGGCCCGAGACGATTTCAATCGCGTGATAGTAGCGACGAATCTTGGAGAACGCGACGAAGAACTGGTTGATGGCCATCGCCGTCAGCAGGAATGGAATCGCAAGCCCGAGCGAGTAGATCGACAGCAGCACGATCCCCTGGTTCACCGACTCCTGCTGCGCGGCGACCAGCAGGATCGCCGACAGGATCGGGCCGATGCAGGGCGTCCAGCCAAAGGCGAACGAGATGCCGACGATGACGGCGCCGATCATGCTGGCGGGCTTGGTGTTGGCTTGCACGCGCGCCTCGTTGAGCAGGAACGGAATCTTGAAGACGCCGATGGTGTGCAGGCCGAAGATGATCAGCAACACGCCCGCGACTTTCCCGAAGATCGTCAGCCGTTCCATCAGGAACTGGCCGAGATAGGTCGCTGACGCGCCCAGCGATACGAAAACGAGTGAAAACCCGAGGATGAAAAACAGCGACGTGACGATGACCTGCCGCTTGGCCGCGGCGCTGACGCCGGCGTTGGCCGCCACGGCGCCGCCGGCCGCAACCGGCATGCCGCGCATCTCTTCGAGCGACACGCCGGAGATAAACGACAGATAGCCGGGAATCAAAGGCAGCACGCAGGGCGAGATGAAGCTCAGAACCCCCGCCACGAAGGCGCCGAAGAGCGAGACGTTTTCCATTTCAGGCAGTCAGGCGGTCAGGCAGACAGGCCGACAGGCAGACAGGCGGACAGGCCGACAGGCCGCCAGACTGATCATTCCGATGCTCGCGAGATCTCCTCGGTTACGAGGCGAAGCGGAATCACGGTCGGTTGCGACATCTGCTCCATTTGGACGTTGTGGCCCTTGACCGGCGGCAGGTCCTGGAACATCGTGTCCCACTTCCAGCGTTCCATTGGGTTGCTGGTCTTGAGCCAATGCTCCGCGGTAACCGGCCGGTTGAAGATCTGCTCGCCGAGGGCGGCATAGCTGTTGATGCGCGCGCGATCGGCATCGCTACTGGCGCGCTCGCTCAGCGCCACACCCTGCATGTGCGTGACGATGTCGGCGCGCACCTGCTGCGAGGAGGTGTAGGTGTACGGCAGGCCGAGCGCCGCCGCGACGCTCGTCAGGATCTGCCAGTCTTCGACCGACTCGCCCGGAGCGTTGATGGCTTTCGACGCGGCCTGCACGATGCCTTGCTCGTTGGTATAGGTGGCGTCCTTTTCTACCCACGCCGCGCCCGGCAGCACGACGTCGGCGATTTTCGCGAGCTCGTTGTGCAGCACGCCCTGGTAAATGATTACCGGCACGCGGCCGCTCTTGCGCGCCTCGATCAGCCACGAGATGTCACCCATCGATCCATCCGGACCTGGATCGAGGATGTAGAGCACCTTCACGCGATCCTGGTCGATCGCGGCGCGCAGTGCCGTCAGATCGGCATCGCCGTCAGGCTTGCTCGAGACGCCCAGACCGAGGTCGCTGGCACCGGTGACGTTCGGCGCGTCGATCGCGGGGACGCGGAACTTGGTGCGGGGCGGCTGCGCCTTCTCGGTCCGCCGCCACGCGACATGCACGTGTGCCGCGCCGCCGCTGCCCTTGAGATCCTCCGCGAGGCGTCTGAGCAGGTACATTTCCTCGAGCGAGGCGTGCGCCGAGGCGAGCATGCGGACCGACGCCGGGTCCTTGCGGCCCGCGGCATTGAGCAGATCGCGGACGCGCGTCAAGGCGTCCTTCCACGTCGCCGCCTGCTGCACGCCGTCCTTGGTGTTGAGCAGCGGTCGGCGCAGACGTCCATCGCCTTCGATCCACAGGTACTGGAAGCGGCCAATGTCGCACATCCAGTAGTCGTTGATCTGCGGGTTATAGCGAGGCGTGATGCGCGCCAGGCGCGCGCCTTTCGCCCATTCCGGTTTCGCCTTCAGCCAGGACGTGGTGTTGCAGCCCTTCGCGCACAGCGTGCAGATGGTATCCACGGCGTGCGGGTTGTCCCACGGCCGCGATCGGAAGCGGTACTGCTTGGTGGTGATGGCGCCGACCGGGCAGACGTCCATCAGGTTTCCTGACAGCAGCGAGTGAACGCCCTGCTCGTTGAATGTGGCGATTTCGCTGCCGTTGCCGCGATTGATGGTGCCGATTTGCGCGTCGGTGTCGACTTCCGCCATGAAACGAATGCAGCGCGTGCACAGGATGCAGCGGTTGCGATTCAGCATCAGCGTCGGGCCGAAATCGACGTCGGCCTTGACGCCCTCGCCGTCGAATACCCGACGCGGGAAGTCCATCCTGCTTTCGTCGTTGCCGAACGCGTACGAGAAGTCCTGCAGCGGGCACTCGCCGCCCTTGTCGCACACCGGGCAGTCGAGGGGGTGGTTGATCAGCAGGAACTCGAAGACGCCCTTGCGCCCGTCAACGGCTTCGGGATCCTGCGTGTGGACGACCATGCCCTCGGCCACCGGCGTCGAGCAAGACGTCTGCAGCTTCGGCATCTTCTCGATCTTCACCAGGCAGACGCGGCATGACGCGTCGATGCCCAGACCGGGGTGATAGCAGTAGTACGGGACCTGGATTCCCGCCTCGATCGCGGCGCGCAGGACGGTGGTGCCTTTCGGCACTGACAGCTGCCGACCGTCGATGGTCAGCGTGACAAGATCCATAAGAAGGAAATTCTATCTCAGGCTGCGGACCCGGGGTCGCAGGGCCGGGGATCGGGCTCGCGCTACCTTTTTTCGAGAATCGCCAGCGCCGCGCCGTCCGGATTGGTGTCGATCGACCGCGGGTTGCCGGTGAGCGGCAGCCGCGCCTCGGTCAACGCCTCGTTGGCGACGACGACGAACTCGGCTGTCTTGCCGTCGCCGTAGGTGACCGCCACGGTCACCGGGATGTCGTAAATGTCGCCGGTTTGCTCGAACCGCACGACGAGCTCCTGGCCCTCGACGACCGTGGAATAGCGCACGCGCGGAATGCCGTTGTCGTAAATCCACCGCTCGAAGAACCGGGCGAGGTCGCGCTTGCTGGCGGTCTCCATTGCTTTCCGCAGATCGTCAGTGCCCGCCTTCCTGTAGCGGTTCTCCGCGTAGAAGGTCTTGATGCCGCCGAAAAACGCCTCGTCGCCAATGACCCGCCGCAGCATGTGTAACACCGCCGCACCTTTGTTGTAGACCAGCGCGCGGAAGACACGGCTGTCGCCTTTGATGTGGCCGAGGCGATAGCCCAGGTACACCGGCCCTTGATCGGACGTTTCCACCGACCAGCGGCGGAACTGCCGGAGGATCTCGCGAAATGCGTTTTCGCCGCGCTTTTCGCGCGCGAAGAGCGCCGCGAAATATTGCGCGAAGCCCTCGCTGAGCCACTGCTCGTGATAGTTCTTCCACCCGACCGCCTGCCCGAACCACTGATGCGCAAGCTCGTGGGCCAGAAAGAATTCCGGAAAGCCCTGAAACATCGCAGGGTCGTTCCGCCAGCTTACCTGCGTGACGGGCGGCGGGTTGTTGATCATCGCGAAGTATCCCGGCGCGTGGCCGCCAGGCAGTTCATCTTCGACGAGCGCCATTGTGATGCTGGCGTACGGCACGTCCCCCGTCAGCGACGCATACAGCTGCAGGATATCGGCGCCGTTGGCCATCGCGGCCGCCGCTCGCGATTCCTGCCGACGCACCGCATCGACCCTGAGCACGACGGTGTTACGCGCGCCCACCGGCGGCACCGCCGCCGCCGTGTTCAAGCGCGTGATTTGCTGCGCGAGCGTTGACGCACCGCGCATGTCCGGTGGCGGCGCATTGGCGGGCACGATGTCGAGCGCCACCGTTGCCGCGTCGGTGCGCTGCATCTTGCTGACCACCATGCCGAGGTAGCGAACCGGCTGCGGCGCCGCGAATGTATAGGCCACGCGAGGGACGACGCGAGATGATCCGTCGACAATCGCCGCCGCCGTCGGCGCCGGCGAGCCTGGTTCGGGGATGCCCGACGCAACGACGGCGTATTCGGCGGGTACGATCATGCGGATGTGCGCCGACGCGTAGTCGCTGACCTGGTTCTGCGGATACCAGTAGCTGCGATTACTGAACAGCCACTTCGGCTCCGGCTGAACGACGACCACATCGTCTGGCTGTGCGGTCCGCTGATCGACCTCGATCAATTCCTCCTGAGCGGTCTGTCGCGGAATACGGCCGGCGTACGCAATCGTCAGCGTCATCAAGAAGTCGCGCGACACGGGCTGTGGCAAATTGACGAGGATGCTGTTTTGGTTGCGCACGCGCAGGAACAGCAACCTGCCGAATTCGTCGCTGCTGACCGATGACACGTTCAGGTTGTCGTTGAAACGCAACGTCAGTACGCCGGTCGACAGCGACTTGATGCGGAGGGACAGTCGGGTGCGCCCCTCCATCCACTCGCGCTCGGGGGTGAAGCTCGCATCCACGTCGTAATTGATGACGTCGTAATCGACCAGGTCGTCTTCGTCGAAGAACCTGCCGCGAGCGGCGAGCTTGTGCTCGGAGGCGTAGGCGGCGATATTGCGCTTGCGGGCGCGCTGAAACAGCGTGACGTCTTCCGCTTCACCGGTCGAACGCGCGTAGGTGAGGTGGTCGAACCGCCGCGTGTTGACTTCAGCGACGAAGTCGCCAGGTTGCGGCAACAGCGACCAGACATCGCGGCTCAAGTCGCTGAGATCGAGGTTGAAAGATTTCGGGAGGCCCTCGTCGAACACTTGCAGCGCGCGCCTGTAGTCGCGGCTGTCGAGCGCAACCGGCACCAGCATGTCGTCAGTGAGCCGGCGCTCGAATTCGTACGGGCTCAGACGGACGAACGCGGTGGTAAACGGCGTCTCGAGCGTCTCGGTTCCCGCAAACAGTTTCAGCTGGCCCTTTTCCTCTTTCGGCATCGGCTGAAACACCATCGTGCCGTCACCGATCAACACAATCGCGGTGAGCCCTTCCGGCGTTTCGGCGACGAAAACATCGCCGTCGGGCAATCGCAGTTCGAAGTCGACCGCCCGCAGCACCAGGTTCTTCGCGGCGTACTGCTTCTCTGCATTGAGCGTCAATCGATGCAGCCCTTCGATCGACGCCAGCCGATCCTCCGCAACGACGCGCCATGGTTGGGCGCCAATATCCTCGCCGCGCGGGCGGCGAATGTCGAGCCGCCACGTCGCGATGCGGCCGCGGGCGCCCGTTTCGATGAAGACTTCGACGACGAGCCGAAAGCCTTCGCCGGGGAGCGTCCCTTGCAGCTCCACGCGATCGCGCTCCTTCACGACGACCCGGGTGATACCTTGCGGGACCATCGCGTCGAAGAAGCCGAGAGACTGCTCGCGGTTCGCGGCAGGTGACAGCAGGCTCGTCCAGCGCTGGCGGTCCATCGACACGATCGAGGTCTCGAGCTCTTTGAGGAACGCCTGAATGGACAGATCTTCAGCGTCGACAGGCCGTGGGGTTTGACCTGCAATCGCCGGGGCGCCGGCAAAAACGAACAGGAACAGCAGTCTTACAAACATTCAGTCAGGCAGACAGGCAGACAGGCCGACAGGCAGTCAGGCAGTCAGGCCGACAGGCCGACAGGCAGGCAGTCAGGCCGACAGGCCGACAGGCAGTCAGGCAGCACGTGGTCATCATCAAAGACTCCTTTGACCCCTGTCGGTCTGCCGTCCGCCTGTCTGCCTGTCCGCCTGTCTGCCTGTCTGCCTGTCTGCCTGCCTGGTATTAGACCCCGGTGGGACGAAAAGTTCTATACCTGGGGCGCGTCCGCTAACCTGCTCAGCACCAGCACGGTGAGGTCGTCCTGCAGCCGCTGGTCGCGGCGGTGGCGTTCGACGGCGTCGAAGACAGCGCGGCCGAGCTCGGCGGCAGCAGATTTCTGATAGGCGCCCGCATACAACGCGAGCGTGCGCTCGAGACCCGCCTCGTCAAACGCCTGGCCATCGGGACTTTCGGCTTCAGTCAAGCCATCGCTGTACATCAACAGCGCGTCACCCGGGTTGAGGTGCACTTCGCCCGCCTTGTAGGTACTCCCGTCGAACATGCCGAGCGCCACGCCTCCGCTCATCAAGCGTTCGATCGTGCCATTTTGCCGGCGGAGCAACGGTGGTGTCTGGCCCGCGTTGACGAACTCGAGGCGGCCGCTCGTCGGATCAAAGCAGGCGAGAAACAAAGTGATGAATCGCGACGGCGGCGCGTGCCGCGTCACCTGCAGGTTGAGCCGCTGCACCAACGCCGGCAACGGCAGCCGTTCATCGACGAGCGTGCGCAGCATCGCCAGCAGCAACGCCATCAACAGAGCCGCGGGACTGGCTTTGCCCGCGACGTCGCCAAGTGCAACGAGCACGGTGCCGTCGGGCTGAGGCAGGATGTCGTAGAAATCGCCGCCGACGGTGTTGGCGGGCTTGGTCAGGCCGAACGCTTCGACGCCGGGTCCGGACCACGTGCCGTTGGGCAGCATCGCGTTCTGAATCTCGCGCGCCACTTCCAGATCGCGTTTGAGCGAGAGCCGGTCCGCGACCTCGAGCAGCACCAGCAGGTTCATCAACAGGAAGCCAGCAAGCAGCCACACCGTACCGTCGGAAAACACCGGCCCTGGCACGCGAACATGGACGAAGAACAGCGCGATCGGAATGGGAACCCGAATCAGGCCGAAGCCGTTGAAGAGCTGCAACAGGCCGATGACGGCAAACGCAAGTGCCACGCCGTACATCAGGCGGCGAGCCGGCGACAGGCGCATCGTGAACGCCAGGAAGAACGCCTGCGCGTACTTGATGACGCGCTTGTACCAGGGCAGGCCCTCGAGCTCCGCGGTGTTGATGCCGCGCGCGAAGAACCGGTACGCCTCCGGCGTCTCGCGCGTAAAAAGCTTGCCGAGCTCGTCCGACGTCAGGTCGTGCGTGTAACGGCTGAAGAAGTCTCTAGGCATCGCTGACAACAGTCTGCAGCCGGAGGTCTGCAGTTTTGCGTGTTGGGACGTCCGAAGTCCTCAAGAGTTAGACGGCCTAGAGCACTCCCAGTTCCCGGCCGACCGCGGCAAAGGTGTCGAGGGCGTATTGCAGGTCGTCCCTGGTGTGCGTCGCCGCGACGATGGTGCGCAATCTGGCCTTGTCGCGCGCCACGGTCGGGAAGCCGATGCTTTGCGCGAACACGCCGCGTTCGAACAGTGCGTCCGACATCCGCGCCGCGGTGGCCGCCTCACCGACGATCACCGGCGTGATCGGGCTTTCGCTCATGCCCGTGTTGAACCCGAGGGTCACGAGGCCCGCCTTGAAGAAGCGCGTGTTGTCCCACAGCCGTTCGATCCATTGCGGCTCGGTTTCGAGGATGTCGAGCGCCGCCAGGCACGCCGCCGTCACTGCGGGTGGATGCGAGGTCGAGAACAGGAACGGCCGCGCGCGGTGATAGAGGAATTCGATGAGGTTCTTGGAGCCGGCCACGTATCCGCCGAGGACGCCGATTGCCTTCGACAGCGTGCCGACCTGGATGTCGACGCGGCCATGGCACCCGAAGTGATCGACAGTGCCTGACCCGTTTTTCCCAAACACCCCGCTCGCATGCGCATCGTCGACCATCATGATCGCGTTGAACTCCTCGGCGAGCGCGCACAGTTCGGGGACGCGTCCGAGATCGCCGTCCATCGAAAAGACGCCGTCGGTGATCAGGATCTTCTTCTGCTGCTTCGGTAAGTCCTGCATGATCCGCCGTGCGGCATCGACATCCTTGTGAGGAAAGACCTTGATCGGCGCCTTGCTCAAGCGGCAGCCGTCGATGATGCTGGCGTGATTCAGTTCGTCCGAAATAATGACGTCATCCTTGGTCAGGACCGCGGCGACGGTGCCGGCATTCGCCGCGAAGCCGCTCTGAAACACGACGACCGACTCGACGTGTTTGAACCTGGCGAGCCGCCGTTCGAGCTCCAGGTGCATTTCCATCGTTCCCGAGATGGTGCGGACCGCGCCCGAGCCGACGCCGTAACGCTCGACCGCGTCGAGCGCCGCCTTGATCAGTTTGGGGTGCGTCGTCAGGCCGAGATAGTTATTCGACGAGAGGTTGACGACGGACTTGTGGTCGAAGGTGGTGTGGGCCTCGGGCCGTCCTTCGAGGACGCGCAGCTTGCGGTACAGCCCTTGCTGTTTCAGGCTTTCGAGCTCCGTGCCGAGGAATGCTAACGGATCGGTTCGCATATCAATTCACGCTCAACAGGATGTCGTTGTCAGGAAAGCGCTCCAGCTCGGTCGCGCCGTGCGCCTTCAGCCAGCGTTCCACCGTATCAGCGTCGGCCGCATTCGCGAAAGCGTTTCGGTGCACGATCACGTGCGTGGTGTCGGCCTCGATCAGCGAGCGCCACGCTGCGTCGGGATCCTTGTGCACGCGCATCAATCGCGCGACGCGCTCTTTGTACGCCGGCGGGAAATTGCCGCTGTAACCATTGGTGATCGGCTTGCGATGTGCCGCGGCGTAGTAGACGTAGCGGATTTCCCAGGCGGCGTCGCCGTACGGGAACTCGCTGATCGCGGTTCCGCCCGGCAGGGCGGCGATCCGCGAATACACGGGCGGAGATTGTGCGTACGGGAAAACGCGCGATGGCGGCATCGCTTCGTTCTGATTCCAGGTGCGATTCAGTTCGAAGGGGATGGCGGCGCCTTCCGCGACGATCGCGGACGAGATCAGGGCGACCACCGCCAACTGCATGCGGCGGCCTGAAAGCAGCGAGAGGAGGCGGAGCGCGCCGAAACCTGCCGCAACAGCCAGAAACAGGCCCGCGATCATCGCGTAGCGCGCCGGTGCGCGAACGCCGTTGAAACCAGGCACGTGGTCGTACAGCAGGTTGTAGAGGCCGAGTCCTGATACGAGCGAGTCGCCGGCCTTGGGAATCGGACCGAGCGACAGCCACACCGCGGTGGTGGTCGCTGCGATCGCGAAGAAGATCGGCGAGCGCAGCATCCGCATCGCGTCGTGACGCGCGCGTGGCGATAGTCCCAGCAGCAACATGATGGCGATCACCAGCTGCATGACCAGGCGCTGCGGCGTGCGCGCACTGACGGTGAGGCCGAGCAGCCGAAATTCAAAGCCGCCAAACAGGAACACGCTGATCACGGCAATCAGCTGCGCGACGACGACGAGTAGGAGAAACGCAGCGACGTAGGATCGCCACGACGGCGTGTTTGCCGCGAAGGATGCAGTGCGTGTCGATCGGTGCAGGATCAAGCCGGCGAGCGCCGCGATCGTCAACAGCCACGGCACGAAGCCCAGGAAGGTTTCGCCTTCTCCATGGGGGTAATAGCGGAGCACCTGCCCGTAGAGCCGGACATTTTCCGACGCAGTGATATACGACCAGACGTTCGCGGAGAACAGCACGATTTCGCCGAAGGTCCGTTCGAATCCAAAGCGCTGCTGCGCTTCCGCATAAGGCGCGAGGAACGGTGCGGTCAAGGCAATCACGCCGACCGCTGCGGCGGTGAGCCCGACCCATATGCGCGGGTCTTTCAGCGTGGTTGTCGTCCACATGCGGTGAAGCACGAAGAGCGGTACGAATGGCGCGAAGTAGAGCAGGTAATACCCGCATGACCAGTTCTGCATGACCAGCGCCGCCGCGCCCAAGACGAGGGCGGTGCGCGGGCGGATCCCCGGACGATCACCGCGCGGCGAGGTGACAAACCGGTTGAGTCCCCACAGCGCGAACGGCATCCACTGTGAGCTCATCACCTGAAGGTGTGGAACCGACGCGATCCGGTAAGGCAGGAAGCCGTAAACGAGCCCGGCGACAAACGCGGCGCGCCTGTCGCCAGTCAGGTCGCGAACGAGCAGGTATGCGCCGAACGCGGACAGCGCGAACGTCGAGATGAACAGCAAGTTGTAACAAAGAATGATGTTGCCGGTCAGCCAGAACACCGGCATGACCTGCATCGACAATCCGAAGAGATGCTCGGACAGCGCGAGCGCGAGCGGATCCGGATGAAAGATGTTCGCGTTCCAGAAATCCGCCCAGCCGATTTGGCCGGTCAACAGCAGCGGGATGTGCTGCACGCCCCATCCCAGGATCCACATGTTGAGGAGCGAGTCGCCCAGATCGCCTGGCACGTCGCTGCCCAGGCCGAGAATCAGGGGATACGTGTAGACGATCGAGAGCGCCGCGTAGATCAGGAAGATGATCCGCGAGCTCACGCCGGTTCTTTCTCGCGCAGGTAGAGCTCTTCGAACAGCACTTGAACGATCGCGGCCGTCGGAACGGCGAGCAGCGCTCCGACGAAACCGAGCAGCTCGCTGCCGATGAACAACGAGATGATCACCGTCACGGCGCTCAAGCCGACCGTTTCGCCCATCACTTTCGGCACCAGCACATTGTTTTCGAGCAGCTGTAACACCAGGCAGTAGACGGCGACGCCGAGCGCCAGACCTGGCGACACCGTGAGTGCGACGAGCACTGCCGGGACCGCCGCGAGCAACGGGCCGACCATCGGAATCATTTCACCGATGCCGCTGATCACCGCGAGCACGAAGAAATACGGCACGCCCATGAAGGCGAAGCCCACCGCGGTGAGCACGCCGATGATCAAACCAAGCAGCAGCTGGCCTCCGAGCCATGCGCTGATCTTCTCCGCCGCGAGCGCGCTGACGTTATGGACCTGCTGTCGTTGGCGGCGCGGAAACAACCGCACGAACAGATTGAAGATGCTCTGCGACTCGACGAGAAAATAAAACGTCAGCAGCAGCATGCTGATGAAGCCGAAGATCCCGCCGACGAAGCCGCCAATGGTCGAGAGGACCACGCCGACGACATCGCCGCCGCTGGCGGGCGCCTGCTTGAGCATCTCGCTGAACGACGCTTCCGGCGCAATCAGTCCCCACGACGCGAGCCGCTGCTGCGCCATGTCGAGATACTTCGGCAACTGCTTCCAGAACTCCTCGATTTGCTGAACCAGTGGCGGAAATACCGCCGCGATAATGCTGGCGATGGTGCCGAGGACCGCGGCGTAAATCACCAGAATCGCCGCCGCACGTGGCAGGCGGCGTTTGCTCAGCGCGAGAATGCGTTGGCGCTCGATAATCCTGACGAGCGGCGCGAGTCCGGTCGCGAACAGCATGCTCACGTAGATCAGCAGCAGCGGCCCGCGAATCAGATACATCGTCCACAGCAGGACGATGGTGATCGCGAGCGCGACGCACGCGTAGCGGATCAGGCTACGAGGATCGGAACCCTGCGGTGAAGTCTGCGACATCGTCGTAGATTGCGCTGAGTTCGTCGAGCGAGGCGAGGAAGACGATCCGGAAGAACCCGCTCGCGGGATCGGTGCCGAATCCGGATCCGTAGACGGTCAGGATTCCCTTCGCGCGCAGCAAGCCGAGCACGAAGTCGATATCGGTCTTGCCGTGGGGCAGCGCGATTTTCGGCATCGCATAGAAGGCGCCTTTCGGCATGACGCATGACATTCCGTCGATCGCATTCATCCGACTGGTGGTCAGTTGCGCGCGTGCCCGCAGCTGATCGCGAAAACCGACCTGATGCGAGCGATCTCCGGTGAGTGCGGCCGCCACGGCGTATTGCATGGGTCCCGGGCTGCACAAGCGGCCGTCGGCGAGCTTCTTGATCGCGGCCAGCGCCCCGTCGAGACGCGGCGAGGAACCGACCGCCATCCACCCGGCTCGCCAGCCCGGCGCGAGGTAGGCCTTCGACAGACTGGAATACGAAATAATCGCAGCGTCGTTGTTGAGCGCGGCCATCGCGCTGACGGGGCCGTCGTAGGCGAGATCGCCGTAGACCTCGTCGGCGAGGATCACCAGACCATGCGTCTCGGCGACCTCGATCAGCGCTTTGCGCATCGTGTCGGGATAGATCGCGCCGGTCGGATTGTTGGGATCGATGACCACGAGCGCTCGCGTCTTCGGCGTAATCCGGCTGCGCAGGTGATCGAGGTCCGGCAGCCACTGGTTGGTGTCGTCAGTCCGGTAATACGCGGGCTGGGCGCCAATCTTTGCGAGCACGGCCGTGTAGAGCGGGTAGGTCGGCGAGGGGACCAGCACCTCGTCCCCCTCATCGACGATCGCCGTCAGCGCGAGCTCGATACCTTCGGATGTGCCTGACGTGATGAGGACGCGGTCTGCCGACACGTTGACGCCGCGGGACACGAAGTCCGCCGCTGCCGCTTCGCGCGCTTCGACAATGCCTGGCGAGGCGACGTAACCGTTGTGGCCGTCGCGCATCGCCTTTTCGACGGCCGCGATCAGATGTGGCGGCGTTGTAAATCCAAACTGATTGGGATCGCCGATGTTCAGGTATCGGACGGGCAGGCCGGCGGCTTCGACCTTCCGCGCTTCGGCGACGATGTTCCGGATGGCGTAGGTAAATCGGTCGACGCGCCTGGCGGTACGAATGACGGCCGCGGTAGCGGACATCTGCAGATCTTAGCCGCGATCACCCACGCAATGCGTGGCGCGATGCGTGGTTCCGCTCCCCCCGGTTGTTAGGTGCCAGGTACACTCCACCCACACGGGGTTGCTAGGTGCCAGGTACAGTCCAACCACTGGCGGTTGGCCGGTGCCAGGTACATCTAGGCCGGATTGGTGTTGATCGCTGGGCTTGCCTGCTGCAATTGGGCCGAAAATCGCCGCGCTGAACGACTCATCGGCGCCGGTTGAACTGTACCTGGCGCCTTCCGACCAGTTGGGCAGTCCATGCAACTGCACGTGGCCCCGGCGTGCCGGCGGTTGAACTGTACCTGGCCCTTAAGAACCGGGGGTGAGGTGTACCTGGCCCTTAACAACCAGCGGGTGGGGTAAAGGGCAGGCGCGACGGCGAATTGCATCACCCGTCATGTAATAGCTACACGCTTACACGTCCATACGGCCGATGCTGCACCTCGACTGTGTGGACTAAACAACTGAAAACACATGGGTTATTCGATTGGCAAGAAACTTGGTTATGTCGGGGGCATGCGGCGGATCCTCCTAGCCCTCGCGATAGCGCTGACGCCCCTCACGGGGTGGGCGCAGGAGGCCGCAGAGAAGGCACAGGCTACATTCCGATCCGGCGTCGATCTCGTTACGGTGAGCGCGACAGTCCGAGACAGTAAAGGGCGACTTGTGAAGGACCTCACCAAACAGGATTTCGAAGTCCTGGATCGCGGCGCCAAGCGCACGATCAGCGAGTTCCGGTCGGAGCAAGCGCCTTTAAGCCTGGCGATTCTCTTCGATGTGAGCGGCAGTATGGACACCGCCGATCGCACGACCGCCGCAAAGTTTGCGGCCTTCCACCTGCTGTCGATGCTGGTGGAGGGTCGCGACGAGGCCGGGCTGTTTGCTTTTGACAGCCGGCTACGCGAGGTGGCCCCGTTCTCGGTCGATACGCGCGCCCTCAAGGGCGCGCTGGGGGAGGTCGATCCGTTCGGGGCTACCTCGTTACATGACGCGATCTCCGCAGCTGCGGAGCGTGTGGCGGCTCGCCAGATGCCGCGGCGCGCGGTGGTCGTGTTGACCGACGGCATCGATACCGCAAGCCGTTTGACGCCCGCCCAGGTGTCGGCCCAAGCGGCGGCGATCGACGTTCCCGTCTACATCATCGCGACAGTGTTACCGATCGACGATCCCGGCTCGGATCGCGCCACCCCAGGCGCTAAACGCCAAGCCCCTGTGTCGATCGGCACGATTGAGGACCTGGCGCGATGGACCGGCGGTGCGTTGTATTACAGCTCTTCGTCCGCGGCGGCCTATCAGGCCGCGCGCGCGGTAGTCGATGAACTGCGCCACCTCTACCTGATTGCGTTCGAGCCAGGCGCAGAGCCGGGGTGGCATCCGCTCGAAATTCGTGTTCCGCACAAGGAAAGTTTCGTGGTTCGAACGCGCGGCGGCTACGTGGCTGGCCCTGCCGCGCGGTAAATCGATCGGGTGATCGGTTTGGTGATCTCGTGATTTGGTGATGGTGACAAGGAGAACTCAGATGCGTAACTCCCTTATGACAATCGGTGTGATGGTAGCCGCGCTCAGCGTGGCGCCGGCTTGCGCGACCAAGAAATTCGTGCGCACGTCGGTCGGCGAAGTGAATGACAAGGTCGTCACCCAGGGCAAGTCGCTCGAAGAGACGCAGGAACGGGTACGCGCCGCCGAAGGGCGCATCAGCGAAACCGACGCCAAGGCGATCGCCGCCGCCGAAGCGGCGCGCAAGGCCGACGCGGCCGCCGCTGAAGCGGCCGGCAAGGCCGCGGAAGTCGGAACCCGCGCGGCCTCGATCGAAGGCGAGATGCGCAAGCTGATCTTCGAAACGGTGCTCAGCGAAGACCGCGGCCAGTTCAAGCTTGGCAAGACCGAGCTGCCGCAGGATGCGACCTCCGCCATCGACTCGATGGTCAACACCCTGAAGACGGACAAGAAAGCCGTGTGGGTCGAAATCGAGGGCCACACCGACAACACCGGCGACAAGACGTATAACGAACGCCTCGGACTGGCGCGCGCCGAAGCCGTGAAGCGGTATCTCTACGAGAAGCACCAGATTCCGCTGCACAAGATCAACGTGATCAGCTACGGCGAAGAGAAGCCGGTGGCGCCGAACAACACTCGCGCCGGCCGCGCCCAGAACCGCCGCGTCGTGATCAAGGTGCTCGCGTAGACGGGCCGGCAGGCCAATGGGCCAATGGGCCAATGGGCCAAGGGGCTGATGGGCCAATGGGCCAATGGGTTGATGGGCCAAGGGGCCAAGGGGCCAAGAGGCCAAGGGCCGAAAGTCAATAGGCGCCAACAAGCCAACAGCCCAGCAAGCAACCCGACGGGAATTATTCCCGTCGGGTTTCTTGTGTACACTGCTAGGGCTTGAAGCTCAGTGTCGTGATGCCTGCGTACAACGAGCAGGCCACCATCCGAACGATTGTCGCCCGCGTGCTCGCCGTCGACCTCGGCGCCGTCGAAAAGGAGCTGGTCATCGTCGACGACGGATCGAAGGACGGCACACGAGAGATCCTGAAAGAACTCGAAGGCCAGCATGCCAACGTCCGCGTACTGTTCCAGCCGCACAATCAGGGCAAGGGCGCCGCGGTGTGGCGCGGCATCCGTGAAGCCAGCGGCGACATGGTGATCATCCAGGACGCCGACCTCGAGTACGACCCTAACGAGTATCCCGCGCTGATTCGTCCGATCCTCGACGGTCAGGCCGACGTGGTCTACGGCTCGCGCTTCCTCGGACACGCCCGGGGCCATCGTGTCCTGTACTTCTGGCACTCAGTCGGCAACAAACTGCTGACGACGTTGTCGAACATGTTCAGCGATCTGAACCTGACCGACATGGAGACGTGCTACAAGGTGATGGCGCGGGACGTCGCGCAGCGGCTCGATTTGCAATCACAGGACTTCGGCATCGAGCCGGAGATCACGCAGAAAGTCGCGGCGATGCGGGCACGCATTTACGAGGTGCCGATCTCGTATCACGGCCGCACGTATGAAGAGGGAAAGAAGATCGGCTTGAAGGACGCCTTCAAGGCGGTCTACACGATCCTGCGGTTCTGGGGCTGGAAACCGCAAGGCTGAGAGGAGAACGAAAGAAGGGAGCAACCGTTCTCCCGTTCTCCTGCACAGATTTACGGCACGCGCGTCAACTGACCGCGAATTTCGCCGCCCGGATTCGCCGTCGAGTGGACGTTGACGTAAGTGTTGCCGAGCATCAGCGCCTGCACGAAGTCCTCGCAGGAGTTGATGCCCTGGGCGGCGCGCACCACGACATCGCTGCAGCCGAACGTTCCCGTCAAACCGTAGTCATTCGAGATGCCGCCGGCCGGCACGGTGAAGTTGATCACCACCGGCCCGGAGACGCCGATCGCGCCGACGTGAATGTGCGCCGCCGTCGTGCCGACCGGCATGTTGAACACGTCGACACGATACGTGCCGGCGCTGGTCGCGGCATTCCAGGTCACCGTTGCTGAACCCGCAGAGCCCGTGAGAACGCCGGGCACTTCGTTGCCGCCCGACAGGCTGGCGGTGAAGGTCACTGTCTGGGCCTGCGCCTGTGCCGACAGCAGCACGGCGAACACTCCGGCCAAAGCCATAAAGATTACACGTCGCATCAACAATCTCCTTTTAACGGGCGGCGCACCGCCGCGAAACCTATCGAGGTAAGCAGTTTCGGGGCCAAGAATGGAAACGCGGTGTTCTCGGGGTACTGGCGGAGCGTTGGGCAGATTTCGGGCGCTTCGGTGGGAACGCGTGCGCTTTCGCCTGGCGCTTCGTCGAGACGGGTGGGTGGATACTTACGCGGCCCGAAATTGGTTACGATGGGCGTACCTCAGCGGATGAATCTTCCACGCACAGTTGCACTGATCACCGGCGGCAAGCGCATTGGCGCCGTCGTCGCGACGACACTCGCCGCGGCGGGCAGCGACGTGGCGCTCGTCTACAATCGCTCGCGCGCCGAGGCCGATCAGACCGCAGACGCGATCCGGACCGCCGGCCGGCGTGCGCTCGTCGTGCAAGCTGACGTCAGCAGCGATGAGGCTTGCGTCGCCGCCGTCACCGCCACGGTCGCGCAATTCGGCCGGCTCGACATCCTGATCAACATGGCCTCCCTGTATGCCGCTAAACCGTTCGAGCAATTGTCGGTCGCCGACTGGGATCGACAGCTCGCGGTTGATCTTCGCGCATCGTTCGTCTTCGCACACGCCGCGGCGCCGCACATGAAGCGCGCCGGCGGCGGTCGGGTGATCAACTTCTCCGATTGGGTAGCCGCGAGCGGGCGGCCGCGATACCCGGGTTATGTCCCTTACTACGTCGCGAAAGCCGGCGTGAGAGCGTTGACCGAAGCGTTGGCGCTGGAACTCGCCGGCGATCAGATTCTCGTCAACGCGATCGCGCCTGGGCCAATCCTCGCACCACCCGAGCTGTCGCAGGACGAACATGACGCCGTGATGAGGAGCACGCCGCTCGGCCGCTGGGGCGGCGAAGCCGAGATCGCCAAGGCGGTGATGTTTCTGGTCAACTCGGATTTTGTGACAGGCGAGACGATTCGCGTGGATGGTGGAAGACACCTGAAATGACAGTCTGCAGTCGACAGTCGGCAGTTCAGAGTCAAGTTGGGCAGTCGACAGTCGGCAGTTAACGGTCGTAGGGCCATCGACAGTCGGCAGTGAAGAGTCAAGTTGGGTAGTGGACAGTCGGCAGTTGACGGTCGAGTTGGTCAGTCAACAGTCAGAGATCGGCGGCAGTTGGCAGTCGACGACTGTGAGGGTTAGGAGATCGACGTGATCCGAACAGGGCGGGAGGTGTCGCGGGTCGAGGGATTTTCGGATGCCGTGTTCGGCTTCGCACTGACGTTGCTGGTGGTGTCGCTCGAAGTACCCGAGTCGTTCGATGACCTGCGCGCGGTGCTCGCCGGCTTCGTGCCGTTCGGGTTGATGTTCGCGTTGATGTGCTGGATCTGGTACGAGCACTATGCGTTCTTCCGCCGGTTCGGCGCGGAAGACCGCATCAGCATCACGCTGAACTGCGTGCTGCTGTTCATCGTGGTGTTCTTCGTCTACCCGCTGAAGTTCGTATTTTCGAACGTCGTCAAGCTGATCGCCGGACAACCGTTCGCGTTCCGGGAGATGAGCGTTGCCGACAACCGCCTGCTGCTGTCAGTTTACAGCGCCGGTTTCGTCGGCATCATGCTCGTATTCGTATTGCTGTACTGGAACGTCTACCGGCGGCGCGACGCCCTTCGGCTGAGCGACGAAGACGTCTTCGATGCCGCCGCGGGCGCTCGCACGCACGCGCTGAGCACGTGCGTGGGATTGGTGTCGCTGGTACTGGCGTGGACACTGCCGGTGAACTGGTTCTGGCTGGCGGGCCCTGTCTACGCGCTTCAGGGCCCGATCCACTACCGCAACGGCGTGCTTATCGCGCGGGCACGCGCGCGAGCGTTTCCTTCATCGACGCCAGCGCACCAGTGAGCTCTTCGCGCGACCGGCAGGTGCAGAAGCGCAGGTAGCCTTCGCTGCTGGCGCCGAAGTCGACGCCGGGCACGCAGCCGATGCGCGCGTGTTTGATCAGGAATTCAGCCGTCGCCCACGACAACGATTCCTCCGCGTTCGCCGAAGCATCCGCACGATTGGCGCCGGTAATGCCGGCACTCTTTGCGAACTCCGGATTGATCTTCACGAACGCGTAGAACGCGCCGTCTGGCGGGTTGCCCGAGAACACGCCGGGGGCGGCATCTTCGAGACCCTGGTAGAACAGGTCACGCCGAATCAGCAGCTCCTTCTTGAAGTCATCGATACACTGCTGCGAGCCTTCCATGGCGCCGAGCGCGCCGTACTGCGCGATCGACGAAACGTTACTGGTGGTGTAGAGGATGATCTTGAGCGCACGACTGCGAAGCGCTTCGTCCTTGATCGCGAAGTAACCGACGCGCACCCCGGTGATCGCATAGCTCTTGCTGAGCGTGTAGACGGGGATCGTCCGATCGTACATGCCAGGTAGCGACGCAATGCTGACGTGTTCGCCCTTGAAGACGACGTCCTCGTAGGCTTCGTCGGAGACAACCCACAAATTGCGATCGCGAGCGATTTGCGCAAGTTTCTCGATGTCCTGGCGAGTCAACACGCCGCCGGAGGGGTTGTTCGGCGAATTGATGTACAGCACGCGCGTCTTCGGCGTGATCGCCTTTTCGACGTCGGCGATGTCCCATCGCCACCCCAACTCTTCGCGCAACGGCACCTGCACCGCGACGCCGCCAGCCGCCTTCACCATCGCCATCGTCGGGGGCCACTCGGGTTCCGGAATGATCACCTCGTCGCCCGGCTCGAGCAGCGCATGGAAGACGGCGTAGAGGCCATGCGTACCGCCGTTGGTCACCATGACTTCTTCGTCGGAGCCGATCGGGATGCCGTTCTTCCTGCGCATCTTTTCCGCGAACGCCTTGCGCAGCGGCGGAATGCCAACCGTCGGCAGGTAGTGCGTACGATTTTCCGCCATCGCCTTGGCGACCGCTTGCTTGAAGGTGTCAGGAGCGTCGAAGGAGACGTCGCCCTGATCGAGGCGAAACGGGTCCTTGACGGTGTACATCATGTCGCGGATGCGAACGATCGCCGAGACCGGAACTGAGTCGTAGAACTTGCCCATAGAAGTTAGAAGTTAAAAGTTAAAAGTTAAAAGTTAGAGTTAAGACCGGCCTTGTCCAGAATCGATGCAAGGGTCGCCGCGGTTTTCTTCGTAGGAAGATTACTCACATAGAAGTGCTTCGCGCCAGCATCAATTAGGAATCGAATGGTGCGCGCGCAGACATCGATCGGCGTCGCCCCTGCGGCAAATTCGCGAGTCAGTTGTTCGACGGGCACCGGCAGAAACCGGCCGAGCATGTCGAGGGTCTTCGGATTGGCGCTGCGATAATAGAAGACGCCAAACACGCCGGGCAGACGAAGGCCGGTGCGCCGCGCCGCTTCGATAAACGCGTGGACGCGATCGATCTGATGATGCGAGACGATCTGCGTCAGGTAAAAATCCGCATTGACGTCCGGATCGAGCAGAAATTCCACCTGCCGCTCCGGATCGGCAGTCGGGTTCGCCCAACCGCCGAGCTCGAGGTCGGGATGGCGCTGCCGAATCAGCTTGCGCAGCTGCCACGCGTGCTCGAGGATGCGCGGCCGGCCGACATGCTTGTCGCCGCCGAGAACGACCATCGAGGGAAAGCCGTTGTGCACCACCTGATCGGCGTACTGCAGGCAAAACTCGAGCGAGTGCTTGGTGGTGAGGAACGGAATGATCTGGTCGCGCGCGACGGCGCCGCCCAGGTTGGCGACAAGGTGCCGCAGGTTGTTCTCTTCTTGCGCGCCGACCGCGCTGTCGGTGACCATCACCCGCACGTCGTGCCTGGTCAGCGATCGGATGGCGTGATAGGTGTCGATCCACGCGTCCATGCCTTCAGCCGCTTCAAGCTCCGCCCGCGGGGGACGGAGCTCGACGGCAACGACGCGGGTTGACTCGCCGCGCAGCAGCGAGAGATAAGAAATCAATCTGGTGATCTGGTGAGCTGGTGATCTGATCTCGTGATCTGTTGATCTGTTGATCTGCCGATTTACTTCTGTTCTTTGAGTTTGTAGCCGGCCGGCGGCGCGAACAGGTCGGCCGAGAGCGGTGACGCGTCCACGGACGTCACGGTCGTCGTCATCGAAATGTTGCCCATCTTCGCGAGCATACCGGCCATCGGGCCTTCGCCGCTCATCCGGATGTTCATTTCCTGTTCGTAGGCGATGCCTCCGGTCGCAGCCATCTGCCGGTAGATCTCCGCCATCGCCTTCGCCTGGCCGGGCTGCGCCTTCGCTTGACGCGGGTCGCTGAAGAACCAGCCCTTCTCGACGGCGTTCTTGTAAAACGAAAGGTATTCCTCCGCTCCAGGCGCGCCCTTGACGATCCACACGGGGCCGGCAAGATTGACCGTCATCTTCACGCCATTCTCACCGCCCATCGTCGCCGGGAGGCTGACCTCCATGTCGTAACCGGCCGCGGACTTGCCGATGATGTCCTTGGTCTTCCCGTTGGGCGTGAGCGACGCCTTCATCTCGTCGACACGGACGTTCTTGGCGAGGTCAGCGGCCATCCTCTGCATGTCGTAGACGTCCGCCTCCTTTTTCTTCAAATCGAAGGAGTACATCTTCTGGCCATCGAGGTCGAAGATGGCGACCCGCGTGTTGTCGCCCATCACCGTTTCGGTGCGCATCCGGCTGCCCTTGATGTAGGTGACGGAGGTCATGGTGCCGGACATGCCCATGCCTTTGCCGGCGACGTTCGCCTTCACCGTGACATCGGCCGATGCCGGTGCAGCGACTGCCAGTACTGCCATCCATGCGAGGAACGTGACGCGCTTCATTCAGTGATCTCCACGGAAGCGATAAGTTTACTGCTGTTGCTGGGTCGCCGTCGCGCGCGGCTTGGTCCACTCGTTCGCCCAATTCAACATCTCCGCGACCGTATGCAGCACCGATTCGCGGGCGGCGTAACCGTGAGCCTCATGCGGCAGCGTGACGTAACGAACAGTGGCGCCGTGACCCTTGAGCGCACGGTAGAAACGCTCAGACTGCACGGGATATGTCCCGGCGTTGTCGTCGGCCTCGCCATGGATCAACAGAATCGGTTCCTTGATCTTGTCCGCGTAATTGAACGGTGACATGCGCGCGTACAGCTGCGGCACCTGCCAGAACGTGCGTTCCTCGTTCTGGAAGCCGAACGGCGTCAAGGTGCGGTTGTACGCGCCGCTGCGTGCGATGCCGGCACGAAAGATATCCGAGTGGGCAAGCAGGTTGGCGGTCATGAACGCGCCGTAACTGTGCCCGCCGGCGACGATGCGGTCTCGGTCGACGATGCCCATGTCGACGGCTTTGTCGACGGCGGCTTGCGCGCTGGCGACCAGCTGTTCGATATAGGTGTCGTTCGCCGTCTCGCCAGGGCCGACAATCGGCATCGTCGGGTCGTCGATAATCGCGTAGCCCTGCGTGAGAAACATCATGTGCAGCGTGCTCCAGCCGGGACTGGTAAAGCGATACTGCGAGCCCGTCACCTGACCGGCCATTTCCGGATCCGAGAACTCGCGCGGATACGCCCAGAGCAGCGCCGGCAACCGGCCCTGATCCGGCGTCCAGCCCGGCGGCGTGTGAACGGTCGTGCGCAACTGTACGCCGTCGGCGCGTTTGTAGGTAACCATCTGCGATTTGACGCCCTGCAATGCCGGCGCAGGATCAGGCACGCTGGCGAGCGTGCGTCGCGAGCCGGCTTCACGGCCGCGCATGGCGATCTGCGGCGGGGCGCTGCGCGTTTCGAAGCGGGTGATGAACCGAGAGCCGTCGTCGCTGAGCAGCGCGAGGACGCGCTCGTAGGTTTGATCCTCGGTCTGGAAGAGCCGTTCTTTCTGGCCGGTCTTGAGATTGATGCGGTCGAGAAACGGGCGATCGCCTTGTGGCGACGAGCCGACGCCGGTCATGAAGATGGTGTCGCCGTTCTGAAACAGAACCTCGCGGCCGGAATTACGCAATTGCTTCAGTGGGTCACCGGGATTGTTGTAAGCATCCTCATCGCTGCGCTCGAAGAGTTTCCGGGGCGTCGCGCCCGGCGAGTCAATCACCCACGTGCGAACCTTGCGCGTGGCGCGGTCGTTTTCCTGAAGCCAGATCGAACCGGCCGAGGTCCACGCGATCGACTCGAAACGGAACTGAGTCTTGGTCAACTCGGTCGGTGCTGCCGTGAACGGTGCGGCCAAGGTCAGGATGCGATCGCGGAACTCGACAGTCTTCCGCGGATCGCCGCCGTCCAGCGCTTCGGCGTAAACGACGGTCGCAGGCTGCGTCGGATGCCACTGCCAGCTGCGCGGTCCTGGCAGCACACCGCCGCGTGGAATGTCGTTCGCCATCGGCAGATCGGCGAGCTGTTTGACGAGGGCGCCGCGACGGTCCCAGATTTCGGCCGTGCGCGGGAAACGACGGAACGGCAGAATCCAGGAGAACGGGCGCTTGGTGCGCGTGACGAGCACGAACTGGCCGTCGGGCGACACCTCGACGTTCGTATACAGTGCAGGCGTGCCGATCGGCGCGCGTTGGCCGCTGGTCGCATCGACGATCGCGAGCTGAATCGCGCCGTAGTACTCGAACAGGGTTTCGTCGTAGGCGCTGGTCAGCATGTCCTGCACGGTCGGCGCGGGCGCGGCTTCACCGCGGCTCTCCTGCACGTTCGGGCCTGACGGCACCGCGGGGGCGGCCGGTGCGGGACCACGGTTGGTGTTGATGAACGAGCAAAGCAGCGATCCGCCCTCGCCGATCCACGAGCAAGGCGACCCGAACACGGCGTTGAGCTGCGCCGGCGTCACCGCCCTGGCCTGTCCGGTCGCCGTCTCGCCCACCCACAACTCGACTCCCGTGCCCTTCATCTGCGTGAACGCGAAGCGGCGGCCGTCGGCATTGAACCCAATCCAGCTGATGACGGGCGACGCCGGCAGCGTCACCTTGCGCTCGCTGTTGTCGGCAATCACTCGCAGCGTCAGATTGCGATAGCGGGGGTTCTGGTTCGGCGCACGGTGTGGGGCGTTGGTGCGCGGATTGATGCGCAAGCCGGCAAGCCGGTGAAACGGCTGTGCAAGCTCCGCGATCGTGGGCATGCTTGGCCGCTCCAGCATTGCCACCACGTCGCGTGCCGGGCTGACCTCCGCCGTCGGCGGCGGCGGCGCGTCGAGCATGTCGACTATCACCTTTGGAGGAAGCCGATAACCCGAAGCCGCCGGCTGTTGCGCGTCCAGGCCGATTGACACGGCGACGAGCGAAACAATGAAAGTAAGGCGATAGCGCATGGGGCCTCTCCTAAGGCGAAGGATTCTACTCCTTCAATCGAGTTTCGAGCTCTGCCACAGCGAGCGGCAGAACGAAGATCATGAAAGGCAGCATGTGGCGTAATTCACGGATGTAGACCACTGTCCATGCCAGCACGACGTAGCACGCTAGCGTCAGCGCGAGCGACACCACGAACGGATCGGCCAGCCTGCGCCATGCGCGCCAGGCCAACAGCAACGTCACGTTGAAAAACAACAACACTTTCAGGTTGTCGCGCAGCGCTTTCGCGATGATTGGACCCTGCCAGACGACGAACGGCACGTTCAAGCGGAAGGTGTCCCACCATGCCCACTGCGCCAGCGGCGCCGGATAAACGGCGCGGAGCGCGAAAGTCGGTATCGCGAAGGCGACGGCGCAGGCCACCGGCGCGGACCATGGCGCGCGGCCGCGAACCGCCTCGAAGCCGGCGAGCAACGCGATCAGCATCGCGGTTTCCTTGGCCCACGCTCCCGCGAATGCGGCCAACGCCGCGAGCCACCAGCGCCGCCGGCGGATCGCAACGACGCCGGCAAACCACGAGAGTACCGCGAGGTAGTCGTTGGTGAAATAGATCGCGTAGCCTTCAGAACTGAACGCCACCGCGGAAACGAACAGGTAACTGAGGGCCGCCAGGATCGCGCCGAGCGGGCTGACAATGGTGGTCGAAAATACGTACAGCAACGCTGTGGCAGCGGCAAGGGCCAGGGTCTTGACACCAACGTCGATGACGTGGGGATCGACCGGTACGATCATCGTTCCCGCGCGTGCGATCCAGAAACCAAGAACGCGCCACTGGTATGGGAACGGGCGTGTGCCCGCAAGCGTGTCGTCGTACTGCTGCGTCGACAGGCCTCGAAAGGACATGTTCGTGACGAGGTCGAACGCGTGCAGATCGACGTAGCGCGTGTAGACCGACCAGCCGCTGAACAGCAGCAGGCCGACGAGCACAATTGCTTTCAGCCGGTTCATCGCCGCGCGGCCGCCAGCCCTGCGGCGCGGCCTGTCGCCCAAGCCCAGGAAAAGTTGTGACCCCCGATGGGTCCGAAGGCGTCGAGCATTTCGCCACAAAGATACAGCCCGGCGACCCTCCTGCTCTCCAGAGTTTTGGTGTCGACTTCGTTCAACTGAACCCCGCCGCCGGTCACTTCCGCCTTCTTGTAGCCCTCGTTACCGGTCCACGGCAGCGCGTACGCCGTCAACGCGTCAATCAAGGCGAGGCGCTCGGTTCGTTTCAGCGCGCTGGTGCGGCGATCGCCAGGGATGCCGGCCTCGCCAATCACATGATGGGCCAGCCGCTCCGGTAGATGACGGCTGACAATGCCGGCGATGGGCGTGGACGGCGCCTCGAACGCGCGCGTCCAGTCGCCTGCGGACAGCGCCGACCATTGGACCCGAATCACCGGTTTGCCCGATCGTGCGGTGAGATGAGAGACGTCGAGCACACTGGGGCCACTGTAACCGCGGTGCGTGAAGAGAAAGCCGCCGTTCGCTTCGAACGGCTTCGGTGTGCGTGCACGGAGCCTGACGTGCAGCGACACGCCGGCCAGCGAGTCGTGCGTGCCGTTGCCGAGCAGCGGCGTCAATGCGGGATACGGGTCGATCATCGCGTGGCCGAGACGCTGCGCGATGGCCAACCCGCCGCCATCGCTACCCGTGGCCGGTACCGACAATCCGCCGGTCGCGAGGACCACACGGTCGCACTCGATCGCGCCGGCTGACGTGGCGACGGTGAACCCTGATGCCGTCGAAATCACATCGCTGACCCGGGTATCGAACTGCATGTTGACGCCATTCGACCGGGCAAACGCCACCAAGCCATCGCGCACGTCTTTCGCGCGATTCGACCGCGGGAACAGCTTGCCGGACTCCTCTTCGAGCGCCAGCGGGATCTGCAACTGCTGTTCAAAGAACGCGCGCTGTTCATGAAGCGGCCATGCTCGAAGCATGGCGCGCAGCAAGTGCGGTGGTGAATCGGTGACGAACCGACCGGGCGCGAGCACCGACGGCAGGACGTTGCAGCGCCCGCCACCGCTGATCAAAATCTTGCGGCCACCGTCGGCGGTGCGTTCGATCAGGGTGGTGCGCGCGCCTCCGGCTGCCGAAAATGCGGCGGCGACCAGGCCGGCGGCGCCCGCGCCGACGACGGCCACCGAAAGCGGGTTCATGACGCCACTAATTTACCGTGGCCGCCTCGGCTCCGGTGCCGGTATCGGACCACGTCCGGATCGGTCTAAAGTATTTCCGGTTGCCGTCATGAAGAACCTGTTGCTTGCCGTTGCTGTGACTTTCAGTGTCGTTGCGGATGCCGCTGCCGACGATCGTGTTCTGGGACTGCTGTCGCTGCCCGAAGTGTTTGGCAGCGGCCCGTGCGCGAAGTTCACGCCGCAGGACGTGCCACTCTTCTCCGCGCCGAACAACGCTCAGCCGATCGCCGTGATTCGCGTCGATCAGCAACCATCATTTGCGCCGCATGGCGGCTGCGAGGGGCTCGAAGTCAGCGTGCACATGGGTAAAGCGCGCGAGGAGTTGCCGACGCGCGAGTACGACTACGAAATGCCTGCCGCGATCGTCCTCGACCGCCGCGACGGGTGGTTCAAGATCCGGCTTCGCGACGATCGCTCGGCGTGGCTGAAGGCGTCGGCGATCGATCGATTCATGCCGCTGTCCGATCTATTCGAGGAGTTTGCGGGTTTGACGGCGATCAACAGCGGTTTCACCGGCCGGCTACTGGCGGCGCCCGCCGCGCTGGCCGGGCCGATTTTGCCGCGTGTCACTGCGGCGCAACCGGTGCGAGTGGTGGAGATCCGCGAGCGAGCGGGCCAGTCGTGGCTGCAGGTCGAAGTGTTGAGCAACTCCGCCTGCACCGCGGGAGCTCAGGGGCCGCCCGAAGTGATTGCGACCGGCTGGCTGCCAATGCACATGGAAAGCGGCGAGCCCACGGTCTGGTTCTCGTCGAGAGGGTGTTAGCGCGGTCCGGCAGGGCGCGGACCGCCAATCACCACAGGCTCCGCCGCCTTTAACGGAACAGCTCGTCGACGCTGACGAAGTTGACCGGGCCGAGGTTCAGTTTGCGAATGTCGCCCTCGATCGCGGCGCGGTCGCCGACGATGACCACGGCCATCTTGTCGGGTTGGATGTAGCTCGCCGCGAGCTTCTGCACGTCGGCCGCGGTCACCCGGGTCACCGCCGAAACGAAATTCGCATACGTGTCTTCGGGCAGGTTATAGACCACGAGATCCTCGAGCTTGCGTGCCAGATCACCGGTGGTCTCGAACTCGCCGGGAAAACCGAGCGCGACGTAGTTCTTCGCCTTTTGCAACTCCGCGTCAGGCACCGGCTTCAGGATCGCGTTGAGCTCGTTGAAGAACTCGGCCACGGCAGGACCGGTCTTGTCGGTCTGCACGCCCGCCGCGGCCAGAAACGGCCCCGCCGAGATCCGCATGTCGAAGGCGGAACTGGCGCCGTAGCTGTAACCGTTCCTCTCGCGAAGGTTCTGATTGAGCCGCGACGTAAATGACCCGCCGAAAATCGTGTTGAGGACCTGCAGCGCGGCATAGTCGGGCGTCGATCGCGGCACGCCGATCCACCCGATGCGAATCTGCGATTGTGCGGCGCCGGGTTTGTCAACGATATAGACCTGGCGTGATTTGAGCTGCGGCGCGAGCGGGACCTCGGCGACGAGTGGCTGGACGCCGTTTGCCTTCCATTCACCAAAGCTTTTCTCGAGCATCGGCAGGATCGAGGCCGGCGTGACAGCGCCGACCACCAGCAACGTGGCGTTGTCCGGGCGATAGTGGGCGCGATAGAACGTCTGGAGATCGGCAATCGAAAAGGCCTCGATCGCGGGACCCAGGCCGTTCGCCGATGTTCCGTAACGGTGTGTCGGCCCGTAGAGGACGCGGGGAAATGCGAGACCGATCAACGCCGCTGGATTGTCGCGCGCCTGCAGCAGGTTGGTGAGCCGCTCCTTCTTCAGCCGATCGAGCTCCGCCGCAGGGAACGCCGGTCGCAGCGATACGTCCGCCATCAGCGGCAACGCGGCATCGAGTTTCGACACCGGCACCGACAGGCGGACCGCCGAGTAATCGAACGAGCTGGTCGTCGTGAGGTTGGCGCCAAGAAATTCGAGGGCGTCAGCCAGGTCGAGTGCCGAGCGCGTGCCCGCGCCCTCATCGAGCATGGCGGCGGTCAGACTGCCGATGCCGTACTTGCCGATTGGATCGGCGGCGCTGCCGGAGCGGACGATCAGGTTGATCTGCGCGAGCGGCACTTCGTGGTGCTCGACGATCCAGACGGCGAGGCCGTTCGACAGCCGCTGTTTCTGGATCGCGGGCATCTTCAACGACGGCGCCGGGCCCAACGCGGGCGGTTTGCTGCGATCGGGCTTTCCCTGCGTTGGCGCGGCGGGCACCTGCGCAGTCGTTGCGGCCGCGGTTGCGGCCATCATCAATCCAATCAGGAATTTCGTCACTGCTTCGCCTCCGGCACTACGCTGAGCTCCACACGGCGATCCTGCGGCAGG
The DNA here is from genome assembly GCA_035626435.1 of Vicinamibacterales bacterium. Taxonomy (GTDB): domain Bacteria; phylum Acidobacteriota; class Vicinamibacteria; order Vicinamibacterales; family UBA2999; genus 12-FULL-67-14b. The sequence continues at coordinate 114,821 of DASPNQ010000227.1, forward strand.
TATTTGGCGACGGCGTCCTTCACCCCGTCGGCCGTGACGGCGCGATACCGGTCGAGATCCTTTTGAAAGTAATCGGGCTGTCCGGTGGCCTTGTAGTACGCGTTCAATTGATCCGCCTTGCCGTTGACGCGCTCCATGCCGCGATAAAAGTTCGCTTCGATCTGATTGAGCGCGCGGGTCATCTCGCGCGCGTCGGGGGCGGTCGTCCGCAGCGTGGCGAGCTCCTCGTCGATCACGGCCTGGATCTTGTCGAGCGCCACGCCGGGCCGGGCCGTGGCCATGATGGTGAAGTTGCTGCCGAGCGCCATCGATTGCTGGAACGCGTTGACGTCCTGGGCGATCTGCAGGTCGTAGACGAGGCGTCGATACAGCCGTGAATTCTTGCCCCCGGTCAGCAGGTTGGCGACGATGTCCATCTCGGCGTCGCCGGGCTTCAGCAGCGCCGGCGTGTGCCACGCGAGGTAGAGCCGCGGCAGCTGCACGCGATCGGTGATCGTGTGTTTCTTCACCCCGTCCAGGGCGACCGGCGGCGCGGTCAGCGGCGGCACCGGCTTACCCGCGGCCACGTCGCCGAACCATTTCTCCACCAGCGTTCGGGTGTTGGCGATGTCGATATCGCCGGCGATGACCAGACTCGCATTGGACGGCACGTAATACGTGCGGAAGAAGCGCGCGACATCCTCGAAGCTGGCGGCGGTCAAGTCCTCCATCGAGCCAATCGTCGACCAGCTGTAGGGGTGGCCCTTCGGATAGAGGAGCGCCGGCAACTCGATGAAGGCTTGTCCATACGGCTGATTGTCGACGCGCTGACGTTTCTCGTTCTTCACGACATCGCGCTGGCCGTTGATCTTGTCCGGCGACTTGTCGTCGAGCAGGAACCCCATGCGATCCGATTCAAGGAACAACGCCAGTTCGAGCGCGTTCGACGGAATGTCTTCGTAATAGTTGGTGCGATCGTTGTTGGTCGAGCCGTTGTTGTTGCCGCCGGCGGCCTCGAGCCAGGTGTCGAATGAGCCCTCGGGCACGTGCATCGAGCCTTCGAACATGACGTGCTCGAACAGGTGCGCAAAGCCGGTGCGGCCGGGCCGTTCGTTGGCTGAGCCGACGTGGTACCAGACATTCACCGTCACGACGGGCACGCTGGTGTCGCGATGCAGAATCACGTTCAGGCCGTTGGGCAGCTTGAACTGGGTAAACGGCACCGACAGCACGGGCGTTTGCTGTGCGGCCATGCCGACGCTGGCGGCCAGGAGTAACGCCGTAACGGAAAGCAGACGGGTCATGCCCCGATTCTATTTCTTACGGATCGTATCGAGCATTTCGATTGCGGCTTCGGAAATGGCCACGACCGCCGGGTGTTTCAAGCGCCTTTCCACGGAAATCGCGAAATAGCGCTCGCGAACGTCATCCAGCCGTCCCACGACCGTCACACCAAACTGCCGCATTACTTCTTTTTCGAGGACCGTCGGCGCGACGAACAGACCTGTCCCGGCCTGGCCGAAGGTCGTCAACAGCGCGCTATCGTCGAGCTCGGCCACGATGCGGGGCCGGATTTGCTGCTGCTCGAAAAACTGATCGAGCGTGCGCCGCAGCGTCTTGCCGACGGTCGGCACGAGAAACGGCGCGCCGTCGAGCGAGCGGGGAAAGTTCTTGCGGCGCGGCGCCGCCAGCTTCGCGGTGCCGAACACCGTCACCGGCGTCTCGCCGAGCGGGTGGCTGAACACCTTGATCTTGATCGACGGGGCGACCGGCGTGTCGGCAATCACGAGGTCGAGCGCATGCGTAGCGAGATCCGTGAGCAGGCGTTCGGGCGCTCCGTCGCGGCAGACGATGTGGACGGGCTGTTCGAGCCTGAGCGCGGGCTCGAGCAGACGATACGCGATGATCTTGGTGACCTCGTCGGCGACGCCGACCTGGAATCGCATCGGCCGGCCGGTGGGCCGATCCTTCAGCGTGTCCATCAACTCGCGGCCCAGGCTGAAAATGTCGTCGGCATAGCGAAAGACGACACGGCCCATATCGGTGAGGACGAGATTGCGCCCGGAGCGCAGGAACAGTTTTTCGCCGAGCTGTTCTTCGAGCGCGCGGATCTGCCCGCTGATGGTTGGCTGCGCGAGACGCAGCTCGATACTCGCCCGCGCGATCGTGCCCTCGCGAGCCACCGTCCAGAAATAGAGAAGGTGGTGGTAGTTCAGCCACTCCATCGTCAGTCAGCAGTCAACAATCGGCAGTTCACAGTTGCAGTCTTGCCGTCGACAGTCCCAGTCGGCCAGTCGGCCAGTCGTTCAGTCGAGTCAGAGAGTCTTTCAGTCACGGAGTGTATACTTTGCATTTCTAGACGTGACTGAAAATCCGCTTGTCGCCGTGATCATGGGGTCGACATCTGACTGGGACACGATGTCTCATGCCGCGGACGTGCTCGAACGGTTCGGCGTGCCATTCGAGAAAGACGTCGTCTCGGCGCATCGCACGCCGGTGTGGATGGCGGAATTCGCGCAAGGCGCGGAAGCGCGGGGCATCCAGGTGATCATCGCCGGCGCCGGCGGCGCCGCGCATCTGCCTGGGATGGTCGCCTCGCACACGATCCTGCCGGTGCTCGGCGTGCCGGTGCAGAGCGCGTCGCTGCAAGGGCTCGACTCGCTGTTGTCGATCGTGCAGATGCCGCGCGGTGTGCCGGTCGGCACGCTTGCGATCGGCAAGACCGGAGCCGGCAACGCCGGCCTGCTCGCCGTCAGCATCCTCGCCACGACACGGCCGGAGTTGCGCGAGCGGCTGCGGCAATTCCGCGCCGAACAGACGGCCAAGGTGCGCCAGGACACACTCCCGTGAACCGTATCGTGTTGCCCGGCGCCACCATCGGCGTGCTGGGCAGCGGACAGCTCGGGCGGATGCTCGCGCTCGAGGCGCGGCGCATGGGGTATCGGGTCCACACCTTGTCGCCCGGCGTCGATACGCCGACCGGCCAGGTGGCGGATCTCGAGGTGAGTGCCGAGTACGACGACATCGAAGCGATCCGCGCGTTCGCCCGCGGCGTCGACGTGGTGACGTTCGAATTCGAGAACGTCTCGACCAACGCGGCTGACGCCGCGGCCGAGCTCGTGCCGGTGCGGCCGAGCGGCGCGGCGCTGCATATCACGCAGCAACGCGCGCGCGAGAAGGCATTTCTTGCGGATCGCGGCTATCCGGTCACGCCGTTCGCCAAAGCGCAATCGCTCGACGAGCTCGCGGTCGGCCTGGGCGCGATTGGGCTGCCGGCGATCGTCAAGACCGCCGCGTTCGGCTACGACGGCAAAGGCCAGCACCGCATCGATCGCATCGAGGACGGCGAGCGGGTGTGGGGATTAATCGGTCACCAGGAGGCAATCATCGAGCGGCTCGTCAAGTTCACCCACGAGATCTCGGTGATCGCCGTGCGCGGCCTCGATGGCGAGTTCGCGCATTACGGCGCGGTCGAGAACCTGCATCGCAATCACATTCTGGATCTGTCGGTGGCACCCGCGCGTGTCGACGCCGGCGTCGCTTCTGAGGCGGTGCACCTGGCGCATCGCGTGCTGGACGACCTGGGTTACGTCGGCGTGTTGTGCGTTGAGTTTTTTGTGACGGCGGATGGCCGCGTGCTGGTCAACGAAATCGCGCCACGGCCGCACAACTCAGGCCATTTCACCATCGATGCGTGCGTGACCTCGCAGTTCGAGCAGCAGGTGCGAGCGGTGTGTGGCTTGTCGCTCGGCGATCCCACGCAGATCAAGCCGGCCGCGATGGTCAATCTGCTTGGCGACTTGTGGATCGACGGCGAGCCGGACTGGGCCGCCGCGCTGGCCCTTGCCGATGTGAAACTGCATTTGTACGGAAAGGGCGCCGCGCGTGTCGGCCGGAAGATGGGGCACATCACCGCACTGGGCGACACCGTCGACGAAGCGGTGGCCAAAGCACTGGCGGCGAGGGAGGTGCTCTGCTGACGATCGTTCTACGGGCGTTCTACGGGGGTTCTACGATCGTTCTACGATCGTTCTACGGGCGTTCCATGGCGGGAACCAGTGTGAGCGTCGACACCGTGGCGCCGGGCATGAAGGGGGTCGGGTCGCCGTTGAGCCAGGCGCGGTATTGGTCGCCGTAATGTGGCGACAACGGGTGGCCGCTCTGGCCGGTCGGGATGTGCAGGATGCCCTCATGTTCGCGGCCGGGTGAGACGACCATTCGTTGCGACGGACCGGTTCGCGGCGTGCTGGCGCGTGGGGTATAGACATCGCCCGGCAGCGGCGCGCCGGGCATGTTGAGATAGTTCCCGAAGATTGGGATGGCGGATGCAAGCGGATGACGGATCTCCGCGGTGTTCGCTTCACCCCAGGTGCGCTCCGCCAGCGTCTTGCTCCGTTCGATCAATTGCTCGATCGTGATGTCGACCGCCGCAAGGACCGCCTGGTCCCACGACTGGTATTTCGGATCGAGCAAATGCGCGGGCCGCTCGGTGAGAATCTGCCAGACAGGCCCTTCACCCCGCAGCAGTCGCGTGTAATCGAAATCAGGATCGACTGCCGCCGCCGCCGCCGTCAGTGACGTCATCACCGCGCGCACGAACGTCGTGCGGAATTCCTTGACCAAACGGTAGCCCACTGAGTCCGTTGACGCCCTGCCAGTCCAGCTCGATGCCACGAGCCGCCTGAACTCGTCGCGTCGCGCCGCGCCCGGCGACGCAGATTGGGACCCAGGCGCGGGGATGGTATTGAGCAGCAACGCGCGCCACCGCTCGAGAAACAACGCGCGATCGTCGAGCTGGATGTCAAGCATGTCCCGCGGCGTCGCTTTGTCGATTCGCAACAATCGATCGCGAATCAGCCGCGCGCGGATGGCATCGGCGTAGCCACCCTCTCCAATCCTGGCCAGCATCCGGCCGTCGACGACGGGCGCATTTGCGGACCAGAGACGGCCGTCCGCTGGATCGATGATGCGCGGGAATTCAGCCGCATCGAGATAACCATCCCATCGATGTGATCCGTTCACCCATGATTCCGGGGTGAAGCCGTTGTGTCCGACGCGCCGCGGGATCACGCCGCCAATCGTCCAGCCGATGCGGCCAGTCCGATCGACCATCGCCACGTTTTGATTCGGCATCCCGAGGCCAGCGACGGCAGTCATCAGCTCCTCGACCGTTCGCGCGCGCTCCGGCCTGGTGACATCCGAAGCGAGGACGCGCGGATCGTGCGCGACCCACCGTTGCGCATATTCGCGGCCGCGCCGGTCCTTCCAGATGACGGGTCCCCAGATTGTCCACTCGACGCGCGCGGTCCTTTCAGCGGCGCCCTTGACGACGATTGTCTCGTTGAAGATTTGGAACGACGCGGCGCCGTTGGGCGTGAGGTATTTCGACGCGTCTCTGGGATCCCGCTCGATGCGAACCAGGTCACTCCAGTCGCCGCCCGTGTTCGTAAACCCCCAGGCGACGTGGCCATTGCTCCCGACGACCAGCCCGGGGATGCCGGGCAGTGTGACGCCGGCCAGTAGTTGCTTGGCGGTTAGCTGAGCGGCATCGGGAAAAATCATCGACGCGCGATACCAGATGATCGGCACCCCGATTGACAAGTGCATGTCGTTGGCCACCATCGCCGCACCGGACGCAGAGCGCTCGGCGTCGACCGCCCAGTTATTCGAGCCAAGGCTGGCTGTCAGCACGGCTTCGTCATCGACGTGCGCGCGGACGCTGGCAGCCTGATGACGACTGAGGCGTTTGGACGCCGTTGGCGCGACGCGACGGACATCGAACACATCGGGGCCGGGTATGGGCGGACGCTCAATCGCGGTGCCGATGACCGGCGTGTCCCACTCGGATCCAACGGTCGACAGGAAGCGAAACATCGGTTCCGGCAACGAGTCGCGAAGCGCGCCGTGCGAGCGCTCGAACAATGCCTGGCGCCCCTGCAATGTGTTGAACATCGCGAGCACCGTCAATATCGAATCCTCGGGCAGCCAGCGCTCGGGCTCGGCGCGCAGAATCAGGTACTCGAACGGCGGCGCGTCAAGCGCGTCGAGGCCGGCATTGACCCCGTCCGAGTAGGCTTCGAGTACGCGGCGATAGGACGGTTCCGACAATTCGACCGCGCGGCGCGCGACGTCTCGGAAGCGATGCACCCGGATCTCTTCGTCGACGGCAATCGCGCGTGGACCGACCAGTGCGGCCAGCTCGCCGGCCGGCTGCCGTCGCTGCAGGTCCATCTGAAAGAAGCGATCCTGCGCGTGAAGAAAGCCGAGCGCGCGCGCCACATCCTCGCGGGAAGCGCCGGTGATCGTCGGGATACCAAGAGCATCGCGCTCGATGGTGGCGTTCGCCCGCAGCCCGCTGATCGCGACCGTGCCGTCGAGGCGCGGCAGGCTCGCACGCATTCGCGAACGGGCGTAGACGGCGCCGCCGACGATCACGACGGCGAGACCGATGAGCAGGAGGAGCAGACCGCGGACCATCCACCCGAACATGACCAGGATTGTATCGAGACGCACGGTGCGCCTGAAGGCCGACCAGGCACTGCAATCGCAACCCGCGGATCGTGGACCGCGGCACCAGTGGCGTATCGTGCGGTCATGGTGCACGATCAAGCGATTGCAATGACAGGACTGGACATGCGCTGGCGCGCGCTAGCGGAGCGGGATGCCGCCGCAGACGGCACGTTTGTTTACGGCGTGACGTCGACGCGGATTTATTGCCGGCCGAGTTGTCCAAGCCGCCGGCCGCGGGCCGATCGCGTCAAGTTTTTCGATACTACCGCGGAAGCGCGGCACGCCGGGTTTCGCGCCTGCAAGCGCTGTCAGCCCGACATCGTCGGCCTGGCGCAGCCCGGAGTGGAAGCGGTGCGTCGCGCCTCGGCGTACCTCGCATCGCATGCCGATCAAGCGGTGACCCTGGCGCAACTCGCGCGCGTCGCGGCGATGAGCGCGCATCATCTGCAGCGGCGCTTCAAGGCGATCGTCGGTCTGTCTCCGCGTGAGTTTCAATCGGCGGTGCGGGCCGGCAAGCTGCGCACCAGCCTGCGCGACGGGCGCGACATCACGACGGCGATCTACGAGGCCGGGTACGGATCGCCAAGTCGCGTGTACGAAGCCGCTCCCACCGGCAAGGGGATGTCCCTGTCGGCATACCGGCGGGGCGGCGCCGGCATGCGCATCGGTTACTCGACGATCGCGAGCACGATCGGCCGGGTACTGATCGCCGCGACCGATCAGGGTGTGTGCGCGGTGAAGATCGGCGAGAACGATCGCGCGCTGGTCAGCGAGTTGCGGAGGGAATACCCCGCCGCGGTCGTGACGGCGACCTCCAAACCCCGTCGCGAGTGGATCACCGCCGTCGCCGAACATTTGCGTGGTGCTTCCACGTCGCTCGATCTGCCCATCGATGTGCAGGCGACAGCCTTTCAGTGGAAGGTGTGGCGGGCGCTGCAGCGGATTCCATACGGGGAGACGCGACGGTATGGCGACGTTGCGACGAGCATCGGCCGGCCGAAAGCCGTGCGCGCGGTTGCACGCGCGTGCGCGACCAATCCGGTCGCCCTGGTCGTGCCATGCCACCGGGTGGTCCCCGCAGCTGGCGGGGTCGGCGGCTACCGATGGGGCAGAAAGACGAAGGACAAGTTGCTGGCGGCAGAAGCTCGAGCCAAAAGCCTATAGAATTCCCTCGTGCCATCGACCCGATACGGCATTTCCCCCTGGCTGGACGCCGTACCTGTCAAAAAACGGCCTGAATTTCCGGCTTTTCGCGGCGTCATCGAGCATCCCGTGGTCGTGGTGGGCGGCGGTATGGCCGGTGCGATGTCGGCGTATGCCTGCGCCGCCGCGGGTTTCAAGGTCATTTTGTTGGAGGCCGAACGCATCGGCGCCGGCGGCAGCGGCCGTGCGACCGGCCTGATGTCCGGCGAAACCGGCGACGCGTATCGCGACGTCGAATCGAGGCACGGCAAGCGGCTGGCCCGATCGGTCTTCGAGGCGATGGAATCGGCGCCGCGCGAGTTGGCCGCGACTGCCAAACGTCTGGGCATCAGGGCGGATGTCGCTGTCACCAACCAGCTGCGTATTCTCGGCGCCGGGCAGCCGGACAAGCTGCTGCGACGCGAATCCGCCGCGCGCGAAGGAACCAAACTCGACGCCGCGTGGCTGGCGCCCGGTGCGGTAGCGCGCCTCACCGCGCTGGAGACGGCCGGCGCGATGCGCCTGCCGGACGGCGGTTTTGCCGATCCGTTCAAGCTGACGCTGGGATTTCTGAATGCGGCGGTCAAGAAGGGCGTGAAGGTCTACGAGCGATCGCGGGTCAAAAAGATCACGTTCACGCGCAAGACCGCGACCGCGTTTCTCGACGGCGGCGCCATCACGACGACCCATCTCGCGATTTGCACGGGCGAGCCGACCTCGTTATTCAAGCCACTCAAGCGGCACCTTCGCCACGAAGATCGTTACGCCGTCCTGACGGAGCCGCTGCCGGCGCCGGTTCGCGCCGAGCTCGGCCAGCGCACCGCGATCCTCTCCGATACGGAGACACCGCCGCATCATTTGTATTTCACGCACGACCACCGCGCGTTGTTTGCAGGCGCCGATCAGAAACGGCCGGCGGATCGGCTGCGCGACAAGACGCTGATTCAGCGCACCGGGCAATTGATGTACGAATTGTCGCGGCTCTATCCGGCGATCTCAGGTGCACGTCCGGAATACGGATGGGACGTACCATTGGCGCATTCGGTGGATGGCGTGCCGTACGCCGGTTCGCATCGCAACTTTCCGTTCCATCACTTTGCGTTCGGCACGTTGCACGATCCGGCGCGCGCGTTCCTGGCCAGCCGGATCATCCTGCGAAGCATTCAAGGGACGACAACCAAAGACGACGAGTATTTTTCATTCGCGCGCAACCTGTAACGGCGTGTTGCTGGCCGCGTTGTCCGATACGAGGGAAACCCCGCGGCCGAGTCAGGCATCTTTCCATTACCCCGAAGCTCGCGGCGTGCCGGAAGGTATGGCAGCACCGACGCGCAAAACGGCTGGCAGCACGAGTTGGGGTGGTGTTGCGACGGCGGCGAGGGAACGGCTCGGCGCCCAACGGCGTAAACGACGTTAGGTTCTATACTGATCTCTTGAAACAGGTTCATCCCACAACGGAAGGCAAAGTCTCCATGCTCCGCATTCTCACGGCGTTCATTTTCAGCGTGGCTTTCGGCACTGCGGCGTTTGCGCAGTCGACGGCCATCAACGGGACCATTGAAGGCACGGTCAAGGACGAGCAAGGCGCGTTGTTGCCCGGCGTCACCGTGACCGTGACCAACCTCGACACGGGCGATCAACGGGTCGTCGTGACCAACGAGAGCGGCCTGTATCGCGCGCCGCTGTTATCGCTGGGCACCTATCGGGTCGCGGCTGAACTGCAGGGATTCAAAAAGTTCGAGCAGACCGGCGTGTCGCTGCGCGCCGGCCAGACGGCGGTGATCGACGTATCGTTGAGCGTCGGCGCGCTGGCCGAAACCATTACCGTGACCGCCGACGCCCCGGTCGTCGACCTTGCCAAGATCGAGCAGGGCCGCACGCTGAGCGAGGCGGAGATCAAAACGCTGCCGCTGACGTCCCGCAACCCCTACAACTTCGCGCTGCTGCAGCCCGGGGTGGTCGGCTTCGAGACCAACGAGTTTGGCGTGCCGCGCATCACCGCCAACGGCGCGCTGCTTCGCGTCAATTACCAGGTCGACGGCAGCAACAACACGCAGAAGGATCGCGCGGGACTTCGCCAGATGCCGATGTCGGAAGTGATGATCCGCGAAGTGAAGGTCGTCACCAGCGGCTACGCTCCCGAGTTCGGGCAGACGATGGGGATGGTCTACAACGCGATCACGCCGTCGGGCACCAACACCCTGAAGGGTCAGGCGAGCTACCGGCTGCAGCGGCAGTCGATGGTGGCGATGCCGTTCTTCACAGCCGCCGGGGCGGCGAAGCCGCCGACGGACGTCAACGTCTACACCTTCGACCTCGGCGGCCCGATCGTCAAGGACAGGACGCACTTCTTCGGCGGTTATGAGCACACCGAGCGCGACTTGTCCGGTTTGAGCGTGATTACGATCTCGCCGGCGAACCAGGCGGCGCTCGGACTCAGCGAACCTGCCTACCAGCCGCGCGGTCTCAACACCGAATTCGCGATCGGCAAGGTCGATCACCAGATCAGCTCCGGCAATCGCCTGTCGGTCCGTTACATGTTTTTCGACAATTTCATCACCGCCAACGTCGGCGGCGGTCTGCTCTCGGTGCAGCGCGCCAACGACTTCGCGGATCGCCAGCACTCGACCGGCGCGCAGTTGATTTCAACGATTGGTGGCGGCATGCTCAACGAGCTGCGGCTGCAGTACGCGACGCGCGCCCAGAGCCGCGTGCCGAATGCGCAGTCAGGGACCGGCCCCGCGATCAACGTCACCGGCGTCGCGCAATTCGGCGGTCCGATCGCCGCCGTGTCGGATGCGGGCTTCGGCTTCACGCAAAACGTGTTTCAGGTCAACAACAACTTCACCGTGCTGAAAGGCAACCACGCGATGAAGGCGGGTGTGGACCTGCAGTGGGTCGCCGACACGCGCGTAGCGCCACAGGCGCAGCTTTACACCTTCCCGACGCTGCAGGCGTATCTCGACGCGCGCAATGGCGTCAATCGTTTCAGCTATACGACCTTCACCCAGTACTTCGGTCTGCCAAATCTCGAGTACAACACTGCGCAGTACGGCGTGTTCGTCCAGGACGACTGGCGAGTCACGACGGACCTCAAGGTGCTGTATGGTCTCCGTTACGACCTGTATACTCCGCCCGATTCGAACCCAAGCGCGCCGGTCGCGTCGTCACGCAGCTTCCCGGTTTCGAAGAACAATTTTGCGCCTCGTCTCGGCGCGGTGTGGACGCTCGGCGAAAGCAAGCGCGCCGTGATTCGCGCGAACACCGGCCTGATGTACGACCAGACGTTGAACGCGATTTACGAGCAGGCGCTGCAGAACGACGGGACCAACGCGCGAGCCTCGGCGACGTTCACCCCGACGCAGGCGGGCGCGCCGGCGTTTCCGGCGGTGCTGAGCGCGGGCACCGGCGCGACGCCGAACCTGGCGTGGACGGTCGACCCGGAATTCAAGATCGCGCGGTCGTGGCAGAACAACGTGCAGTTCGAACGTGCCATCGGCGACCACTACTCCGTTGCTATCGGGACGTCCTTCGTGAAGGGTTACAACCTGCCCGTCGTCACGAACATCAACCCGATCAATCCGATTGGCACGCTCGCTGACGGCCGGCCGATTTTCAGCACCGCGGTCAATGCGTCGACGCGGCTCGACCCCCGTTACAACGTGATCAACAGCGTCCAGTCGCCGGGCGAGTCGACGTATCGAAACATGACGCTGCAACTGACCCGCCGACAGTACCGCGGCATCGGCTTCGACTTTGCCTACACCCTGGGCAAGGCCGAGGATAATGCGCCAATTACCGGCACGTTGTCGGTGCAGGGCGATGCCGGCCGGTCGGACATGACGAACCTCGAGTTCGATCGCGGCCCCAACATCCTCGACCAGCGGCACACCTTCGTTGGCAGCATCGTCGCGACGCCGCAGTTCGAGCGCGGCGGCGCCGCCGGCGCGGTTCTGAACAACAACGTCTTTGGTCTGGCCATTCAGCTCGCCAGCGGCATCCCGGTCAACCTGCGCAGCAACCTCGAGCTGAACAACGACGGCACGGCCAGCGATCGTCCGGTCGGCGTCGCGCGCAACTCGCTCAACCTGCCCTCGCGAAAGAACCTCGACTTCCGGTATTCGCGCCGGTTCGGCTTCGCCAACGACTTGGCGGCGGAACTGATTGCGGAGGTGAAGAACATCTTCAACACCGAACAGGTGTCGTCGGTGAATGCGACGGTCCCGACCAACGCTCAGGGCGTGCCGACCGGAACCCTGCCGACGTCGGGAAGCCAATTGACGCCGACCGGCGGGTACGAGCAGCGGCAATTCCAGTTGGGATTCAAGTTCACGTTCTAGTTACGAACGCCACGAACGACACGAAGCGCGCGGAGGCATTCTTCGAGAATGCGTTCCGCGCCTTCGTGTCGTCGTGACGCGTCTGCTCGAGGTTGCCATGCGCCGTAGTCTTGTCGTCGTCGCCGCGCTGATCGCTGCCGCGTCAGCTCATTCCACTGCGCAACATCAACTCGTTCCCGTCGCCCAGCTCAGGGGCGAGCCGGCGCTCGAATTGCAATTGCGCAAGCTCGACACCGTCGGCAACTTCATGATGACGACCGCGCATCCCGATGATGAGAACAACGCGATGCTGGCGTATTTCGCGCACGGGAAGGGATTTCGCACGTCGCTGGTGACGGCGACGCACGGTGAGGGCGGGCAGAACGAAATCGGCCCGGAACTGTTCGTGCCGCTGGCGGTGCTGCGCACCGAAGAACTGCTGGCGGCCCATCGCTTCGACGGCGCGGAGCAATACTTCACGCGGGCCATCGATTTCGGCTACTCGTTCAGCATCGACGAGACGCTCGAGAAGTGGGGGCACCAGGAAATTCTCGGTGACTACGTACGCATGATCCGCACTATCCGTCCCGACGTGATCGTCGGGTTCGTGTTCGACGGCGATGGCGGCGGCCAGCATCACCAGACATCGTCGCGACTGACGCTCGAAGCATTTCGCGCGGCCGCGGATCCCGCGAAGTTCCCGGAGCAAATCAAGGAAGGTCTGCGCCCCTGGCAGGCAAAGAAGTTTTATTACACTGCTGGTTTCGGGCCGGGCGGGCCGGGCGGCGCAAACCGAGCCGGCGCGGCGCCGGGGCAGACCACCGGCGCGTCCGCGGGGCCGCCGGTTGAAGCTCCCACGACCCTGAGTTTCACTGGCGGCTCGCAGTTCGATCCGGTTCTCGGGCGCACCTACGAGGAGATCGGCGCCGAAGCACGCAGCATGCACAAATGCCAGGGCATGTCGCAGTTGTTGCCGTTACCGGCGCCAACGGGTGGCGGCGGCGGATTCGGAGGCGGCCCCGGTGGCGTTCGCAATTACCGGCTGCGCGACAGCGTGCTGCCGGGCGGTGTCCTCCGCCCGGAAAGAGAGATCTACGATGGCGTCGACACCAGCCTCCGAAGCCTGCTGTCGTTCGCCCCGAACGCACCTCCGGCTCTCGGCGCGGGGCTCGACCGCATCGCGGCGTCGGCGCGTGAGGCACGGCAGGCGTTAGCGGCCAACGGCGGCAATGCAGCCGTCGCGCCGTTGAGCGGCGGCCTGCAGGCGCTTCGCGCGTTGCGTGCCTCGCTGACCACCATGGAGCTTTCGGGTGACGCGCGCTTCGAGATCGATTTCAGGCTCGCCCAGAAGGAGACGGAGTTCGCCAAGGCGATGATGCTGGCCGCCGACATTCGCATCGACGCTATCGCACGAGATGGATTGGTCGTGGCCGGCCAGCCGCTGCAGATCGATCTGCTCGCCGCCAACCGCGGCGACGTGCCGGTTGAGGTCGCCGCGACCGCGAATGGGTTTGGCGCTGCCGTGACCTGCGAAGCGACCGGTGCGATGGCGCCACACACGTCCCGCAACTGCGCGAAAACCGTGACGGTGCCTGCGGACGCGCGACTGACCGCCGCGCACTTCCACAACCTGCCGCCGCCAGCGCCCGAGACAACCGGCAAGCCGGCAGCCGCACGCTACGTATTCGAGCCGGATGTGCCGTTTGGCCTGCCGTTTCGGCCAACGCCGTTTACCGCGACCTTCAACATGTCGGTTGCCGGCACGCCATTCACCATGACGGTGCCGATCGAGTGGCGCTCGGAGCGCGACATCTTCAGCGGCGAGAAGCGCGCGGAAATCCACGTGGTGCCGGCATTCGCATTGACAACGACGCCGGAGATCGTGATCGTCTCGACACAGCATCCGACGGGGGACGCGAAGCCGGGAACCGGCGGCCAGGCCGTTCCGGCCAAAGACGTCCGCGTCACGGTGATGAATCATTCGAAGGGCGCGGCCAAGGCAGACGTGACGCTGCAGCTGCCGGACGGATGGCGCGCGACACCCGCGACGCAGCAGGTCACCTTCTCTCGCGAAGACGAAGCGATGACCGTGCGATTTGCGCTGCAGCCACCGCCGCCGGCGACATTGGCGGCGGCCGCGATGAAACCCGGCGGCAATCAGTTCGTCGTCAAGGCCGCGGCGGTTTCAGCGGGCCACACCTTCACGCAGGGGTATCAGGTTGTCGAATACCCGCACACGACGCGGCGACATGTCCTGGTGGCGCCGCACATCGCCGTCAAGGCTCTCGACGTGAGCGTCAGACCGAACCTGTCGGTGGGCTACATCATGGGCGTTGGCGACGAGGTGCCCGCCGCTCTCGAGCAGCTTGGTGTGCGGCTGTCGATGATCACCGCCGACGAACTGGCGTGGGGCGATTTGTCGCGCTACGACGTGATCATGACCGGCGTACGCGCCTACGAGCGGCGCAACGATTTGCGCGCCTACAACCAGCGGCTCCTCGATTACGCCGCCGCCGGCGGTACGGTGATCGTTCAATACAACAAGTTCGAGTTCAACGAGGCGCAATACGGGCCGTATCCGGGCAAAGTGGGCCGGGAACGCGTCACCGACGAAAATGCGGAAATGCGCCTCACCGATCCGTCGCATCCCGTCTTCAATACGCCGAACCGGATCGGACGCGCGGACTGGGCGAACTGGGTCCAGGAGCGCGGCCTTTATTTCTTCGACGAAGCAGGACGTGATCCTCAGTACCGCGATCTGATCGAATTCACGGATCCGTTTCCGTATAACGCCGGCACAAAGCGCGGGGCGCTCGTCGAAGCCAAAGTCGGGAAAGGCCGGTGGATCTACCTCGGGCTCGGGCTGTGGCGACAGTTGCCGGCGGGAACCGACGGCGCCTACCGGCTGATGGCCAATCTGCTCAGCCTGCCGTAACATCCCGATCGGACCGGCGGGCAGTGCAGAACGACGAAATTCTGCCCCGCCCGTAAGCAAAACAATTGAACGCCCGCCGCGCGCTTGGTCTAAGCTTACGGGGCCGGCGCGCGACTCTTTTCCGGCACCAACGGACAGTCCATGCTCGAACATATCCTACGTCGTTTGGGTTTCGGGGCGAGCCCCGCCGAACTTGCGTCCTGGGCCGCGATGCCGGTCGAGAGCGTCATCGATCGCCTGCTGAATTTCGAAGGCCTATCGACCGATCACGACGCGAAGATCGGGCTGCCGGAGTTCGTCGGCATCACGACGCAGTCCGGGCAACCGTTTTCTCCGAACACGCTGATCAACGATGCCAGACAGCGGTGGCTGTTCCGGATGCTCCATTCGCAGCGCCCGCTCGAAGAGAAGATGGCGTTGTTCTGGCACAACCACTTCGCAACGGCATATACCAAAATCGCCGGGGCGGTGGGCCAGGAGCGCGCGACGCGGATGATGGACAACGATCCTGCGAGCCTGGCCGGCAGCGAGCCCGGACAGATCCAGAAGCTGCGGCAACTTGGTACCGGCAGTTTTGCGACGCTGCTGTGGGAGATGGCCAAGGACCCCGCGATGATCTACTGGCTGGATAGTCAGCTCAATACGCGAACGCGACCGCAGGAGAACTTCGGCCGTGAAATCATGGAGCTGTTCAGCCTGGGCATCGGCCCGTACACGGAAGCGGACGTGTATGCCGCGGCGCGCGTCTTCACCGGATTCAACTGGCAGATTCTCGGCGACCGTACCAGCACAACCGGCAGCTGGTACGCGTATCAGTACCGGCCGAACGATCACGACACCTCTGCGAAGACCTTCACGTTCGCCATTTACCCGGACGGCGGCAAGACGATCCCGGCGCGGCCGGCGGCGCAAGGCGAGCAGGATGCGCTCGATCTGGTGTTGGCGCTCACCCGCAATCCTGCGACCGGCCGGCGGCTGGCCATCAAACTTTACAAATTTTTCGTGAATGAGACCGCAGAGCCGGATCAGGCGCTGATCAGCGCGATGACCAACGCGTACCTCGGGAACAACTACAATATCAAGGCCGTGTTGCGCACGCTGGTGGCGTCGTCGCAGTTCAGGAGCCCGGCCAATTTCTTCCAGCGCTATTCGTGGCCGGCGGAGTTCGTCGTTCGCGCGATTAAAGAGACGGGATGGACGGGGTTCTCGGTCGCCAACGCGCTCACGCCGATGGCGAACATGGGCCAGCAGTTGTACGAGCCGCCCGACGTCAACGGCTGGGAGCTCGGCCCCGGCTGGATCTCGACGTCATCGATGTTGACGCGAATGAACTTCGCCTCGACGCTCGCCGCCAATCAGCGCTTCAACCTGGCGCGCGACCTGCAGCCCTATCGCCAATCACCGGATCGCATCATCGAGTACATGCTGTCGCGGTTCCGCACCATGGGCTTCAGCCAGTCCGCGACGACGGCGATGACGGACTACTTGCGCTCGACGACGTGGACCGGATCGGACACGCAGCTGCAACAGCGGATTCCGGGGTTGACGCGGCTGATCGTTGGTTCTGGTGAGTACGTATTCAACTAGCTCGATGTGCCAGGTGACTTCGGCCAGCGGGCCGCGGTCGGGCGGATACTTATGAATTTTTCGAGACGACAATTCGTCAAAGGCGGCGTCACCGCGTTTACGTTTGGTTTCGCGGCGCCGCAGGCGCTGTGCGATATCGCGTTCGCGCAAAGCAACTCGTCGCGCAACCTGGTCGTCGTCTATTTGAGCGGCGGCAACGACTCGTTGAGCACGGTGATCCCCTATCGAGATCCCTTCTACACCAGCCGCCGCCCGACGCTGGCGATCCCCGCGGCGAACGTGCTGCAGATCGGCAGGGACGCATCGAATATCGAACTTGGCCTGCATCCTCGACTGACCGGCCTGCGCAGCATTTTTGATGCGGGCCGGCTCGCGATCGTGCAGCGCACCGGCTACGCCAATCAGAGCCGATCGCATTTCACCGGGTTCGACATCTGGGGCACCGCCAGCACATCGAACACTTCGGGGACCGGCTGGCTTGGCCGGTATCTCGATACGCTGCCGGCCCCGATCGATCCGCTCGTCGCCTGGAACACCGTCCGCGAGACGCCGCGGCCGCTGATGGCGCGCACTGTCGGTGTCCCGGCAATCACCAGTCCCGCCGCCTACGCGTTCTCCAGTCCCAACAGCGGCGCCGAAGCAGGTTTCGAGCGGACGGCGCAAATGCGCATTTCGTCGCACGTTCCGGTTGACCGGCCTCACCTCGCGTTCGTCAATTCGACGACGCAGGCGGCGCTGGGCACGCTCGATCGTGTGGCCACGGTCGCGCAATACCGGCCGTCGTTGACCTATCCGAACAACGGCTTCTCGCAGGCGCTGCAGGCGGTCGCAGGCGCGATGAACCGGCAGATCGGTACGAAGGTGTTCTGGGTGCAGACCGGTGGCTACGACACCCACGCGTCACAGGGCACGAACGCGGGCGCGTACGTGAACCTGATGGCGACGCTTGGGGATGGACTGAAGGCGTTCTACGACGACCTCAGCAACCAGGGGATGTTGAGCAACACGGTCGTGCTCGTCTACACCGAATTTGGCCGGCGGATCAGCGAGAACGGCAGCCAGGGAACCGATCACGGCGCCGGCGGCAACATGATGCTGTTGGGCGGCTCGGTTCGCGGCGGCATCTACGGCACCGCGCCGAATCTCAGCATGGATCCGGCAAACCCGACCCTCGAGAACAGCAACGCGGACGTGAGATACGAAACCGACTTCCGATCGATCTACGCGAAAATTCTCGACGGGTGGTTGGGCGCCAACTCGGTGTCGATACTCGGCGCGGATTACCGGGCAGGCGCGCCCGAGGTTCTCTAGGGCCTGCCGAGTCTTGCGCCCGCGCGGCTATCTGGCGAATTTCGCCAGATTGCTTTTCCATTGATTCACGGCGGCGGCATCTGCAGGCGTGCCGAGTCCGTCGAACACAATCTGTCCGGTTCTGAACGCCGTTCCGTACAGCCGCTCGTTCGCGTCGCGGTCCTGACGAATCGTCGACCCATTGAGCGTCACGCCGGCGAACAATCCACGTGAGCGCGAGTAGCTGAGAATCTGCGCGCGCATCTGGATGTCGGTGGAGGCGCTCGCGTCGCGCCCGACCGGCCCCGCTGCTACACCGGCATCCGCGCCAATCTTGAACTGGTTCTTGACGAGCTGCTCGAGGCCGCGCTGGTCGTTGATGACGAGCACGAGATCGATCGACTGCAACCCGATCTGCGCGCCGACGCTGCCGCCAGTGATGGTGAGGAACGCCGGGTTCGACCACCCGCCGGTTCTCTTGTCGCGGACGCTGAGGATGCCTTTGCCACGCTGGCCGCCAATGCCAAGGCCGCCTCTCAACAGTCCCGGGAAGACCGCGATGCCTTCGGCCTTTTCCATGATCGGTTGCGGGATTGCCTTGTCCGGCGCGGCCATGATCTCGGCAAGCACCGTCGACGCTTCGAGGACGCGCTTCACCTCGTCAGCGTTGTCTTGTGCGTGCATGGGCGGTGCGAGCATTGCGGCAGCGAGCATCAGGGTGGTGAAGTATCTCTTCATAGGTTCAGGCTCCTGAGCGCGGGGTCGAGCGCCCTGTAGGTAAAGCGAAATCCCTGCTGCTCGGCATGAGCGGGCAGCGCACGTTGGCCGGTCAGCAGCGCGGTCGACAATTCGCCAAGACCAATCCGCAACGCGACAGCCGGAATATGCAACAACGCCGGCCGCCGCAGAACTCCGGCGAGGGTCTTCGTGAACGTGCGGTTGGTCACCGGCGCGGGCGCGCACGCGTTGAACGCGCCGGCGACGCGATCGTTTGCGATCAGCCACTCGGCCATCGCGGTCCAATCGTCGACATGAATCCATGGCATGTACTGTTCGCCCGTCCCCAGCGTTGCGCCCAGGCCCAGTCTGAACGGCGGCAGCATTTTCGCAAGGGCACCCTCGTCACGATCGAGAACCAGTCCGGTGCGCACGATCGCGAGACGCGTCTGCGGTGATTCAACGGCGCGTGCCTCATGCTCCCACTCGACGCACACGCGCGCCAGAAAGTCGGAACCCGGTTCCCTGCTCTCGGTAATCGTTTCATCGCCGCGCGGCCCGTAATAACCAACGCCCGATGCGCTGATGAAGGCCCGCGGCGGACGAGCGCATGCCGCGACCGCGCGGGCCAGCGTCCGAGTTGCCTGTACTCGACTCCGGCGAATCGCGTCCTTTTTTGCCTCGGTCCAGCGACCATCGGCAATCGCTTCGCCGGCGAGATTGACGACGGCCTCGACGCCCTCGAGGTGGGGCGCGAGTTGTTCCGGCGTGCCATCGGGCGCCCACTGCACGTCGTCAGGCCCGCGCGCCGACCGACGAGTCAGCGTCAGCGTACGGTGGCCGGCCGTTCGCAGCCGGGTAGCAAGTTTCCGGCCCAGAAAACCCGATCCTCCGGCCAGAACAATGGTCACTCACACATCTTAAGACCTGGAGTCTTGACGTAAGGTCCGGGTTGGTGTTAACTAACTAGTTAGTTAACAATGACGCCGCTAAAGAAGAGCGAGTCGACGATCCCGACGCAAGAAGCCGTGTATGCCGCTGCAGCGGCGGCGTTTTCCGCCAAGGGATTCGACGGGGTCAGCATGGACGACATCGCCCGCGATGCCGGCGTGAACAAGGCGATGATCTATTACCACTACGCCGACAAGCTCACCCTGTATCGCTCCGTCGTCAGCGAAGGTTTGCAGCGCATGAGTGCTGCCGCCGGCGAGATCGTCGCGGGCACGGCCACCCCCATCGACAAGATGGATCAGTTCATAGCGGCGTTCGTCCGCATGACAGAGGCGCGGCCGTGGATGCCGGCGATCATGCTGCGCGAAATCGCCGAGGGTGCACCTCGCCTGGATGTCGACACGCTGCAGCATATGCGCGGCGTCATTGCGGCCTTCGCCATGATCCTGAAGCAGGGGCAGAACCGCGGCGACTTCCGCGACGTGCATCCCATCCTGGCCTACGAATCCGTCGTCGGTCCGATCATCATCAACGCCGCTCGCGAGCGAGTGACCGCACAACCCGGACGGTCGCCGGAGAACTTTCCGCTCTTCGCCTCAATCTCCCACACCGATCTCATCGCGCACAGCCAGGAAACGGCGCGGAGGATGCTCAGACCATGAAACGCGCCGCGATTGCGTTACTCGTTGTCGTGTTGGGCGGCTGCAGCGAAGACCAGCCGACGGACCGCTTGCGGGTGTCCGGCCACATCGAAGCAACCGAGACCCGTATCGCCCCGGAAGCGGGAGGCCGTGTCCTCTCCATCCAGGTCAAGGAGGGCGATCGCGTTGAGCCTGGACAGACCATCCTGACGCTCGATACCGCGGACACGCAGCTGGCGATACGGCGGGCCCGGGCCGAGCAGGCCGGGGCGGACGCGCAGCTTCGGCTGGTGCAGGCCGGGGCCAGGCCGGAGGACGTACGGCAGGCGCAGTCGCAAATCGAAGCGGCACGATCGGAAGTCGCCGCCGCGCGGTCAGAACTCGATGCGGCCGAACAGGACTTGAACCGCTTCGAGACCTTGCTTCAGAACAACTCCGGATCGCGCAAACAACGCGATGATGCGGCGACCCGGCGGGACGTGGCGCGCGATCGCGTCGCCGCCCTCGAAAACCGCGTCAAGAGCGCCGAAGAATCGCTGGCGAGGCTGCGCGCGGGCGCGAGGCGAGAGGAAGTCGACGCGGCGCGGGCGCGCGTCGCGGCGGTATCGGCACAGCTCGCGGCGCTCGAAAAAACCATGGGCGACGCGACGCTGTCGTCGCCGATCGCCGGCATCGTCACCGAGAAACTCGTCGAAGTCGGTGAAGTCGTTCCCCCGCGCACGCCGGCGATTGTCGTCGTCGATCTCGACCGTGCGTGGGCCGATGTGTTCGTTCCCGAGCCGTCGCTGCCGCAGATCAAGATCGGTCAGCCCGCAACGATCTTCACCGACGCGGGTGGTCAAGGCGTCACCGGCACCGTGTCGTACATCTCGCCGAAAGCCGAATTCACGCCGCGCAACGTGCAGACGGCCGAAGAGCGCTCGAAGCTGGTGTACCGCGTTCGCATCAGCGTCGACAACAAGGCCGGCATCCTGAAGCAAGGCATGCCGATCGAGGCGGAAATCCCGCTGAACGGCCAGCCGTCGACAGAGGGCAGTTCACCCGACTAGCAGTTCACACGCTGCAGATTGTGGATCGTCGACATGGATGCCCTTCAGTTCGAAAATGTGGTGAAGCGATACGGCAGCGTCGAGGCGCTCCGGGGAGTCTCGTTCAGCGTCATGCAGGGCGAGATGTTCGGCCTGATTGGTCCGGACGGCGCGGGCAAGACGACGTCGATCCGTGCGCTATGCGGTCTGCTGCACATCGACGCCGGCGCGATTCGCGTCCTCGGCAAGGATCCGATCGCGCAGCATCGCGCAATCACCGCAAGCGTCGGTTATCTATCGCAACGGTTCTCCCTGTATGGAGACCTGAGCGTCGACGAGAACATCGCCTTCTTTGCGGAGATCCACGGCGTGCGCGACTATCATGCGCGGCGCGATCGGCTGCTCGCGATGACGCAGCTGACGCTATTCCGAAACCGGCTCGCCGATCAGCTGTCCGGCGGCATGAAGCAGAAGCTGGCGCTCGCGTGCACGCTGGTTCACGAACCGCAACTGATCGTTCTCGACGAACCGACGACCGGTGTCGACCCGGTGTCGCGTCGCGAGTTCTGGAAGCTGCTGTCGCAATTTCTTGCGCAGGGCATCACGATTGTGATGTCGACGCCATATCTCGACGAAGCCGAACGCTGTTCGCGGATCGCACTGTTGCACGAAGGGCAGCTGCTGGCGCTGGATACGCCTGGTCGTCTTCGCGCGAGCCTGAGCGGCACGCTGTTCGAGGTCGTCGCGGCAGCACCGCGAGAGGCGCTCGATCGTCTGAAGTTCGCATCACAAGTGACGAGCGCGCAAACCTTCGGCGATCGTCTTCACGTCTGGGTGGACGCTGCCGACCCCGCTGCGGCAGACCACGCCATACGTGATGCGGCGGCGACGGCGGGCCTCGATGCGACGGGTATCCGCCCGATTCTTCCGTCGCTCGAAGACGTGTTCATCGCCCGGCTCGCCGAGGCCAACCAAGAAGCAGTGCCATGAAATCGTTCATTTTCGCCGTCATGTTCGTCGCGGCCGCACGCGTCGCGATCGCACAAACACCGCCGCTGCGTCTGACGGTCGCGGACGCGATTGCGGCCGGCTTCGATCACAGCCACCGCCTCGCGGAAGCGCGCGCCCGGGAAGAGGCGGCGCGCGCCGCAGCGAAAACCGCCGGTCTCGCACGCATGCCAGCCGTCGGCGCGACCGCAGGCTATATGCGGACGAACCACGTCGAGGAGTTCTTCGTCCCACAGCCGAACGGCACGCGATTGGTGGTGTATCCGGACATCCCGGACAACTTCACCTCGCGCCTGTCACTTCAGTGGCCGATTTACACCGCTGGAAGAATTGACGCGCTCGAGCGTGCCGCCGCGGCCGAAGTAGACGCAGCCGCCGCGGACATCGAGACCGCGCGTGCCGACTTGCGGCTCGAGATCGTTCGCGTGTACTGGGCAGCCGTGACATCGCGTGAAGCCGTCCGCGTTCTGGAGGAATCCCTGACCCGCGCGAACGCGCAAGTGACGGACGCGAAGCGGCGATTCGAAGTCGGCCTGATCCCGCCAAACGAGGTCTTGAGTCTCGAAGCGCAGCTGTCACGCGAACGGGCGCATCTCATCGAAGCGAGCAACATTCGCGAAGCGGCGTTAATCGACTTGCGTCGTTTGATCGGCGCACCGCCGGACGCCGTAGTCGAACTCGCGGATTCGCTCGAGGATGCCGGCGCCGGACGTTCGATGCCAGCCGAAAGCGACGTGCGTGGTTTGGTCGCCGACGTTCTGAAGGCGCGGCCGGAGCGGAAGGCGCTGAGCTTTCGACTCGCCGCGGCGGAAGCTCGAGAGAAGGCCGCCCGCACCACGACGAAGCCGACGATTGCCGTCGCAGGCGGCGTCGATTACGCCAACCCGAATCCGCGCATCTTCCCGCGCCAGGGTAAGTGGCAGGAATCGTGGGATGTCGGCGTGTTCCTGCATTGGAATTTTCTCGATTTCGGCCGCGCCAGGTCGCAGGCCGCCGAGGCGGCCGCGATCGCTAACGGCACGCGCGCGCGAATCGCCGAAGTTGAAGCGATGGTATCCGCAGACCTGCGGCAACGCCTGCTCGACGTCGAGTCGACGCAGGCGGCCGTCACCGCCGCAGCGGATGCCGTACGCAGCGCCGCTGAGGCTCGCCGCGTTGTCGCCGATCGCTTCGCAGCCGGTGTCGCCACTAGTACCGACGTGCTGGTTGCGCAGGTGGCGTTGCTCGAAACACAACTGGCAAGAACTCGAGCGCTGGCGAACGTGCGGCTCGCCGAGGCCCGGCTCGAGCGAGCGATGGGCCGTTGACATGAGCGCGCCCGCGATCGACGTCCAGGGGATGTCCAGGCGCTTCGGGACGTTCACGGCCGTCGACGAGCTGTCGTTCACGGTGCAGCCCGGCGAGATCTTTGGATTCCTCGGCGCCAACGGCGCCGGCAAATCGACCACGATTCGCATGCTGTGCGGCCTGTTACGCCCGACCGCCGGCACGGCGCTGGTCGACGGCATCGACGTCAGCCGCGACCCCGAGGGCGTCAAAGGGCGCATCGGCTACATGTCGCAGAAGTTTTCGCTCTATGAATCGCTGACCGTCAACCAGAACATCCGTTTCTTCGGCGGCATTTACGGCCTGGCCCCCGCTCGACTCGAATCACGCCGCGCGTTTATCGTCGAAATGGCCGGTCTGCGCGGGCGTGAAGACACGCTGACGAAGGAACTGCCTGGTGGCTGGCGCCAGCGTCTCGCGCTCGGGTGCGCCATCCTGCATGAACCGAACATCGTTTTCCTCGACGAGCCTACGGGCGGCGTCGACCCGTTGTCGCGGCGCCGTTTTTGGGATCTGATCGGCGACCTGTCGAAGCGCGGAGTGACCGTGCTGGTGACGACGCACTACCTGGACGAAGCGGAACATTGTCATCGCATCGCGATTATCCAGGCGGGCAAGCTCGCCGCACTCGGAACCACGAGTGAACTCAAGCGCGCGTTTGCGAATCGCCCAATCGTCGAGATTCACGCCTCTCAGCTTGTGGAGGCAATGGCCATTCTCGATACACATCCGGCCGTAGAAAAAACCAGCTTGTTCGGCACCTCGGTACACGCTGTCCTGAAGAACGCGTCCGTCACCGTCGAGGACCTGTCCCGAGCACTGGTCGCTGCGGGCGTCGCGGTGACGGCGATCGCACCGGTCTCGCCATCGCTGGAGGATGTCTTTCTCGACGTGGTGGAGCGGGTCGGAGCGGCGTGATGCAGAACAGATCACGACGCGCCCCGGCCGCCTTCGCGCAAGCGGTCGCGATTGCCGTCAAGGAGATGCGGCAGGTTTTGCGCGATCGGCGCTCGCTGATGATTCTGCTGTTTATTCCCGCATTCTTCCTGTTGCTTTACGGCTACGCGCTGAATTTCGACATCCGCAACGTGTCGCTTGCCGTTCAGGATCGCGATCGGAGCACAGCCAGTCGAGCGCTGGTGTCCGCGTTCGTCAATTCCGGTTACTTCTCCCTTGTTGGATACGTCGACTCACCGCGCGAGATCGATCGCCTGGTCGACGAAAATCGAGTGCGCGCCGTACTGTCCATTCCCGACGGGTTTGAACGGGACCTCGCACAACGTCAGCCTGTCACCGTGCAGGTCATCATCGACGGCGACAATGCCAACACCGCAGCGACGGTCACCGGTTACGCGCGCGCGTTGATTGGTGAATTCGGGTCCGCGCAGCTGCTAGCGGTCAGCGGCCCGCCGTCGCCGGTGCCCGGCGCGGTGATCGCCGTCGAGCCGAGAATCTGGTACAACCCGCAGCTTCGCAGCACGCTGTTCCTGGTGCCCGGCCTGATCGCCTACATCTCGATGATTACTGCCGTCGTATCAACGGCGCTGTCGGTGGTGCGGGAGAAGGAGCGGGGCACGATGGAACAGGTGCGCATGGCGCCGCTGTCACCGTTGCCATACATCATCGGCAAAACGCTTCCCTATCTCGCGATCTCGTTTGTGTCGGCCATCATGGTGATCCTCTCCGCCATGGCGTTGTTCGACCTGCCGATGCGCGGCTCATGGCTGTTGCTGTGCGCCGCCATCGCACTTTTCCTGATCGGCGCTCAGGCGCAGGGTCTGTTGATCTCGACGATTGCCGACACCCAGCAGGTAGCGTTTCAGGTCGCGCTGTTGTCGTCGCTGTTGCCGACGATGATCCTGTCGGGGTTCATCTTTCCGATCACGAGCATGCCGATCGTGGTGCAGTGGATTACGCACATCGTGCCGGCGCGCTACTTTCTGGTGGCGCTGCGTTCGATTGTCTTGAAAGGCGCCGGCGTGCTCGCATTCTGGCAGGACCTCGCCGCGCTCGCGGTCTTTGCCACGGTTGCGCTCGGTCTCGCGTCGTTGCGCCTGCGCAGGGAGTGGTCGTGACGCGCGTCCTCCACTTGATGCGCAAAGAGCTGATCGAGCTTAGGCGCGATCCGCGGCTCTTCGGCATCGTGATCATCGCACCGATCATTCAGCTCAGCGTGCTGGGCTACGCGGCGACCACCGACGTCAAGGACATTCCGATCGCGATCATCGACGCCGACCGCTCGCCGTCCAGCCGCGCGCTGATTCAGCGGTTCGAAACGTCCGCCAACTTCAAGCTCGTGGCGCTGCTTGGGTCGACTGACGAGATCGACCCTTATCTCGATCGCGGCGAGGCGTGGATGGCGGTGAGCATCCCGCCCGACTACGGCCGCAGGGTCGCGTCCTCGGGCAAGACCACGCTGCAGCTGGTCGCCGATGGGACCGATTCGAATTCGACCGGCGTCGCAATGGGCTACGCGCAGGCGCTGATCGCCGGCTACGTCCAGGATCTCGCGGCCTCGTCGTCGGCGGCCCGTGCCGGCGGTCTGATTCAGCCTGAAATCCGTATCTGGTTCAACGCGCGGCTTGAAAGCCGCGACTTCATGATCCCGGGCATCGTCGCGCTGTTGCTGCTGGTGATCACGACGAACCTTTCAGCCATGGCGATTGTCCGAGAGAAGGAAATCGGCACCCTCGAGCAACTGAACGTGACGCCGCTCGCCAGATGGGAACTGATCACCGGCAAGATGGTGCCGTACGCGTTGATCGGCATCATCGACGTCGTGCTGGTGCTGATCGTCGCGATCTATTGGTTCGAGGTACCGATGCGGGGCAGCCTCACACTCCTGTTCAGCATGTGCCTGGTTTACCTGCTCTCGACGCTCGGACTGGGGCTGTTCGTGTCGACGATCTCGAGCACGCAGCAGCAGGCGATGATGACCAGCATCTTCTTCTTTCTGACGCCGATGATCTACTTGTCCGGTTTCGTCTTTCCCATCGAGAACATGCCGGCGTGGATTCAATCGCTGACCTACCTGATCCCGCTGCGATATTTTCTGGTGATTGTCCGCGGCATCTTTTTGAAGGGCATCGGTCTCGAAATCCTGTGGCCGCAAGCGCTGGCGCTGTTCGCCTGGGGGTGTGCCGTGTTGACCCTGGCCATCTTTCGATCTTCGAAACGCTTGGCGTAGCCGCTTTCTTCCGTACCTCTCTTTAGCGCCCGCGCTGGTCAGCCCGCTTGCGCAGCGCGGATGCCCTCCGCTTCGTCCACCTTGCTGAGGACGAATGCGCCGGCCAGGAACAACCCGATAATCGCGATCAGCGCGCTGCGGCTGGATCCGGTCATGAGCGCACTAATCGTGAACAACGCCGGCCCGAACACCGTCGCGAAGCGTTCGGAAACAGCGTAGAACCCGAAGAATTCAGAGGAGCGGTCGCGCGGAATCAAGCGCGCGAACATGGCCCGACTGAGCGCCTGCGATCCTCCCAGCACCGTTGCGACCAGGAAGGCCAACAGGAAAAAGTGCACGACCGACGTCATGAAGTAAGCGAGCGAGCCTGCCAGAATGTAGACGCCAATGGCGAGGAAGAGCAACCGCTTCGTTCCATAACGCTGGCCGAGGGCGCCGAACAGATAGGCGCAGGGAATACCGACGAATTGGACCATCACGAACGCGGCAATCTGTGACGTCTGCTCGATACCGACTTCGGCGCCATAGACGCTCGACATGCGAATCACCGTCTGGATGCCGTCCTGATACAACAACATCGCGATGAACAACAAAAACGCATGACGATAACGGCGGATCTCGCGAAAAGTCCGCGCCAATCGCGTGAAGGCGGCGGCAATCGCCGAGCCGGCCGGCATGCTCCGATCGGGCGGCGGCTCCGACACGCGTCGGAACAGCGGAATTGAAAATACCGCCCACCATAACGCGACCGCCACGAACGACGCGCGAATGGCGCCCACCGTATCCGTGAAGCCAAACATGGCGGGCTGCAGAATCCAGGCAAGGTTGATTAATAACAGCACGCCGCCGCTGAGATAGCCCATGGCGTACGACGTCGATGAGACGCGGTCCGTCTGCTCCGGCGTGGCGACGTGAGGGAGCAGCGAATCGTAAAACACCAGCGAACCGGAGACACCAATGTTGCCGGCGAAAAACAATACCGAGGCGAGGACGATGTTCCCTTCGTTGATCAGGGCCATGGCGGCGCATGATGTGACGCCGATGACGAGAAAGACTCCCAGAAATTTCTTCTTCGATCCGGTGTGGTCCGCAATTGCGCCAAGGATGGGCGCGAGGATCGCGATGATCGCCACGGATACGGTCGTGACGAGACCAAAGCGCGCTGTCGCCTGGGCTGGATCGAGGCCGGCGGCCGCATAGGTGGCAAAGAAGCCGGGAAACACCGCGGTGATGACGGTCGTGAAGTAAACGGAGTTAGCCCAGTCGTACCACGCCCAGGCGCGCTGCTCGGACGTAACCAAGCCGGCGCGGGCCATCAGTCGCGCAATCATGCGGGGGCATCATACCGGGAGCGAGGGAGCTAGAGAGCTAGGGAGTGAGGGAGCGAGGGAGCGAGGGAGCGAGGGAGCGAGGGATCTGGGGAGCTGGGGAGCGAGGGCCTGGCCCCCGCTCCCTTGGAAAGCGATGGCGTCAGCGTCGAATCGTGACGTCGCCGCTGAACGTCTTCAGTCTGAACGCGCCGGCGCCGCCGCCGTTCAACGTACCGCGGAAGTTACGCCGGCTGCTGGTGTTCAGCGTGACCGGCAGGTCGCTCTCGAACTTGCCGCTGAACGTACTGAAGTCGATGCTGCCCTTGGCGCTCGCCGGCAGACGCAACCGGACGTTGCCGCTGAACGTGTTGACATCGATGTCGTTGCCGTCGGTGAACTCGTTCGATTCGATCGTGATGTCGGAGCTGAAACCGTCGATGTTCTGGCTTGCCGAGACGCCAATCACCGTGACCGGCGCGCTGAACGTCTTGATGTCGAGGCGCGTCCGCGCCGGTACCTGAATGTCGAAGTCGGTTTCGACGACGTTGTCGTTGCGGCGCTCGACGACGCGGTGGTTGGCGTCGATCTCGACGGTGTTGCCGCTCTGCACGATCTCGAGCTTGATGTCGTTGAGGCGGTCCCGTGTCGAGCGTCGGATCGCCTTGACGATCAGTTCGCTCCCCGTGGTGCCGGTGATGCGCACCCGGCCGGAGAACGTCTTCAACCGGAGCGTGCCGCCGGCCGGCATGGTCAGCGTCCGATCGACGGTTTCGGTCTCACGCTGCTGTGCGGCCGCGGGGGCGGCTATCACGAGCGCGATGAGAAGGGCGGTAAGGGTGGTTGAGAGCCGGGTCATGTCTACCTCGATGAGAATAGACGAGACCCGGACCCGCAGGGTTTATTTCCCGCGGACGACCGCCAGCTCCGGCAGGTCCTTATCGGCGTTGGCCCAGCCTTTCAGGGCCAAATCGAACTCCCGGGCCGCCGTCTGCGTATTGCCATTGTTCCGCGCCACCAGGGCGAGCGCGTAATGCGTGCCTGGATAGTTGGGGTCGTGCTCGAGCATCAGCTGGGCCATGCGGGCCGCCAATGCCCAATCGCCCACCGATCGCGCGGCACGGGCCAGCGCCTCCAATCGGAACAGCGACTGCGTCCACGCATCGGGCCCCGGCATCGAACGCCACTTCTGCGCGGCGCGTTCCATGGCTGCACGGCCCTTGTCGCGCTGCGCGGTTCGCAGCATGAACTCGCCCTGCAAAGCCTCCAATGCGATTGCCGCAAGATCTTGCCCGCCGGCGGCCGAACGCAGCGCCCGCAGCGCCAGGTTCGAGGCGTTGGCCGCGTCGGCTGGCCGATTCATCGCCAGGAGGGCGAACCCGGACTCGATGTGACCGGTGGCTTGCACGACTCGGTTGGGATGCGAGAGCAACGACTGGCCGGCCGCCAGGGCTTCGTTCGGACGATTCCGCGCCAGCAGGAACGCCGGCCACTCTCGCTTGTTGACAGCCTGCACGAGCAGGTTGGTCGGCAAGTCGAACGACTGTTTCAACACCGCCTCGGCTTTTCGCATCTGGCCGATGTATTGGTACGAGGCCGCAAGCAGATCGAGGTTGTGGGCATGATGCCAATCGAGCGCGGCTGGAATTTTCTCGCGCGCCAGATAGTCGCGCTGTAGCTTGTCTGCCGCCTCGAATCGCGCGATCGCCTCGTGGATGCGACCAAGGCGGCGCAGCTCGTGGCCGTGCATGTGCACCGCGTGCGGCACGCCGGGGTTCGCCGCGGCATACGCGGCTGCGGCCGCCTCGGCTTCCTTCATTCGTCCGCTGTTCTCGTACGCGTGCGCGAGAAAGTGATCGGCGGGCCAACTCCCCAGGGCCGCAGCAGGCACAGACATTTTTTTCGCTCGATCGTAATACGCAACTGACCCCGGAACAGAGCCTTGGCCGCGGTCAGCAGGATCCGGGGACTCGGCAATTCCCCGGCGCAACACAAATTCGGCGTCGTTCGGAAACGCGGCGATTGCACCGTCCAGCGCCTTGCGATAGGCCGCGAGCTTCGCGGCGTCGCGCGGCGCGTCTTCCGCTGCCATTTGCAGCGCCCGCGCATCGACGTGGCGCTTCACGTGTTCCGCCTCCGCCCGCCGGGCTACGGCGGACAGGTCGCCCGCCTTCGCCGCCAGTGCCTGCGCCTTGCCAATCGCCTCGCGGGCTTGCGTCGGCTTGTTCAACTCGATGTAGGCGTAGCTGAGGCCGACGTGCGCCAGCGCGAGATTCGCGTCGTACTTCAGCGCCTGGTGAAACGATCGCGCCGCTTCGATCCACACGTAGTTATGCAGATAGGCGAGGCCCTGATTGTAGAAACGCTGGGCGTCCTGCGACTTGGAGTCCGCGTCGTCATGAAAGTGACCGACCCCGGCGCGGATTGGGACGGGCCGCTCCAGAAGTTCCTGCGGCACCGACGCCATGGCGTGCGACGAGTGTTGGCTTGAGGCTGAAACCGGAAAGCCGAAGGCGAGCAAAAAGCAGAAAGGCCAGACGCGCCGCATGACGCTATTCTGGCCTTTCTGCGGGTCTTCTAACTAGAAGCTGATATGACCACCCAGCTTGAAGAAGCGGTGTTGCAGCACGTTCGTCGGCCGCTGCCACTGGGCGGTCGGCGCCGTCGAGTACGCGGTGGTGACCGTGTACGGCCAGCTGCTGTTGAACACGTTGTAGAGGTCGAAGTCGACGCGCAGGCGGACGCGATCGATCGTGAAGCGCTTGGCCAGCTTGAGATCGAGTTGACTCAGGTTGTGCTTCCCGTAGTCGGACCCCTCCCGGAGGATGTTGATGGTGCGCGAGGCGACGCTCGTCCACGTGCGCGCGCCGATCGTCGCCGCGGTGGCACTAGGAATCGCCCATGACGCGTTGAGGCTTGGTCCGGCGCCGCCGTTCTGGATGCCGCGGGTGAACTGATAGGTGCCCGCCAACTGCACATCCCAGGGCAGCGTGTACGAACCCGACGCCTTGAGGTCGGGCCGATACCCGTACTCGCGATGGCAGCTGGTGCTGCCGTCCGGGTAGATTTCGGTGCCCTGCGACGTTGCCGTGACGACGGCGTCGAGACCGGCCTTGAGCAGGTTGCAGTTGTCGAACGTGCGGGCCGTGGCAGCCATGCCGGCCTTCAGGAACGCGCCGTTGCGGAAGCGTGCGTCGATGTTCAGGTCGAAGCCCTGGTACATGTTCGTCTCGCCGCCAAAGTCTTCTGAGAAGCGAATCAGGCTATTGGGAGCCTGGTTCAGCGCGAACACCGATGGCTTGAGGTCCTTGACGCCACACACCTGGTAACCGCCGCCATCCGGCAAATCCGGATCGCGCGGCGTCGTGATGCAGAACGTGTCGTAGCTGTTCTCGTCGTAGCGCAGATCGTCGGTAAACGTCGCGTTGCCGAACGAGCGCCGGTAATAACCACCGTTGACCGAAACGCGATCCGCGATCTGATGCTGCGCGGCGATCGTGTATTCGATGTTGTAGCCGCGTTTGCCCCAGCCGCGCAGCAGGTCCGGTGAATACTGCGTCGTCGGCACGGTGAGGCGGCCGAACGCCGGCGTCGATGCCGAATTGGTCAGCTCGTTGAACTGGATGTTGCCGTTGGCGTCCAAGGGCAGGCCGTTGCCATCGAGATCGTTCCAGGCGCGAGTGTCGGTGGCAGTCAGCGCGCCGATCGGGTTGACCTGGTTGGCGAAGGCAATTGCCTGTCCCGCGACGTAGCGTGCGAAGCTCGCCTTGAGCGCGGTGCGGCCGTCGCCGAACACATCCATCGCGAAACCGACGCGCGGTGAAATGTCCTTCCAGTTCTGGACCGTTCCCGTGCAGAGGTCACCCGGATCCCACTTGCCGTCCGGGCACTCGCCGAACGTGGCACCGGCGCTCAAGCGGCTCGGCAACACCGAGCTTTCGCGCGATTCGCCGATGAACTGGTCGTAGCGAAGGCCGAGGTTGAGCGTCACGCGACCCAGCGACCACTTGTCCTGGAGGAACAGGCCCATGTCGCGATCGACGCCATTCTGCCGGTCGTTCGGCAGGCGCAGCGTGACCTGGACAGGCCGGCCCGCGTTGTAGGTGATGGGCTGCATGTCGCCCGTCCACCGTCTCAGTTCCCGCCAGTCGCCGGTGGTGTAATTGATGCCGCCACGGAAGCTGTGTGAGCCGGTCACGTACGAGGCCGCGCCCATGAACGTCCGCAAGATCGAGAAGTGATCGGCGGGGTTGGGCCACGCGTTGGCCTGACGGTTGTTCGACTGATCGAGGATGTTGTAGACCCTCGAATTGATGATCGCCTGTTCGTCCCAGACCTTACGGTCGTGGCCGACGACGCTCGGCTGATACAGCTCGGTGTATTCCTGGTTGTAATAGCCGAAGCCGCCTTCGAACAGCAGCTTGTTGGTGTGCGTGCGCGTCCACTTCGAGACGTTGACGCGGCTCGTCGGCGTCACCTGGACGCCGGCCGCCTCGGGCGGAATCGTCGAAGAGATGCCCCAATGGTCGCGGTATTTCTTCTGCTCGTCGTGATAAAGAGAGAACTTGTCCTTTGACGAGGCTTGCCACGACACGCGGCCGGCGTTGCTGACAATGTGGCCATCGTCGACGCCGGGCTTGGTGAAGTCCGGA
>DASPNQ010000228.1:0-7608 GCA_035626435.1 Vicinamibacterales bacterium
AAACTCATCGTCATCGGCATGTCGACGACGACCGTCGCGTTGCTGCTGGCGTGCGCGACTTTCATCACCTACGACTACCTGTCGTTCCGCGATCAACGGATCGCGTCGCTGGCCACGCTGGCGGACATGATCGGCGCCGCCGACACCGCGGCGATTTCATTCGACGACGACAAGGCCGGTGCCGAGACGCTGGCAACGCTCTCCGTCTACCCGACTTTGACCCGCGCCTTCATCGCGCTGCCCGACGGACGGCTCTTCGCGTCGTACGCGAGACAGCGCAACAGCACCGCCGATTACGCTCGCGACCCGGTGGTAGCCGCCGAACCCGCAACCGGCACTGCGATCACGTGGGATCGCATCGCCGTCACCAGGCCGATCGTCTTCGGCGGCGATTTGATCGGCACCGTCTTCATCGAATCCGACCGCTCGGAGAGCGCCCTGCGCGTTCGGCGCTATATGCTCGTGACGGTTCTGGTGTTGCTTGGCGCGCTGCTGGCGGCGCTGGCGATGACGTCGTGGCTGCAGCAACTGATCTCGGCGCCGATCACGCGGCTTGCCGACGCCGCGGTGCGGGTGTCACGGGACAAGGACTACAGCATCCGCGTCGCCAATGCCTCGTTCGACGAGGTCGGCGCGCTGGTGCAGAACTTCAACGACATGCTCGGCCAGATTCAACAACGCGATGACGAGTTGCAGCGCCATCGCGCGACGCTCGAACAGCAGGTCGCCGACCGCACCGCCCAGCTGGTGACCGCGAAGGAGCGCGCCGAAGACGCGAGCCGCGCCAAGTCCGAATTCCTCGCGAACATGAGTCATGAGATCCGGACGCCGATGAACGGCATCATCGGGATGACCGAACTCACCCTCGACACGGATCTGTCCGACGCGCAGCGTGAGCAGCTAGGCCTCGTCAAGCACTCGGCGGAATCGCTGCTGATGATCGTCAACGACATCCTCGACTTTTCGAAAATCGAGGCGGGACGCATGGATCTCGATCACGCGCCGTTCGCGCTGCGCGAGACGGTCGACGAGGCGCTCGGGTCGGTGGCGGTACGCGCGCACCAGAAGGGTCTCGAGCTGTTGTGCGACGTCGCGCCGGACGTTCCAGACCAGCTGATCGGCGATGCCGGGCGGCTGCGCCAGGTGTTGCTCAACCTGCTCGGCAACGCCATCAAGTTCACCACCACCGGCGAGGTGTCGCTGCGGGTCGCCGTCACACCTCACGACGGCGGCGAACAGCAATTGCAGTTCAGCATTATCGACACCGGCATCGGCATCCCCGCCGACAAGCAGCACCTGATCTTCGAAGCGTTCAGCCAAGGCGATGGCTCGACGACGCGGCGGTTCGGCGGGACCGGGCTCGGATTGACGATCTGCTCGAAGCTCGTCTCTCTGATGGGCGGCAGGATCTGGGTCGAGAGCACACCGGGCCAGGGCTCAGCTTTCCATTTCACCGCGCTGATCGCGGCGCAGCCGAACCAGTCGCCGCGTACCGATGAGGCGCCGCTGAATGGCGTCTCGGTGTTGATCGTCGACGACAATGTGACGAACCTGCAAATCTTCGAGCGCACGCTGGTAAAGTGGGGCATGCGTCCGACGCTGGCCGACAGCGGCGCGGCGGCCCTCGACGCATTCAACCGCGCGCGTCAGACCCGCCAGGGGTTTGACCTCGTGCTGCTCGACGTGCAGATGCCCGACATGGACGGCTTCGATACGGCGCGCCGCCTCCACGATCAGTCCGGCCCGATCGCGCCGACGATCATGATGCTGACCTCTTCGGATCAGATGGGTGATGCGGCGAGGTGCCGGCTGCTCGGCGTCGACGCCTACCTCGTGAAGCCGGTTCGCCAAGCCGCGCTGCGCGAGGCGCTGATCAAGGCGCTGCGCGGTGAGCCGTCAGCCCGACCGGTGCCGCAGACGGCCGCCTGGCAGACCCCGCGGACACCGCGACGGGTCCTGCTTGCCGAAGACAACGTCGTCAATCAGCGCGTGGCGACCGGCATCCTGCAACGCGCCGGCCACAGCGCCGTGGTCGCGCACAATGGCAAAGAAGCCGTGGCTGCGTTCCTCCAGGGTGGCTTCGACATCATACTGATGGATGTGCAGATGCCCGAGATGAGCGGCACCGAGGCGATCGCGCTGATTCGTGAGCGCGAGCGTGCCGCCGGCAGCCGCATCCCGATCATCGCGCTGACCGCGCACGCGATGAAGGGCGACCGCGAGAAATGCCTGGCGGCCGGCGCCGACGGTTATATCGCGAAGCCGCTATCCCCGCATGATCTGCTCGATCAGATCGACGGCCTGACGCGCCAGCCGCAGGCCGTCGGTGCGACGGCCCCCGAGAAACTCTCGCGCCAGCTGTTGGCCCACGTCGGCGGTGACGTCGCCCTGCTCCGTGATCTCATCACCCTGTTTGCCGCCGACGCACCGCGTCAACTGGATTGCATCCGCGCGGCGATCGACAGCGGCACCGCCGGCGACATCTACCTCGCCGCGCATACGCTGCGCGGCGCGGCCGCGAACTTCGGCGCGACGCCGCTGCTCGATGCGTTGCAGGAGCTGGAACGGGCCGCCAAGCACGAGCCGCGCCGTTGCCAGGCGATCGTCGACCGCGTCGGCGTCCACGCTCACGCGTTGCTCGGCATGCTCGCCGCGTGCGATGAGGTGCTGCCATGCGCGTCTTAATCGTTGATGATGATGTCGTCACGGCGCGGCGGTTACGAGGCCTCGCCGAGTCGTGGGGTTACGATGTGGTGGCCGCCGCCGACGGTCCGACAGCGCTGCTGGCACTGCAGGGTGCGAACGCGCCGCGGCTGGTGCTGCTCGACTGGATGATGCCGGGTATCGCCGGCGTCGATGTCTGTCGCGCGATCCGCCAGAGCGAGCACGGCGACACCACATATGTGATCATGCTGACCGCACGCGACGGCCGCGAAGACATGGTCGCCGGATTCGATGCCGGCGTCGACGATTTCCTGGCAAAGCCGTTCGACGCCGACGAGTTGCGCAGCCGCCTCAAGGCCGGCGCCCGCATCGTCGACCTGCAGATGCGGCTCGCGAGCAACGTCGCGGAGCTGCAGACGGCGCTCGCCAGCGTCAAGACCTTACGCGGCATGCTGCCGATCTGCGGGTACTGCAAGAGCATCCGCGACGACTCGAATTACTGGCATCAGGTGGAGGAATACGTCGGCGAACATGCCGATGTCGCCTTCAGCCACGGCATCTGCCCGAAGTGCCTGGAGAAAGTGCTGGCGCTCGATCTCGAGTGATTACTGGCGCAGCGCGTGCAGCTCGCGCTGGAATTGCGTAAACGCGGCCTGCTCAGCCGCGCTCGTCTCCGCCATGACCGCCGCGATCGTGCTCCGCCACTGCCGAAGGATGTTGCGGGCTTCGGGGACTCGCTCGAGATCCTGAGCGAGCGCCTGTTCCGCATACGTGCTGGCGCCACGCACCGCCGCTTCGCCGAGCCTGACTGCGTCGAGATAGGCGCGCCCCGCCTCGCGGCTCTCCTGCCGTTCCGCGATCAACGCTTCGTCAATTGCCTTTCGATAGTTCTGTTGGGACAGCGCCAGCGCCTCGTCGTGCGCGCGCCTGGCCGCGTCGATCTCTTCACGGCGCTGCCGCTCGGCTGCCTGCGCGGCGCGGGCGCGGTCCTTCTCTGCAACATGTCGCAATTCGGCGATCGCCGACGTATGTCGCGTCGCGGCGAGCTCCTCGGCGCGGCGCCTGGCCTCGGTAGCTGCCGCATCGGCGGCGCGGCGGACCGCCTGCGCCTGGTCGAAGCGATCGGTCCGGCGATCGACCGCGGCGGCCAACGCACCACCGCGCACAGCTTCGGCCTTGGCGTCGGCTGCCAGCTGCTTCTCACGGGCTTCCTTTAGTTCCTCGTCGTACTTCTGATACGCCTTGAGCGAGGCGGCGAGCTCGCGTAACCGGACGTCGCGCAGCGCCCGGGTTTCGGCGATGCGAAGGTCGCGCGTTCGGGCGATTTCGGAGAGGCGGCGGGAGTGCGCGAGCGTGAGGTCCTGCAACGTCGGCATGGGACAGTTTCTACACCCGTGAAACGGCCCGCCGGCCGGGAGTCCCCAAAAATCGTGCAACACGAGTGGTACGTTATCTGCACAATATGGCGACGTGAGCCGGGGACCGTGGATTGGCGCGCCCATAGTGGCCATCGGCCTCGCCGTGCTGGGGAGCGTGGCGGCACTGACCGCTGCCAGCTCATCCACTCAGGCTCTGGAACGTGTCCTGGCAAAGTCAAATGAGCCTGCGCCGCCGGCGTATCGCGCCCTTCGCCGTCTTGAAGGCGGCGTCACCGGCGCGGACAAGCGGGGCTGGCTCGAAGCCTGGACCGAATATCGGCCTGGCGTCGGGTTGACGTTCGAGGTGGTCCGGGAGGGCGGCACCGAGTACGTCCGGAACAAGATCCTGCGACGCATGCTCGAGAGCGAGCAGCAGTTGCTGGCGAGCGGCCGCCGTGTGCGCGCCTCGCTCGAATCAAAAAACTATCAGTTCGAAGACGGCGGGCGCACTGAAGCCGGCCTGCAGCGAATCATCTTGAAGCCGGCCAAGAAGTCCGACGGCATTGTCTCGGGCAGCGCCTTGCTCGACCCGGCGACAGGGTTGGTGACGACAATCCAGGGACGGCTCGTCAAGAGCCCGTCGTTCTGGCTCCGCGACGTCGACGTCACCTGGACGTTCGGGCATATCAACGGCTACGTGGTGCCCCTTGAAATGTCGTCGACCGGCCGCGTGCGCATGTTCGGACGATCGAACTTCAAGATGGTCTACCAGTACGAATCGATCGACGGCCAGCCGGCCGCCGTCGCGTCCCGCTGACCAGCGCAGTTCTTCGTTGATCTCACCGCTCCGCGCGGTGACACCGTCAGGCGCTAGAAACGAAATAACCGCGTCATCTTGACGACAAACGCGCGGTTCCGCAGCGCGATGTTGCCGCGCTGCGGTTCGAGCGGGTTGGTGTCCTGCTCGTCCGTCCAGACCACGAAAAATTCGCTGCCGGGGCGATACTCCCACCGGAACCGCACGTTGCTGCTGAACGTGTTGTCGGCGGAGCTGTACTGCAGCAGCGCGCTCGCGAACATGCGCGGCGAAAAGCCGTAATCGGTGCGCGCGCCGACTTGCTTCGTCGTAAACGAGCCGCTTGGTAGATCGATGTGATTGAGCGAAAAGCGCGGCTCGACGGAAAACTGCTTGAGAATCGCGTAGCGTCCCTGCGACAACGTCAACGCGCGGATCGTGCCGTTGTAGTACCCGCCGAGCTGCACGCCGATGTTCCCGGAGAACCGCCGCTGCTGGCCCATGCTGTAGCGCAACGAGACGTCGTTGTAGCTGTAGCCGCCGACTGGTATCGGGTAGCCGGCCCGCGGCGAAAACGGCTGGGACAGGAAGTCGTAATTGGCGTTCGCCTCGACGTTGAAGATGTCGCTGTTGTTGAACTCGACGTTGAAGCGTCCGGTTCCCTGCCGTGATTCGACGGCGCCGGCGCCGTTTTCGTAATACTCGTAGCTCACCTGCGAGGTGTACTTGCGAACGTACCTCGAATTCGCCGGCCGCGGACTGAATCGCGCGGACGCAAACGAGCGCGTGAAATCGGTGCGGCGCATGAACCCTATTTCGGGGTTGAACGCACCGCCAACCTTGAGATGCTCCGCGCTCAGGCCGTAGCGATCCGGTTCCCAGGAGGCTTTCGCGAGATAGCTTTCGTCGTCACCGGTAAGATTCGTGGTCTGCGTGCGCGCGTAATAACCGCCGAGCGCGACGTTCTGATGGAAGCCGAATGCCGCATCCACGCCGAATGCCTGGTTGTCGCCAGGCAGGTTCGAGCTCAAGCGGCTGCGATTGGTAAAGATCGCGCCGACCGTGCTGCGGCGCAGGATGTCGCGCTTGACCCGCATCACCGTGAAATTCGTCGACGGACTTGCCGAGACTGTTTCGTCGGCCGCCTGGATATTGAGAAGACCGATGCCGAAAGGCCCGATCTTCCCAGTCAACCGGCCGCCGACGTCGATCGGGACGACGCGACCGCGGTTCAGGCCGATGCGGCGCGTGTAGAACAACGACGGCGTGTCGCTGCCGCCGCCACCGCCGCCGAAATCACCAAAACCGCCCCCACCCCCACCACCGCCGCCGCCACCGCCGCGACCGAAGTCGAACAGGCCGCGACCCTCGAGGAAAAACTCGCGTTTCTCCGGCAGAAACAGGTTGAAGCGCGTCAGGTTGACCTGCTGCTCGTCGATCTCCACCTGCGCAAAGTCGGTATTGACCGTGAGATCGGCGGTCAGGTTTGCGGTAATGCCGTATTTCAGATCGCCGCCGACGTCGCCGTCTCGATCGTTGGTCCGCTGCGGGGACGTCAGCCGATCGGTCGTCATCTTGCCGAGCGCATATGGCTTCAGCTCGAGATTGCGGCCGGCCGGCGGGAGGTCCAGGCCGACGACAGTGCCGAACATCGACACGCGATTCAATGCCTGCGGACCCGCCATGTTGCGGGGCACCGGCGTCCAATAGGACCACTCATTCTTGCGGCGGATGGAGCGCCGGAACTGGATGCCCCAGATCTGATCGGCGCCTGACCGGTAGCGCAGCGACTTGAACGGGAACTGCATCTCCACCGTCCAGCCGCCGTCGAAGCGGGCGGTTTTCACGTCCCACACCGGATTCCAGTCGGTGTTGGGCTGCCCTTCATCGACCACCGAGTAGTCGGCAAAGCCGCCAATCGGATTGGCGTAGAACATGTAGCCGCTGCGGCGATCGTAAAACGTATCGAACGCGACGCCGAAATGGTCGTTCTGCCGCATCTGGTTGGTGTCGCGGCGCAACTCGTTGGCGATCCACTTGTCCGGCGGCGCGCTGTCGTGGACTTTGGCGGCGACGTAGATGCTGTCGCCGTCGAACATCACCCAGATCTCGGTCTGCTCGGTCGACTCGACGCCATAACGCGGTGCCACCTGCACCATCCCGTCAAAGCCACGATACTCGGCGTAGACCTCGTCATCGAGCCGGCCGTCGAACTTGAGCGGCGTGCGCAGCTTGATTGCGCGGATCGTCGATTTGCCTGTGGACTGATCGCGCGTCATGACGTTCGGCGCGTCGGACGGCGCCGGACCATCGACGACGTGCGTCGACGAGGCATCCGCCCGGACGCCGTTATTCGGCGGCTGGGCGAACGCGGTATGGGCGATGCAGAAGGAAGCGAGCGCGGCTAGCAGGACACGCACTTATGGTTGTTCTTTGCTCCGAGCTTTTCGAGGAGGGCGATGGTCTCGGGAAACGGTTGAATGCGCTGCACGGGCCCGTTGGCCATGTCCACCGTCGTTCTCCCCTCACGATCGACGGCCTTGACGTTGGCGCCTTTCGACACCAGATAGAGGATCATTTCGTTGTCGCCGCGGGCCGCGGCGTGGTGCAGCGCGGTGTTGCCTTCGTGATCGGCGGCGTTGACGTCGGCGCCAAGCTCTTCGACCAGGTATTTCACCGCGGCCAGCATGCCGGTCGGCGCGAAGCGGTGCGAGTTGGCGCCGAAGCCTTCGCCGTAGCCGACGCCGGCGGCGGCATGCAGCGGCATCACGGACGGACCGCCGATCGGAA
>DASPNQ010000229.1:0-21581 GCA_035626435.1 Vicinamibacterales bacterium
GGTGCCGAAAACGCCGAGCGTGACGCCGCCAATGACGGCCCCGATAATGGCGCCATTTTTCACAGAATCGCGAGACGATGAGGGCTGCGCTGGTGGGCGCTCCGCTAAAGCGCGCGCGATCGCCTGCTTCGAGATGATGAGCTTCGGGGGCGCGCCGGCTACCTGGGCATTGGCCGCCGCCGGCATCGCGATCAGCGACACGGCCAGCAAAAAGCGCAGTGTTTTCATGCACTCCTGGCGTGCAATTGCGATGCCCTGGGGCGACGAAGAAGGATGCGCCCCCAGCCGGGACGGGGCGACGTCGCTACGCCGCTTACTATTTCGTGTTGGGCAGATACATCGACATCACCTGCACCGGCGCCTTCAAGTCGGCGAACTGATGCGGGACGCCCGACGGCACCATGATGAAGTCGCCCTTGCTGAACACGATGCGCGTGCCGCCGTCGATCGTGGTGCCCTGTAGATTCGTGCCATTCTGCTTGCCATCCGTGATCGTTCCGCCGGTCACCATCGTGCCGCTGCCTTCGATCACGTAGAACAACTCGGCCCGATCGGCATGCGCTGACGCGCCCTGCGCCTGTGGCTGCCGCTGCTCGACAGCAACGTTGTACGGCTCGAGGGTGAAGACGCGCACGGACGCCGCCGCGCGATCGGTCGGCAGTTTCGCAAGCGCGGCCTGCAGATCGGCGGCGCGATAGTGCGTCGCCTTGGTTCGATCGGTCGGTGCTGGCGTCTGGCCTTGCGCGATTAACATCGGCGCGCACGACATCAATCCGATCATGACGATGAGTGTTTTCATTGTTTCTCCGCAGCAAGTTTACGGCGTTCGTCGAGAAGATAGGCCCTGAGCTCGGCCACCGCGGCGCGATCGAGCTCGGCGAATCGCGGCATTCCGCGTTCGACGAGCGCGCCGTCGAGGATCTTCTCCAACGCGTTATACGTCGCCGGTGTCGATCGCCGCAGGTCGGGCAGAATCGTCGCGCCGCCGTGGCACCGCGCGCAGTAGGTGTTGAAGATTTTCGCGCCCGCGGCGATCTGTTGCGGCGTGCCGTTGTGCGCGATCGCCGATACCATGCGTGTTCGCAGCCGCACCGGC
Organism: Vicinamibacterales bacterium; assembly: GCA_035626435.1. GTDB lineage: Bacteria > Acidobacteriota > Vicinamibacteria > Vicinamibacterales > UBA2999 > 12-FULL-67-14b. The sequence continues at coordinate 1,097 of DASPNQ010000229.1, forward strand.
ATCGCCGATGATCCGCCGATCGTGTAGGTCAGCAGCCGCCCGTAGCTGCGCGCCTTCTTTGAGAACGCGCCGCCCCATCCGGCCATCACCGAGACGTATTGTTTGCCGTTGATGGAATACGTGATCGGCGGGGCCACGATCCCCGTCGTCGCCCACGCCGACCAGAGCTTGGTGCCGTCGCTCGCGCGATATGCGATGAAGTCGCCGGCCGCGGTTCCTTGGAAGACCAGATTGCCCGCCGTCGCGAGCGTGCCGCCGTTCCAGTAGTTGCCGTACTCCACCGTCCAGCGCGGCTTGCGCGCGATCGGATCCCATGCGAGCAGCCGCCCTTTGTAGGGAATGTCGTAGCGATCGAGGTTGCGCCCGGTCGGCGCTACGCCGAGGTTGTATTCGTTCGGCGTGAACGTGAAGCCCTTCGGCTGTTCGAAATAGCGCCCGTTGTCCTGCGCCGGAATGTAGACGAGGCCGGTCTTCGGGCTGAAGGACATCGCCTGCCAGTTATGGCCACCGAGCGGACCCGGACGGATATAGGTGCCCTTGTCGCGATACGCCGCGCCCGGCGCTTCGACCGGACGCCCGGTCTTCAGGTCGACGTGCGTCGCCCAGTTGACTTCGACGTAGGGATCGGCAGCCAGCAGTTCGCCGGTCGCGCGATCAAGGACGTAGAAGAAGCCGTTCTTCGGGGCCTGCATGATCACCTTACGCTCGCGGCCGTTCCAGTTGAGATCCGCCAGCATCATCGGTTGCACCGACGTGTAGTCCCACGTATCCGCAGGCGTCGTCTGGTAGTGCCACACCAGCTCGCCGTTATCCGGATTGATCGCCAGGATCGAGCACAGGTAGAGATTGTCGCCGCCGCCGGGACTGCGAACGTCGCGATTCCACGGCGAGCCGTTTCCAGTGCCGACGTAGAGAAGGTTGAGTTCGGGGTCGTAGACGATCGAATCCCAGACTGTTCCGCCGCCGCCGTACTTCCACCAGACGTCGCCCTTCCATGTCGGCAGCGCTTTTTCAAGCGCCTTGCTCTCTTGCGGCTTCGACGGATCGCCCGGGACCGTGTAGAAGCGCCACGCCAGCTTGCCGGTTTCTGCGTCGTATGCGGACACGTAGCCGCGCACACCGTACTCGGCGCCGCCGTTGCCGATGATCACTTTGCCGTTCGCGATGCGCGGGGCGCCGGTGATCGTGAACGGCTCCGCCTGATTGACCGTCGTCGTCTGCCAGGCGACCTTGCCGCTGCTCGCATCGAGCGCGACCAGACGGCCGTCGAGCACGCCAACGTAGACTTTGCCTTTGTAAAACGCGGCGCCGCGATTGACGACGTCGCAGCAGGCAAGGTTGTCGTACTTGCGATGAACTTCAGGATCGTACTTCCACAACTGCTTGCCGGTTCGGGCGTCGATCGCGTAGGTGACGCTCCACGAGCCGGTGGTGTACATGATGCCGTCGATCACCAGCGGCGTGGCTTCGAGGCCACGATCGGTGTTGGTCTCGAATTGCCAGGCCAGACCAAGTTGCGCGACGTTGCCGTCGTTGATCTGATCGAGCGGGCTGAACCGCTGTTCGTAGTAGTCGCGGCCGTACGACAACCAGTCTTGCGGGCGCGACTCGGCGGACCTGAGCGCCTGATCGTCGACGGGCGCTGCCGGCTTCTGCTGGGCCGTGAGCCAGCCGGCGCTGGCCAATACCAGGACGGCGATCCCTGCGGTGAAGGCGCGAATCATGAGGGAGATACTACATGAACGTTATGCGTGCGGGGCGCGTCCAATGCCCTATGCACCGCTTGATCGCCGTCGGCCTGTTGGGCTCGCTGCTGATCTGGTCGACGGCCCTCGCGCAGACCGCAACAATCGATGTTACCGGGCTGCTGGAAACGTATCTGCGTGGTGACTTCGACGGCGCCGTCGCGAAAGCTGCGGCACTCAGCGACCTCGGGCCGTTCCGGCTGCGTTTCGTGCAGGATTCTCCCGTATGGATCAACGCCGACACCGCGCGGAGCGAGCAGCGCGCCGCCGCCGCGGCGGCATTTCTCCTGGAGCTGACGGCTGTGCGCCAGGAGACGGATTGGGGCCGCCTCCAGGATCTGATCGAATGGACGTGCGTGCAGCTTCGGTCGCGGCACCCTACCGAATTCGAGCGCGCCTGGCACGCCGCGTCGCACGCGCTCGCCGGGCGCGCCCGTGCGCGCACCTGGCTCCTCGGGCCGTCGGCGAGGCTGCCGCACCAGAAGCCGGCATCGCCGCCACGGTTGAAGAAGGGCGAGCCGCCGCCGGTCGTGCATTTGATGCACGCACTCGAGCGCTACCCCGACGATTCACACTTTCAGTTATCGCGCATCGTCGCCTGGACCTGGGGCCGCGATGGTGAACCGATTCGCAACGTGCGGCGGAGCGAGGATCAGGAGGAGACGCGCCGCCCTGCGCACCGGCCGCCGCAGATGGAGGCGATCGTGGCGTTGGAGCCGCTCAAGGCAATCCCCGCCGTCGCTGCCGAAGCGTGGTTGCGCGAGGGGCTCGTGCATTTTACGGTTGGCGACTATGCCTCGGCGCTCCGCGCGTTCGAGGCGACGCCGCCGCTCACCACAGAACCGGCGCTTCGCTATCTCGCGCACTTCAATGCCGGCCGCGCCCTCGAGCGACTCGCACGCATCGACGATGCGATGCGCGAGTACCGGCGCGCGTTGGAGATCGTGCCGGGCGCTGAATCGGCGACCCTGATGCTCGCGAGCCTGCAATTCGCGCGCGATGATCGAGACGATGCAGTGACGCTGATCGATAGCGTCTTCAACCGCCGCCCGGATGCCACCGACCCCGGCCGCTTGAGCGGCTACGGCAGCTTCCTCCGCTGGCCGGCGCTCCGCACCGCCATGCGCAACGCAGTTTCCTCATACACCCCGATTCCGAAATGACACAAACAACCTCAAGGGGCCGGGGATCTTTTCTCATCACCGTTGCAGTCCTTGGCCTTACGGCTTTCGGCAGTGCACAGACCGTGTTTAGGTCCCGCACCGACCTGGTCGCCATCAGCGCATCGGTCAAGCGCGGCAACGCGCCCGTCGCGAACCTGACGGCGAAGGACTTTGTCGTGACCGACAACGGGGTGCCGCAAGTGATCGAAGCCGTCACGATCGAATCGGTGCCGCTCGATGTCACGCTCTTCATGGATACCAGCGGCAGTACGGCCGGATCCCTGGATCGCATGAAGCGAGAGGTCATCGCGATCGCCAAGATGCTGCGGCCGGATGATCAGTTCAGGCTGTTGACGATTGGCCTGTCGGTTGAGGCGCCCGTGCCGTGGCAGCGTGCCGGCCTGCCTGTGTCGCTGGAGATGAAGGCGATGCCGGGCATCTCGCTCGTCTATGACGCGCTGTTCGTTGCGCTGGCGCACGCGCCGGCCGCCGGCCGCCGCCACCTCGTGGTCGCGTTGACCGATGGCGAAGACTGCGGCAGCCTGCTCGACGGGGCACGCATCCTCGACGCCAGCGCGCGGTCGGAAGCGGTGCTGCATTGGGTCTACGTCAGCAATCAGGGAGACTTCGACCCGTTTGCGATCGGCGCGTGGTGCACGCCAGGCGACGCGCGTGAAACCGACTACGTGGAGCAAAGCGCGATCCGCACCGGCGGCGAAAAGCACAAGTCGTTGTTCGGCGATTCCGCCGTAAAGACGTTTGCGCGGATTCTCGACGACTTCCGCCAGAGTTACGTGCTGCGCTACTCCGCCCAGCACGTCAAACCGGGTGGCTGGCATGCCGTCACGGTGCAAGTGCCTGCGCAACCTGGACTGACGATCAAGTCGCGATCTGGATATTTCGGAGCATCGGAAAAATAAGCCCGCCCCTGTCGCGATCAGAACGCGACGCTGACACGGCGAATCGCGACGCCCCGGCACGACTGTTGCTGCCGTTATCGGCAAGGGGTGACTCATGGAAGGTTTGAAGAAACACGGCGACCCACTTGATGAAGAGATTCGCCGAGATCCGGCTCGCGGGATCGAAGAAGTGGCCAGCAACCAGCCGGGCAGCAAGGGCGACGGATCCGTCAGCCGGTCCGGATCGGGTGCTCGAGGTGACGCCGACGCCACCGAGGGCGAATTCGTCCGCTCGGCGAATCAGAAGCCGAACCCGAACCAGCCCGCGGATGACGCCACCAAGCCGCTTGAAAACGTCGATCCCACTCGCACCAACATGTAGCTACTATTACCGTCATGAGACGGTATCGCTTCGCATCCGGTTTGGCGTTGTCGGTCGCGCTGTCAGCGTGCACCACGACGCCAACCGCTCCTCTTGATCCAACCTCGCTTGACAACCCCGCGGTCACGGCGGCCCTCAGTGGCGTCAGTGCCGATCACGTGAAGCAGCACATGACGGTGCTCGCCGACGACAAGATGGAGGGTCGCGGGCTGGGCAGCGCCGGCTACGAGGCTGCCTTGCAATACGTCGAGCGCACGCTGACGTCGTACAAACTGACGCCCGCCGGCGAGGGCGGCGGCTTTCGCCAGCGCGTCCCGCTTCGCAACAACATCGTCGTCAAAGACAAGAGCTCGATGACCGTCCACTCGCCGTCGGGCAATAAGCGACTGGTCTACGGCACCGACGTCCTGATGAGCGCAGACCCGCTGCGCAAAACCGTCAGCATCGACAATGCCCCGGTCGCCTTCGTGGGCTACGGGGTCAGCGCGCCGAAGCTTGGCTACGATGATTACGCGTCAGGCATCGACGTGCGAGGGAAGGTCGTGGCGCTGCTGAGCGGCGCACCAGCGTCGTTACCGAGCAACGAGCGCGCCTATTACTCATCGGGCGCCGTGAAGGAAGCCGAAGCGATCAAGCGGGGCGCGATCGGCATTCTGACCTTTACATCGCCTGACGATCCGCGCTTTCGCTGGGATGTCAGCGTGGCGACGGGAGCGCAAGGCAGCTACGCCTGGATCAACAGCGAGGGTCAGCCAAACCGCGGCGACGCGCAGATGCTCGGTTCCGCAAACCTCAATCATTCCGGCGCACAGGCGTTACTCGCCGGCGCGCCGCGGACTCCGGCTGACATCTTCGCCGCCGCGGCCAAGAGCACGCCGCAGGCATTCGATCTCGCAACGCGCATCTCCATGACGACCGAATCGACCCACCAGGATGTCGATAGCGCCAACGTGGTCGCGAAACTCGAAGGCAGCGATCCGGCGTTGAAGAACGAGCACGTCGTGTATATCGCGCACGTCGATCACTTCGGCCGCGGTGTGGCCATGAACGGCGACGACATCTACAACGGCGCTCACGACAACGCGTCAGGCGTCGCGATCGTGCTCGAAATCGCGAGGACGTTCGCCGCGCTGCCTGAGAAGCCGCGCCGATCGATCGTGTTCCTGTTCGTCACCGCAGAGGAGCGCGGATTGCTCGGCTCCGACTATTTTGCGCGGCATCCGACCGTTCCCGCCAACAGCATCGTGGCCGACCTCACGCTCGACATGCCCTTCCTATTCCATCCGCTGCTCGACATCGTCCCGTACGGCGCGCAGCATTCGACGTTGTCGGGGCCCGTCACGCGCGCTGCGCAGCATCTCGGGATCGAGATCGCGACGGACCCCATTCCGGAGCAAGTGCTGTTCATCCGAAGCGACCATTACAGCTTCGTCCGTCAGGGCGTGCCGTCGTTGTTCATCAAGAGCGGATTCAAGACCGGAGACGCGCGAGACGGCGGCGCCATCAACGCGGCGTATCGCCGAGACGTGTACCACAAGCCCAACGACGACATGTCGCAGAGTTTTGATTTTGGCGCCGGTGCCGCGCACGCGAAGGTGAACTTCCTGACCGGATGGCTGGTCGCTCAGGACGCGGCGAAACCGCAATGGAACCCGGGCGACTTCTTCGGGCAGCTGTTCTCTCGGCAGACCGGCACTCAGTAGGCGGGCGGCAGAGACGGTTGAAGACAACATCGGCGGCAGCGGCCGTGATATTTTGCGGCGCATGCGCAACTTCCGATCGTCCGCTTTCTCTGCCGCCGTCGTCGCGGTAATCGCTCTCCTGGCCGGCCGCATCGACCCGGCCGCGCAGTCGAAGCCCGGCGCCAATGCGCCCACCTTCAAGGTCGATCCGAATTGGCCGCAGGAAATGCCCAACCACTGGATCATGGGTGCGGTCACGGGCGTGTTCGTCGACGCGAAGCAGCACGTCTGGGTCGCGCATCTGCCCGAAACCCTGACCGAGGAAGAACTCTACGAAGAACCGTGGAAGGTCGGCGCGGGCGTCGAACCCGGCAAGCCAAAGCCGGTGCAGCTCGGCACGTGCTGCAAGGCCGCACCGCCGATTCTCGAGTTCGACGCGCAAGGCAAACTGGTCCAGGGCTGGGGCCAGGGTTCGTTTACGGACTTCTCCGACTGGCCGCGCGATCCTCATGGCATTTTCGTCGACCACACGGATCATGTCTGGGTCGGCAGCCATAGCCGCCACCGCGTGATGAAGTTCACGCGGCAGGGCAAGCTGGTTTTGACGATCGGCCAATATGAAAAGACCGGCGGCAGCGCCGACACCACCCTGCTTGGCGGACCGTCGGGCATTTGGGTCGATCCCAAGACGAACGAAGCGTTCATCTCGGACGGCTATCGCAACCGCCGTGTCATCGTCGTCGACGGCGCCACCGGGAAGTACCTCCGGCATTGGGGTGCCTACGGCAACGTCCCGGACGATACCGAGAAATTCGATCCAAAGACGATGATGAGCGGCGCGCTGCCGAAGCAGTTCTCGACGCCGCATGGCATCACCGGTTCGCGCGACGGCAAGATTTACGTGACCGATCGTCGCGGCAATCGCATCCAGGTTTTCGACCAGCAAGGCAAGTTCCTGCAGGAGAAGGTGATCGCCCCGGCGACGTTGTCGTCCGGATCCGCATTCGTCCCGGTGCTCTCGCCGGATCCGCAGCAGCAGTGGCTTTACATGGCCGACGGCACCAATCACAAGATTTGGATTCTTCGTCGCTCCGACATGGAGATTGTCGGCGAGTTCGGACGTGGCGGCCGCTTCCTCGGCCAGTTCCTGCGCCCGCACGGCATGAGCGTCGACCAGCAGGGCAACCTGTATGTTGGCGAAGCATCGACCGGCCGGCGCGTGCAAAGATTCAACTTAGTGCGCCGCTAACGAACACGAGAGGACCCGAGCGCGTCACGACGCGACATTCGTCCACGCGCTCGGCACTTCTTCCGTCCCCGCCGCCTGTCCGCGCCTTCAACCGCGCATGACCCGCGTGTTACGATTCGCGCGGACTTTCCGCACCGTCACTCATCGCGGCATTCCGGAGGATGACTATGGTCCGTTGGAAGATTCACCAGTGCGCGCTGGCCGCAATGGTGCTGATGCTGCTGTCGGCGCCCGCGTCGGCACAGAACCCCACGTTCAATATCGAAGGCGTTGTCACCGACGCACAACAGGCGGTACTCCCCGGCGTCGCGGTGACGATTACCAACACCGCGACCGGCCTCACCCGCACGGTGACGACGGGCGAGAACGGCCGCTACGTCGTGCGCGCGTTGCCGCCTGAAGGGCGCTACCGGGTGCAGGTCGAGATTGCCGGATTCGCCACGCAGGTGCGGCAGGATCTCGCGTTCAACGCCGGACAGAACGCGGTGCTCAACTTCGCGTTGCAGCTGTCGACCGTGCAGGAGACCGTGACCGTTGCAGGTGACGCACCCATCGTCCAGACGACGTCATCGGAAGTGGCGAGCACGATCGATCGCGCGGCGTTCGAGAACCTGCCGGTCAAGGAGCGCAACTACTTCCGCCTGCTGACGCTGGACTCCAACGTGGTCGCGGCGGGCACCGGCTCGAACGCCGTCAACGTCGGCGGCGGTGAAGTATGGAATTTCGGCACGTATGTCGACGGCACGAACAATCACTCGAAGTGGTTGACGCTGCAGCGCGCGCCGCAGCTCGGTTCGAGTGGCTTCGCGATTGAGACGGTCAAGGAAGTGCAGTTGATCACCAACCGGTTTTCAGCCGAGTTCGGTGGTCACTCCGCGGGCGTCGCGAGCATGATCACCAAGACCGGCACCAACCAGTTCGACGGCTCGGCGTTCGTCATGATTCGGCCCGGCGAGCTCGACGCCGCACCGCCGCTGGCGCCGATCGTCAACGGCAAGAAGGTCAAAGCGCCCTACAACCAGCAGCAGTTTGGCGGCACGGTGGGCGGCCCGTTGATGCGCGACAAGCTGTTCTTCTTCGGCAGCTACGAGCGGCGCCGCGAGCGCAGCGAAGTCATCGTCACCTCACCGGAAGCGACCGGGCTGGTCGTCCCGACGCCTGCCGACGAACATCAGGGCCATGCGAAAGTCGACCTCCGCTTCAACGAGCGGCACTCGTTTGGCGTGCGCTACAACATGGTGCGCTGGCACAAGGACAACGAGAGCGGCGGCCTGGCGCTGCCCGGTACCGGATTCCTCTGGGATAACAACGTCGACACGGTTCATGGCACGTTCACGACGGTGTTCTCCGACAAAGTCCTCAACGAGGTGCGCGGCCAGTATTCACGGTACACGGATCGGCGGGCTGCGAAGTGCGAGTGCGTGTCGGTCGTCCGCCAGGGCTACTCCACTACCGGCGGCAACGATCAGGGAACATGGGGTGTGCTGCCCGAACAAACCTACGACCTGTCGACGACGCTGTCGATGTGGAGCGGCAATCACACGATGAAGACCGGCGCGTCGTTTACCTACGACGTCACCGAGCAGTTGTTCGCGCCGCTCCAGAATGGCCGCTATATTTTCCCGGGCGCGCCGTCAGTGGCTCCGAACCCGACCCAATTCTCGCAGGCGTTCGCGCTCGTCCCCGAGGCGCGGCTGATGTTTCCCAAAGCCTACGTGCTCGCCGGCTTCTTCCAGGATGATTGGCGCGTGAGCAACCGCGTGACCCTGAATCTCGGCCTCCGTTACGACGTCGAGATCATCAAGGACATCCCCGACTGGCCCGCCGGCACGGATGCGAACAATTTCGATCCGCGCGTGGGTTTCGCGTGGGACCCGAAGGGCGATCAGAAGTGGGCCGTGCGTGGCGGATTCGGACGGTTCACGCAGCAGCATCCAATCTTCACGATCGTCAAGGGCGGCGTCGGTGGCCGCAACGGGCTCGTGACTTTGTCGCTCAGCAACACGGATCCGCTGTTCCCGACATTCCCGAACGTGCTGCCCGGCTTCCCGCCGGGGGCGACGCTGCCGGCGCGAAGCATCCAGGAAATTTCGCCTGACCTCGAGAACGAGCACGCGTGGCAGACCAGTTTCGGCGTGCAACGCCAGATTGGCAGCCGGACCAGCGTTGCAATCGATGCCAACATCAATCGCGGCGTCAAGCATGGCTTCCTCGACATGAACGCGCCGACGCCGATTCCCAAGGATCAGCTCAACGCCGCTCTCGCGTCGAATCCGAACGCGGTGATCCGCACGCAGGCGCAGGCGGATCAAACGCGCCCGCAGTTGCCTGGTCCGAACGGCTTCCGTCACATGGACGTGCTGACCAACGAGGGTCGATCGTGGTACCAAGGCGTGCGATTCTCGGTGATTCACCGCACCACGCCGCTGACGGTGACGGCGTCATACACGCGTTCTGACGCCGAGGACATGCTCAACCACTGGTTCTCGCCCGAGAACAGCCGCGACCCGAAGTCGGACCGCGGTCCGACCGGTGCGGATACCCCGCACAACCTCGTGACGAGCTGGTCGTGGAACGTGCCCGGCAGCGGCGCGGTTCTCGGAGGCTGGAGGGTGAGCGCGGTCACGCATAGCCAAAGCGGCGCGCCCTACACCATCCGTTACGCCGGCGATCCCGTCGGTTATGGGTTGGGTGTCGGCGCGGCTTGCAACTCGCGCGGCTGCCAGGCGAGCACACCGAACGGCCGCAACACGGCGCGCGGTATGTTCATCAACTACGCGGATTTGACGATGGGCAAGCAATTCCAGGTCGGCGCTGATCGAATCGAGTTCCGCGCCGACGTGTTCAACGTCTTCAACAATCAGAACCTGCTGGCCGGCGGCTACATCAACCTGGTTGGCAATCCGCGATTCGGTCAGCACACCGGCGGGTCGGCGGTGTTGCCAAGCCGTCAGTTCCAGTTCGCGCTCACGTATCGTTTCTGATCATGAGCCAGCACGTGGCATTGCTTGTCATCCTGCTCACCGCCCTGTCGTGGGGCGGCGAGCAGGTCTCGACGCCTGCGCCGGTACGCGTGCGTGTCCAGACCGAGCTCGGCGACATCGTCGTCGCCGTCGATACCGCGAAAGCGCCGATTACGGCGGCGAATTTTCTCCGCTACGTCGACGCTGGCCACTACGACGGCGGAGTGTGGCACCGCACCGTGAAGACGGACAACCAGCCGGAAAGCCCCATCAAGATCGAGGTGATTCAAGCCGGCGTCAATCCTGAGCGCGCGAAGGACGGCTTCCCGCCAATTACGCTCGAGCGCACGTCGACGACCGGCATCCTGCATAAAGACGGTACCATTTCGATGGCCCGCGGGGCGCCCGACAGCGCCACGTCGGGATGGTTCATCTGCATCAACGATCAACCGTCGCTCGATTTCGGCGGGCAGCGGAATCCGGATGGACAGGGATTCGCCGCGTTCGGTCGTGTCGTATCCGGGATGGACGTCGTGCGCAGGATTCAAGCGGCGCCGTCGTCGACGAACCGCACCACGAACGCCGAAGCGCAGCGGCTGACGCCGCCGATCAAGATCATCAAAGCGGAGCGCATCACGCCATGACTCGAATCCTGCTTGCGACCAGTGTCATCCTGCTGACGGCCTCGCCGGCGTTTGCCACGTGGTCGGTGATTGCGATCGATGCGAAGACGGGCCAGGTGATCATCGCGTCCGCGACGTGCGTGCGCCAGCAGGGATTTCCCGATCGGAAACCCAACGGCGCGCGCGATCTGATGGACGTGCAGGCGGTGCTGGTGCCGGGCGTCGGCGTCGCCGCGTGCCAGGCGGGCGTCGACAACACCCGCGAGAACCAGATGCTCGTGTATCGCGAGATCAAGAAGGGGACGCCGCCGGCCGAGATCATCGAGAAATTGAAAAGCGACAGCAACATCGAGCGGCGCCAATTCGGTATCGTGATGATCCCGAACGGCAAGACCATCACGCCGCAGAACAACCGCGCCGGCTTTAACGGCAGCGGCAATTCCCGATCGTCGTTGTATTTCGGCGGCCAGGTCGGTGACTACCACTACCAGGTGCAGGGCAACACGCTACTCGGCGATCAGGTGGTGTATCAAGCCGCGCTCGCCTTCACCAGGGCCAAGGGCACGCTCGCCGATCATGTAATGGCGGCGATGGAAGCTGCCGATGCGAATGGCGGCGATCACCGCTGCAACTGCGGGAACAACTCGGCGCCGGACTTTCCCTGCGACAACCGCACGGCGCACGTCGCGTACATCGCGATCGCCAACAAGGATGACGTCGAGGGGACGACGCACAATGACGGCAGGTACTACGCGTATATCGCCGTCGGCGACGATCAGAAGAAAGGTGAAAGCGCCAATCCGGTGAAGACGCTGCGGATGCGCTACAACCAGTGGGTCAAGGAGGGATCCAAGCGGACCGCGCCGCCGGGACCCACCCTGTACAAGCCTGCGAGTTAGCTACTGTTGTCCGCCGCGGCCACCACGCGGCTGCGGCGGATTCTTCAGCGTGCGGTATTGCGCCACTGCGGCGTTGACCTTGAACTGGATGCCCATCCGGCCAATCTCCGCGGTCGCCTTGGTCGGATCTCCGGACACGCCAGAATCTTTCGGACCGCCCCACGGCATCAGCATGTTCTTGCGGATCCCCGCGGGACGCACGTGCAGCATCTGCGCTGTGTCGCTGATGCCGGCGTGGCTGCCGATGATGTCGTCGCTGTAACCGAACGCCGCATCCATCCAGGCGCGATAGTGTTCGCGGCCTTCGTTGTAATACGCAGTCAGCGCGTAGACCTTGGTCGTGCCGCCCTTCCACTCGTCATTGAGCTTGGTTGCGACGTTCGTCATGCCGGCCTGGTTGCCGCCGCTGTCGCCGATGAACAGGATGTCGGTCGCGCCGTGCGCCTTCAGGCTGCGCGCGATTGCATCGAGCACGTTGTCGTAGGCCGGCGATGGCAGCGAGATGGCCCCGGGATTCTGGCGATCCGGATCGCCCTCCGGCACGTACTGCAGTGTCGGCGCGACGAGGGCGTTGCCCAACTTGCGCGCCATCACATTGCCCGCGTGCGTGACCGTGTAGTTATGTTTGCCGAGCACCATGTGGTAGCCGTTCTTCTCGGTGCCGCCGATCGGCACGATGAACACGGTCTTGCCCGCCTTCATGGCGTCGCGATTCTCTTCCCACGTCAGTTCGTCCATGAACACGGTATCCGGCGCCTTAGTTGGCGTCTTCCCTGCCGGCGCGGTCTCCATGGTCGGTCGGGCGGGACCTGCTGGTGGCTGCGGCCGATTGCCGCCGGCGTTTTGACCGCCGCCTTGTTGCGGCGCGGGCGGTACTGGGGGCTCGCCGGCATCCATCCGCTTGATCTGCGCGAGCGCGTTGTCGATCTTGATTTGCAGCAGCGCCTTGCCGATCTCCGGCGTCGACTTGGATTGATTGTTGCCGCTGACGCCGTTGCCCTCGTAATCGTTCCCGGTCAGCCGATCCTTGCGAATGTGCTTGGGCGCGACGAACAGCAGCTCGGAGGTATCGAGAATGTTGGCGTGATTGCCGACCTGATCTTCAGCGACCTTCAGCACCTTGGCCGCGTAGGTGTTCTGCTCGCGATGCGCTTTGGTGTAGTAGTCGTCGACCCAATAGGCGGTCGCCGCGCCGCCCCATAGCGCATTCAGCTTCTCCGCCGCGGTGCGCATGCCGGTGCGATTGCCGCCGGACTCGCCGAGGAAATAGATTTTTTTGAACCCACCGGACTTCAGGCTGCGCCCGGCCAGGACCAGCAGATCGACGAAGCGATCCTCCGGGAGCGTGATCGTGCCCGGGTAGCGCATGTGGCCGGTCGGCGGGTCGTAGCCGCCCTCTGGCACGTAGGTCACGATCGGCGCGACCAGCGTTTTTCCCATCGCGCGCGCCACCTTGTCGGCGGTGTATTCCATGACGAACTTGTGTTCGCCATCGACCATGTGCGGGCCCTTCTGCTCCGTGCCTGCGGTGCCGATGATGACGCTGGTGGTCCCGCCGGCGACGAGGTCCCGAACTTCGGCCCACGTCAGTTCTTCGATGAAGACGGTGTCGGGCGGCTTACCGCCCGGACCGGTCGCGGGCGCGTCAGCCGGCCGCTGCGCGGCAACCGCCGCGATCATCGCCGCGCAAGCGCCAATCGTTGCAAACAGTAGGCGTGTCCTCATGCGCGGCATCATATCGCGTCCGCATTACGGCGCCAGCGCCAGCCCGCGAGAACGAATCCTTTCCCCGCCACGCTGTTGGTTCGCGCCCCTTCCGCCCGATCCCAAAGGTCCGAAACCGTCCCTCGGTCGTCAGGTGCCAGGTACATTCCAACCATCGTGGTTACGAGGTGCCAGGTACACTCCAACCGCTGACCGGTGTTTAGGGGCCAGGTACAGTTCACCCGCGCTGTGCTGAACTGTACCCCGCGCCTGCAGCGGTTGAAATGTACCTGGCACTAAACAGCCGCTTCGCCGCTGTGATAGCGGCGGTCGCGGTTTACGCGGCGCCCGAAGACCACGCCTCCAGGCCACGACACGACAACGTCTGTCCTTTTCGTAGAGCTGGTACCTCGCAACGACCGTGCTGGTTGAACCGTACCTGGCACCTGACAACAACGGTGGTGGGTGAACTGTACCTGGCACCTAATAACCAGGACGCGTGGGTGAACTGTACCTGGCACGCCATAACCGACATACGCCGGCATCTTATGGCGATGGTGGGAAAGGTGCCTCAGCCGTAGCCTTGGAAAATTCCCGCGACGGTACAATGGGCCACGCCATGCCCCGCCTATTCCCGCTGTTCCTCACCGTCTTTTTAGTTGGTTGCTCCGGCTCGACGCCGGCACCGATTCGATCGCCGCAGCCGCCACCCGCGGCGACCACGCCGGCGGCATCCGGCGGACTGCGACAGCGGTGGCTCGATATGTTCGCGCGCGGCTATTTTCCCGGACGCAGCGGGCAGGTGTTCGTCGTACCCAAACAAGGCTGGTTTGTGACCTCGCGCGATCCGCTGTATGCCTTCATGCACGGCTCGCCTTGGGACTACGACACGCACATTCCGCTGCTGTTTCACGGTGCGCCATTCGTCAAGAGCGGCGTCTACCGCGGCGCCGCGCAACAGCAAGACGTGGCGCCGACCATTGCAGCGTTGATCGGTGCACCGGCCATGCCCACCTATACCGGCCGCGTCCTCGCCGACGCGATCACGCCGGGCTCCTCGGCACCACGCGTCGTGTCAATCATCGTGCTCGATGCGATGCGCGCCGATTTCTTCGACAAGTACGCATCGTCGATGCCGACGTTGAGCCGGCTGCGCAAGGAAGGCGCGTGGTTTGCCGAGACGCGCACCACGGTGCTGCCAACCGTGACCGGCGTCGGGCACGCGACGATCGGCACGGGCAGCGATCCGCGCTTCCACGGCATCGTCGTCAACAACCTGTTCAACCGCGGCACCGGCAAACAGCAGGAGGCGTACGATCAACTCGACACGCGTGAGCTGATGGCGTTGACGCTCGCCGATCAATGGAACCTGATCACCGACGGAAAGGCCGTGATCATCGGCCACGGCGGCGCGATCCGTGCCACCGCAGGACTCGTCGGCCGCGGTTCGTGCCTGATCTCCGGCAAGAAGGTGCTGGCCGCGAGCTACGGCGGAGCGGATGGCGGTTGGGAAACCAACGCGACCTGCTACGCGATGCCCGCAGCGCTCAAGCGGTTCGTCGGGCGCAAGGTGTGGGAAGAGGCCGGCGGTAAGTGGATGGGCCACGACATCGCGCAGGCATCCCGTTTCCGCGCATCGGCTCTGTTTCAGAAGTTCGAGGCAGAGGCACTGCGTGCCGTGATCGAAGAATCACACGTTGGCGCCGATGACGTCACCGATCTGGTGTTCGTCAACATGAAGGGCCCGGACTACACCTCGCATGCGTATGGGCCTGACTCCCCTGAGCAGGCCGCAACGCTCGCGGAACTGGATCGTCAGATGGCGGCGTACCTCGAGTTGATCGACAAGAAGGCGGGCCGTGGCCGTAGCGTGACGGTAATTACCGCCGATCACGGGCAACCGGGAGAACCGCCGGCGGGTGGGCGCGTCTATCTGGACACGCTGATCGCGCAGCTCAACACGCGCTTCGATCGCGAAGGCCGGTTCATCAACTACTACAACGATGCCGCCAACAATCAGCTGCACCTCGATACCGCACGCCTGCAGACCCTGGGCTTCTCCCTTCGCGACGTGGCCACATTCCTGGAAGGGCTGGAAGTGTTCGAAGCCGCATTCACCGAGGACGAAGTGCGCGCCGCGCAGGCACGACTGCCAAAGTGAGCGGCCGCTCCTGACAGATTCCTGACGAGAGATTCACGCAGCGGCTACCATTCCCGAGACGCGTTTTGGCGTAATAGCCGACGAGCGGCAGGTTGCTGCTCGTAAGGAGAATGCATGTCAGTGATGACTCGTCGCGCAGCATTCGCGGCCATTGACGATGGTGATCTGCAGCATGCCGCTGCGGGCCCAGGATTGCCGGCAAATGCCGCGCGATTCGTGGCAGCGTCCGAGCGATGTGTTCGCAGCGCTCGACATCGGGCCAGGGAGCGTCGTCGCCGATCTCGACGCAGGTGCGGGGCACCGTCGCTAGCATTGAGGCCATTCTGGCACCTGGCAGCCGTCGATTGACCGGCGGCACCGTGCGCCGACTCATCGGCAGCGGTTGAAGTGTACCTGCACCAAACAGCCGCTCGGGGCTGCGGAAGGCGCTCGCCCTTTGGGCGGCGCCGAAGACAACACCTCCAGGCCACGAACGACCACATATGTCCTGCTCGTAGCGCTGCACCTCGAAGCTACCGTGAGTGGTTGCAACGTAGCTGGCACTGACAACCACGACGTATGGGTGAACTGTACCTGGCTCCTTATAACCACGATGTGTGGGTGAACTGTACCTGGCACCTAATAACCACGACGTGTGGGTGAACTGTACCTGGCACCTAATAACCACGACGCGTGGTTGAACTGTACCTGGCACCTCATAACCGAGGTCGTGACGCATCAGGGCCTGCTCTACCGTGCGTTCCGCACGCTGGCGCGCGGCTCGGTGAAGGAGGGTGACTGCCTGATCGTGCGGCCTGGCGGCGACGCGGGCGGCGAGATCGCGGCTCACGTCAGTGCCGCCGACTGGCAGCGAGCCGCCAGGTCGCAATAGCTAGCGCGGCCCCGGCGGCAGGTTGGTAAAAAAGTAGCGCGCGATCAACTTGTAGATGTGCGGCGTCGTCCCGGGGCCTTCCGAGATGCTATGCGAGCGGTTCGGATAGATCATCGCGTCGAACGGCTTGCCCAGCTCGATCAAGCGGTTGATCAGCCGCTCGGTGCCCTGCACGTGGACGTTGTCGTCGCCGGAGCCATGGATCAGCAGCAATTTGCCCTGCAGGCCAGCAGCGAAATTGATGGCCGACCCCACCTTGTACCCGGCAACGTTGTCCTGCGGCAGGCCCATGTAGCGTTCCTGATAGATGGTGTCGTAGAGCTGTTGATCGGGGACCGGAGCAACCGCCACACCGACTTTGTACACGTCCGGAAACCGAAACATCGCGTTGAGCGTATTGGTGCCGCCGCCGCTCCAACCCCACACGCCGACGCGGCCGCCGTCGAGAAATGCGTGACGGGCCAGCAGCGCGCGCACCGCCGCCGCCTGATCCTTCGACGACAGGTCGCCGACCGTGCCGTAGATCACCTTGCGCCACTTGGTGCCGCGCGGCGCTGGCGTCCCGCGATTGTCGACGCTGATGATGACGTAGCCCGCCTCGGCCAACGCGCGATGGAACAGCATCTGGCTGCCGCCCCACGCGTCGTTGACCGTCTGCCCGGCCGGCTCGCCGTAGACATGCGTAATGAACGGATACTTCTTCGACGCATCGAAGGCGGACGGCCTGATCATGTAGCCATCGAGCTGAACGCCCTCCCCAATGTCGACGCGAAAGAATTCCGCCGGCGGGTTGAGCAGCGGCGTGACTTTCGCGACAACCGCGGACGGATCGGTCAGGGCACGCACCGGGCGATGGCTCGGCAGCTCGATTACCTGCGTCACCGGCGGCGTCTCGAAGCGCGAATAGGTATGAAACGCCATGCGGCCGTTCGGCGACACATCGTAGCGATGCGTGCCGGGCTGAGACGCCGGCGTGACGCGTTCGGGCGCGCCGCTGCCATCGAGCCGGGCGCGATACAGGTAGCGTTGTCCGGCGTTATCAGGCGACGCGCGGAAGTACATCCAGCCGCTTTTCTCGTCGAGGCCGGCGATATCGGTGACGTCGGCGTCGAACTTCGTGATGCGCTGCCCCTCGCCACCCTCACGAGGAACGCGGTAGACGTGCTGGTATCCGTCACGCTCGCTGAGCCACAAGAAGGTGCGGCCGCCGTCGACCCACGGCACATCCTCGTTGACGTCGACCCACGCCGGTGATTCGTCGCGGAACGCACGCTTCACTGCGCCGTTCCTGGTATCGGCGGTCAGAAAATCATTGCGATTCTGAAGGCGATTGAGCTGCTGGATGGCGACCGTATTCGCGTCGATCCACCCCAGTCGCGCGAGATACGTGTTGCGCGGATCCCCCTCCGTCTTGATCCACGTCGTCGCGCCGCCGTCGACGCCGATCACGCCAATGCGTACTGCCGAATTCGTCGTACCGGCTTTCGGATAGGGGATGCGCGTGATGACCGGATACAGAGAGTCGGTGTTGTTGATGAGCGAAAAGATTCCGACGCCGGAAGTGTCGAACTGCCAGTAGGCGATCGCCTTGCCGTCCGGGCTCCAGCGAAAGCCGTCACGCACGCCGAATTCCTCTTCGTAGACCCAATCGGACGTCCCGTTGATGATCGTTTCCGATCCGTCCTTGGTCAGTTGCATCACCCGCCCGTCGTCGAGCCGCTCGACGAAGATGTTGTTGGCGACGACGTATGCCACGCGAGTGGCGTCCGGCGAGAATTTCGCGAACATCAAGGATGACGGTGGATGCATCGCGCCCACCTGCTTGAGCACACCGTCCTTGACGTTCAGGACCCAGTAGTCGCCGCGCGTGTTGAGGCGCCACACCTTCTGCGTATTGGTAAAGATCAGCAGCTTCGATCCGTCATCCGACCAGGCATAGTCGGCAATGCTGAGCGCACGTTGCGTGCCGGCAGGGATCAGTTGTGCCGCCGCGATCAGAATGCTGCGTGCGCCGGTCGCCGCGTCGTAGCGGACGATGTCGGAGCCGCCCGCCTCGCCGGCGGCGCGCTCGACCGTCGTGTACGCGGTGCCGTCCGCCAGCCATCTGGCGGGACCGAATCGCGGCAGCGTGTACTCGCTGCTGTTGTAGATGCGATCGATCTGCTGCTCGAGGGCGCGCCAGCGCTCGTCGACTTGAGCGGAGAGCCCGTCGATCAGCAGCGCGCTCGCGGCAATGGCAAGCGCGGCGACGGTCTTCGGCATCCTTCGCATGCGAACACGAGGGTACAGAGCCATGACGCAATGATACAGTTTCACCGGCGATGGCCCTCAGCGCGGGAGCGACAGTCGGCCGATACCAGATCCAGGGACTGCTCGGCAGCGGCGGGATGGGCGAAGTTTACAAAGCCGCCGACAGCGTGCTCGGGCGACCCGTTGCGGTCAAGGTGCTGCGTCCCGAGTTGAGCGGCGACCCCGAGCGCCTCAGCCGCTTCCTGCACGAGGCGCGCGCCGCATCGGCGCTGAATCATCCGAACATTCTGACCATTCACGAAGTCGGCGACCACGATCGCTCACGGTTCCTCGTGTCGGAGTTCGTCGAGGGCGAAACGCTCAGGCAGCGGCTTGCGCGGGGGCCTCTGACGATTCGCGAAGTCCTCGACATCGCGATTCAAACCGCGTCCGCACTGTCGGCAGCGCACGCCGCATCGATCGTGCACCGCGACATCAAGCCCGACAATCTGATGCTCCGTCCCGACGGATATGTGAAGGTCCTCGACTTCGGCGTCGCGACCTTCGCGCAAGCGCGGGCCGCCTCACCCGACGCCATGGCAACGCTGGCTCCCGAGACCGGCGAGGGGATGATCGTCGGGACGATCGCCTACATGGCCCCTGAGCAGGCCCGCGGCTTGCCCGTCGACGGCCGCGCCGATTGTTACAGCCTGGGCGTGGTCCTCTACGAGATGGTGGCCGGCCGCGCACCGTTCGCGGCGCCGACCACCACCGATCTGCTTGTCGCCATTCTCGAACGGGAGCCGCCGTCGCTGCGTTCGCTGGCGCGCGGGCTGCCGCTGCAGCTCGAATGGATCATCGAAAAGGCGCTCGAGAAAGATCCGAACCTTCGCTATCAGAGCATTGCCGACATGCGCGTCGATCTGCAGCGGCTGAAGCTCGCGCTCGAATCCGGCCGCCTGTCGTCAGCACCGGCCGCGGCCGCGACCGCCGACGCCATTCTCGAGCGCGATTTGACCGACGACAGCCCCGAGGTCGTCCAGATCAGCGGCGTCTCGTGGCTCAGCAGCGGGTTGGCGATCGTCGCCGCAATCCTCGTCGGCATCGCCATGAGCTACTACCACCTGGCGCGGCCGGGCGCCGACCTGCCGCTGGAACTACCGGAAGGCGCGGTGGTGACCAAAGCGCGCGACACCATCGAACGTTTCGGTTACTCCGGGGCGGGTCCGCTCAGCGAGACCGATTTCGACAACGTCCTGAACCCGAGCGCGATTGCGGCCACTGCCGGTCTGCCGGCGGCGCGTGACGCGATTCGCGAGGGCGGCCCGGTCGCCCAATGGCGGGCGTCGCTGACCCACACCGCGAACCCGTCGACCGGCAACATGGAGCCGAGGCCGGGTGACTTCACCGTACGGCTTGACCCGCGCGGTAACGTGCTGGCCTTCGCCACCGGATATTCGACGGACAGCGTTGCTCACGCCGGCCGCGACAAATCAGTGGCGATCGGCCTTGACGCCATCCGGTCTACCTTCGGTATCGATGCGTCGGCATTCGAGCTCGAAGTGGTCGAACGGTCGTTCCCTGCCGGGAAGACCGAGCTGACCTGGCTGAATCCGGTGCAACGCTACGGCCACGTCGAGCAGTTCCGGGTGAACCTGCAGGGTGATCGGCTGATCCTGATCGAGCGCTCGCTGCAGCGGCCGCGCGGATACCAGGCGCCGGCGACGCCGCTCGCCATGCGCGTCTTCAAAGGCGTTGGCCCGGCGATCATGATCGCCGTCTTCGTGGTCGGTTGGGCCTTCGGGCTGTACTTCCTCTTCAAGACCAAGAACTGGGATGCGCTGACGCGCCGCCTGCCGCTCGCCTTGTGCGCCCTGGTGATCCTGCAGGTCGCGCTCGGGACAATTGGCACCTC
>DASPNQ010000230.1:0-8878 GCA_035626435.1 Vicinamibacterales bacterium
GATCACCAATGTGCTGTTGACCGCGATCCTCGTGCTGTTCGCGGTGGTCGGTTACCAGGAAGTCGCCGCACGGTTGTAGGGGCCAAGGGGCTCATAGGCCGATGGGCCGATGGGCCAATCGGCCGATGGGCCGATGGGCTAATGGGCTAATGAGCTCAAAGGCTGATGGGCCAAGGGGCCAACAGAGCGTGGCAGAATTTGCCGCGTTGCAGCGTCAACCGGATCGAGAATTATGCGTACGGTGATGCCCATCCGCCTCAATTGCGCCTGAAAACCATCGGACGGCCCTTTGCAAAAGCTGATTCGGAGGACGCCCGATGGTTGGATCATTCCGAGATCTGTCGGTTTGGCAGAACGCGATGCAGCTCGTCGAACGCATTTACGACCGAAGCGAGAGGTTTCCCCGGTCCGAAGTATATGGACTGACCTCGCAGATGCGACGCGCCGCCATCTCGATCCCCTCGAACATCGCTGAGGGCAAGGCGGTTGGCGGTCAGTGCTATCCGCGTCATCTCAAGATCGCTCTTGGTTCGAAATCAGAGCTCGAAACGCAGATCGAGCTTGCGAGACGCCTGAAGTTGTTGAATGAAGGAGAAGCGCAACAGCTGTTGGACGAAACCGCCGTTGTCGGACGGCAACTTGCCACACTGTTGAAGTCCCTGCCGCGATACTAACCCTTAGCCCCTTGGCCCCTTGGCCTCTTGGCCCCTTGGCCTCTTGGCCGCCTTGGCCTCTTGGCCGCCTTGGCCTCTTGGCCGCCTTGGCCTCTTGGCCCATTGGCCTCTTGGCCCATTCGGCCCATCGGCCCATCGGCCCCTTGGCCCCTTGGCCCATGAGCCCATGAGCCCCGTACAGTCCAAGAGCGCGACGCCGAAGCATCGCGCCCTTGACCGTCCTTAGAAGTTCAACGAGAAGCCGACGCGGATGATGCGCGGCGACAGGATCGGATCGCCGCCCGCCGGCAGCAGGTAGCTGGGGCCGACCGCAACGTTATGATTGACGACCGTGTCGGCGTTGGTGACGTTGAAGATCGCGACCTCCGGAGTGAGGCTGCGGTTGCCGAAACGAAGCGTCTTCCCGAAGCGCATGTCGAACATCACCACGTTCGGATAGCGCTCGTCGCCGCGTTCGCTCAGCAGGATCGTCTGGCTGGCGCGTGTCAGCGCGATGCCCTGCGTCGCCGCAACGGCTCGCGTCAGCGAGTAGGTCGAGATGTACGGGTAGCCGTTGTTAGCGACCATCGAACCCGACAGGTTGATGTCGAACGGCAGCGTGTAGCTGCCCGACAACCGGAACGCCTGCTCGGAGTCGTTGCCGACAATGCCCTTCGGGAACTGCGTGTTGTTCGGGTCGTTGAGATCGTTGGTGCTTGACTGGCCGCTACCCGTGGCAATGTTGATGCCGCCTTCGTTCTTGCCGACCGTGAAGCCCGCTTGCATCTGCCATCGTGAGGAGAAGCGCTTGGTGGCGGTCAGCTCGACGCCCTTGTAGCTGGTGTCGAGATAGTCGACATTGTCGCGCACGTTATTCGCCAGCGCGTTGGCAGCCGGGCTGATGTTGTAGACGGTCGCCGTTGTCGGCTTCGGGTTCGCCACGGTGCCGCCGGGGCCATTGGGGATGGTCACCGTATGCGCCGTGTACGCCGAGGCCGGCTGCAGCGTGTTGATCTGGCCGATCTGCTTGCGGTTGGTGCGGTAGTAGAACATCGCGCCCATGCGCACGGCGCCGGGCAACTGCGTCTCGACGCCGGCCGTGATTTCGTCAGAGTACGGCCAGTCGACGCCGTCAGGCGCATAGCCGGTTACCGACCCGCCACTGAACGCCGGGCACGTACCGGTGATCTCGCCCTCGTCGAAACGGCGATTGTTGTTGAAGTCGGACCATGGGCAGTCGCGCGAGCCGACCGTCAGCGGATTGACGTTGGTGACGCGGTCGATCCCGACCTGCAGGCCATAGCGGCTGACGCTGGCCTTCAGCGCGGTGCGACCGCTGCCGGTGAGATCGTACGACGCGCCGGCGCGCCACACCGCGATCGACTGATTGATCACTTCCTGTTCGGCGACGGTGCGCGGGCCGGAGAAGCGGCCGCCCGGCGCCGATTGCTCGGGGAGCTTGCCGACGTACCTGTCCCAGCGGCCGCCGACGTTCAGCGTCAAGCGGTTCATCGACCACGAATCCTGGAAGAAGAAGCCGGTCACCGTCGCCACGTTCTTCGAGAATGCTGGCGAGTTCCACTGGCGCACCGACACCGGCTGGCGATTGTTGTAGACCAGCCAATGATCGTTCAGCACCGAATAGTCCGAGCCGTAGAACAGGCGGCCCCACTGCATGCCGAACTTGAACAGATGCTCGCCGCCCAAGCCGCTCTTGCCGTAAGAGAACACGTTGTCGAACTGGTGGCGCGAGTTCGGCTGATGCTCTTCGCGCGTCGACGCGTTGAACACCTCGGTCGTGCCGGTGTCGATGATGCGGACCAGCGTGCGATCCGTTTCCGGCTGATAGGTGTAGTTGGTCTGGCCATCCATCACGCTGAAGTTCGACTCGTAGACCAGCGAGCCGCGGATCCCGGTGTACTTGGCCTGCGTCGTTTGCACTGGATTGGTCTGCACGACGGACGCGATGTCCGGAATCAGATCCTGAGAGTCGCGGCGGTGGCCGCGGATCTTGTCGTTCCAGAAATAGCCGAAGGACAACTTCTGGTTTGCCGTCACCTGCGTGACGACCTTGCCTGAGTAGTTCTTCAGGTCGTTGTCGTCGAGCGCCTGCCTGCCATCCGCATTGCGAGCGTTGACGAACTTGTTGACCACCCACTTGCGAACCGTGCCGTTGACCCAGACGCGGTTCTGGACGATCGCGCCGCCGCCGACCAGGTTGAAGTCATAGGTCTTGTTGGTGGGATTGCCGAGGAATGTCGGCACCAGCGCGCGGGTGGCGGCGAAGTTCTCGGACTGCAGGCTGTCGTTCGCGAAATTGTAGCGGAGGTTGCCCTTCCACTGGTTGCCGCCGTCCTTGGTGACCATGTTGATGTTGATGCCGCCGGCGAGCATCTCTGCCGGAATCGCCGAGGTCATGTAGTTGACCTCTTCGAACATGCCCTGGTCGTAATAGATCATCGTCGCACCGCCGCCGCCGCCGGGCCAGTTCACGGTCGCGCCGTCGATGTTATAGCTGACGTCGTTGGTGCTGGAGCCGTGGGCCGAGAGGCTGCTCTGCTGCATCGACTGCGTGCCGCCGACGTCATAGGTAGCCACCTGCACGCCGGGGATCAGCTTGGCCAGCGACCACGGGTCGCGGCCGGTAGGAATGCCTTCGAGGATCTCCTGGTTCATCACCGTCTGCTGGACGTTCGAGCGCACGTCGACGGTTGGTGATTCGCCGGTGACGGTGATCGTCTCGCTGACGCTACCGACCTCCATCTTCGCGTTGATGGTCGCGACGAATGCCGCGCTGATGCGCACGTCGGGGCGCTCGACGGTCCGAAATCCCTGTAGCTCGAACTTCACGTGGTAGCTGCCGGGCGCCAGGCGATCGAACCGGTACGCGCCGTCAATGCCGCTGACCTGCGTTTGCGGTCCGCCGATCAGACGCTCGCCGCTCAGCGTTACCGTCGCGCCCGGCAGCACGGCGCCGCTGGCGTCCGTCACGGTGCCGGTGATGGAACCGGTCGTCACCTGCGCCTGCGCAAGGGGGGCGGCCAGGAAAATGGCCAAACACACTAGTACAAGTCTTCGACGAACAATCGACATGCCTCTGCCTCCGCGGTGAACAATACCCGAATATTTGGCCGTGAAGCTACGGTTTCCATCGAGAAATGGGTGACGAGTCGGGGGCTGATATCCACACGGCACCCCTGTACACGCTGATCCAATCGCTTGGTGTCCTCGGATTACCGCGCAAATTTGCGCGCCGAATATCGAGGCGACCTCAGGGGCCTTGATCGAACACAGGGTTCGCGGCCGAGACGACCGACGCGGCGTCCGATTTTCACGCGCGCCAACCACGGTAACGTTTAAAAATTGCTCGAACCACGCGCTCGCGCCGGGCCAGGCGCGCGTCCCAGAGGCCGATCACGAACCCACTGTCGTCACCGACGGGCCCGCTTCGAGAATGGCTGACGACCTATGGCAATATCGGCGGTCGGTTACACGTTTGGCCGATCCGATGGATGGACACATGATTCGACACCAATTCGTTGCAGCGCTGACCGCGACGTTCGTGGCCTGCAGCACGCCGCAGTCGCCCGAGCAGCAATTCACGAACGCGATGCTGGATGCGTTGGGCGGCCGCGCGGCGGTCGAGGCACTCCCGCGCTTCTTGACGATCGAGGGTCGCGGCGTGAGCTACAACCTCGGTCAGGACATGCAGCCCGAAGCACGAACGCAGACGTTCGAGATCAGCGAATACAGGCGGGTCATCGATATCGCCGAGCGTCGGCAGCGCATCGAGCAGACGCGGACGCCGAAGTTCGCCTACTTCCAGGGGCCGCAGCCGCAGCGGCAAATCCAGGCGCTCGACGGCGCCGTAGCGTTCAACGTCAATGCGGCAGGCCAGGCGACGCGCGCCGCGGCGGCCGCGGAGGCGGATCGGCGCATTGACTTCTACCATCATCCGCTGACGATGGCCCGTGCGTTGACCGTCGCGGGTACGAAGGTGTCCAGCATCCGTAACGCGGGCAGCGCGCGTCAGGCGGACGTGGACATCGATGGCATGCGATTCACGGTGACGCTCGATCCTGGCGGGGTGCCGCTTTCGATCTCGACCAACTCGTCTCACCCCAACCTCGGCGACGTCGTCCTGACGACGACGTTCAACGAGTATCAGGATGTCGGCGGCGTGAGATTGCCGGCGCAATTCGCGAGCAGCGTCGATGAATTCACGGTGTGGCAGCTGCAGGCGACGCGCCAGGCGTTCAGCGCTGACGGGCCGGACCTCACGGCGCCGGCCGATGTAGCCGCACAGCCGGCCGCTGCGCCCGCGCCGAATGTGACGGCGGAAGCGATCGGCAAAGGTGTGTGGCTGCTGGCAGGGCAATCACACCACAGTGCGTTGATCGAATTTGCCGACCACCTGATGTTGATCGACGCGCCGCAGAGCGAAGCACGCACGCTTGCGGTCATCGCGAAGGCCAAGGAGCTCGTCAACAACAAGCCCCTGACCCAGCTGGTGACCACGCATCATCATTTCGATCACACCGCGGGCCTGCGCGCCGCGATCGCCGAGGGCATGACGGTCATTACGCATTCGGGAAACCGCGCCTGGGTCGAGGCGATGGCCAGGCGTCCGCATACTCGGCGGCCCGATGCGCTGGCCAAGAACGCGACGCGCCTCGAGGTGCAGGGCATCGACGATCAGCTTGAGGTGCGCGATCCGCTAAATACCGTGGTGCTGTATCACGTCGCCGGTAATCCTCACAGTGACACCATGCTGATGGCCTACATCCCGCGCGATCGGGTCATCATCCAGGTCGACGCATTCTCGCCGGGCGCGGCGGCAAATCCGTACGCCGCCAACCTGCTCGAGAACATTCAAAAGCGGAACCTCCGTGTTGATAAAATCGTGCCGCTCCACGGCGCGATCGCGCCGATCGCTGAATTGCAGAAGGTAGTCGCTACAAAGGGGAACTAATGCGCGTCGTATTCACTGCTCTGTTCGTCCTCGCCGCCGCCGGCGCCGCCGCTCAATCGCCTGCTCAGGACAAGCCCTTTACTCCAGTCTCTGGCCAGGCGGGCAAGGATGTCGTGTGGGTGCCGTCGCCGCCGGAAATGGTCGACAAGATGATGGAAGTGGCCAAGATCGGCCCGAACGATTACGTGATCGATCTGGGTTCGGGTGATGGCCGCAACATCATTGCCGCCGCCAAGCGTGGCGCGCGTGCGCTGGGCGTCGAATACAACCCGGACATGGTGGCGTTGTCGCAGCGTCTGGCGAAGGAGGCTGGCGTCGCGGACAAAGCACAGTTCGTGCAGCACGACATGTACGAGTACGACATCTCGAAGGCCACCGCCCTCGCCTTGTTCCTGCTCCCGGTTAACATGAACCGGCTCGCGCCCAAGTTCTACGCCCTCGCGCCGGGTTCGCGCATCGTCGCCAACACGTTTGGCATTGACGGTTGGGAGCCTGACTTCCGCACGACGCTCTCACCCGCCTCGAATTGCGAGAGCTGGTGCGAGGTGCTGCTGTGGGTGGTGCCGGCAAAGGTCGCCGGAACATGGACGGTTGCGAACGGCACGATGACATTGACGCAGGATTATCAGAAGGTCTCCGGCACGATGACGATCGGCGGACAAGAGCAGTCTGTCTCGGGCAAATTGCTTGGCGATGAGTTCACCCTCACCGCCGGTGGATTGACCTACCAGGGGAAAGTCAGCGGCGGCACCATCACCGGCACCGTCACAACCGCGAGCGGTGCCTCCCCCTGGACCGCCCGCAAACGCTAGCCGGTTGTCAGGGGCCAGGTACACTTCGCTCACGGTTACTCGGGGCCAGGTACAGTTCAACCGCTCACGGTTACTCGGTGCCAGGTACACTTCGACCGCTCGCGGTTGTTAGGGGCCAGGTACAGTTCCACCACGTGGCAGCTAATCGGGGCCAGGTACATTCCAACCGCGCTATGCCTATTTGGCGTACTTCGTACCTGGCCGAACTGTACCTGGCCCCTGATAGCCGCCGTCGCGGTTGAACTGTAATTGGCCGAGCAACCGCCGTCGCGGTTGAACTGTACGTGGCCCCGAGCAACCGCCGTCGCGGTTGAACTGTACCTGGCCCCGAGCAACCGCCGACGCGGTTGAACTGTACCTGGCACCTATCAACCGGCACCTATCAACAACGTGGAGCCTATTGCGTTAGTTTTTCGAGGGTGACGGTATAGGCGCGGCGGCCGGACTGCGGGTCGTAAACGATCACCGGCATCAAGCGGCCGCGGATGCGATCGGGATTCGAGCGCGCGTAGCCCATCAACGTCGTCGCCAAGAGCTGCTGCGACCCCGGCTCGAGACCCGCGCGCGGCGTGCTGGTCAGCAGATCATTGAAACTGACGTCCCACGTCTCTCCCCACAACAGCGCATCAACGACCGTCCCTTTGACGACGTTGTGGGAGAAGTTGAAGTAGAACGACAACGGCGAGTAGCCGGCGTCGGTGGGACGGTAGCGTGAAAAGGCCTCGAGCAGGGCCGCTTTGTGGCGATTGAACCCGTCGACGAACCGCATCCGCTCGTCTTCGAACCCGGCAAGCGACGATGGAGGCA
The DNA here is from genome assembly GCA_035626435.1 of Vicinamibacterales bacterium. Lineage (GTDB taxonomy): Bacteria > Acidobacteriota > Vicinamibacteria > Vicinamibacterales > UBA2999 > 12-FULL-67-14b. Next base: position 7,245 of record DASPNQ010000230.1, read on the forward strand.
CGCCAATGAAGGCACGGGCGTCAGCGGTCAAGCCGTTCAACAGGGCTTCTTCCATGACCGCGAGACTCACACCCTCCGGGCGCCGATCGTACTCACGCATCACCGCGGTCAGCGCGAAACAGAGCCACGGGTAATCGGCGACGTTGTCGTCGCGCAGCGCGACGGTGTCGCGGCCGCACTGCGCCTCGAAGCCAAACCGCAGGTGACATCCCATGCTGGCCGCATGGCCAAGGCCGATGCGGAATTGGTGCGTCTGATCAAGCGTGCGGACGCGCGCCAGCAGCTTCGCATACCCCCATTCCTCGGGCTCGTAATGCGACGTGCCGATCAACAGCAGCGTCGCCGCGTCCGCGGCAAACTGCTGGCCGCTGCCATTCGGCCCCTGCAGCTCCACGACCAACGCATTCAGCCGCTCGAAGTTCTCATCGGGATCGCCGTCATCCCACACGCGCATCGTCAGCAACGCGAGGACATGCATGAAGTAGTAATCAAGGAGGATGGCCGGCTCGACCGGGGTGGACGCGTCGGCGCCGCGCTGGCCGGCGATGAAGTCGAGCACGTCGATCGGGATGATCTCGGGATTGGTCTGCTGCGCGACGCCGTCCCAATCGTGAAGAATGTGAAAGCCTTCCGCTCGGGTGCGTCCGTCGAAGCTACTGACGACGCGATCCAGGAAGATCTGCTGACCGACCGCACGGAACCGGTTGGCGCGCATCGCCTCACGCAACTGCAGCAGCGACGCGCCAAGCGTCCGGCCGCTGAGCCCGGCGACGATCTCCTTGCGCACGCCGCCGCGAATCGCATTTTCCACCAGGCCGCACGCCTGGTCGAACGTCATGTTCATGGTCCTGGATAGAATACCGCGCATGAAAACAGCCGCCGCCTTCATCGCTGCGTTCGCCGGCACCGCCATCCTGCTGTCCGCGCAAGGGCAACGCACGACTTTCACCGTGGTCGAAGCATCGATTCCACAGATGCAGGCGGCGCTCGCGAACCGGCTGGTCACGTCACGCCAGCTGGTCGAGCAATACCTGATTCGCCTCGGCCTCTACGAGGATCGGTTGAACGCCGCTCTCGCCGTCAATGCCAAGGCGCTCGAGGACGCCGATCGGCTGGACCAGGAGCGGGCGCAAGGGACGCTGCGCGGGCCGCTCCACGGCATCCCGATCGCGCTGAAGGACAACATTCACACGACCGACATGCCGACGACCGGCGGCGCTCTCGTCTTCGCCGGCTACATTCCGCCGTACGAAGCGACGCTCACGACGCATCTCAAAGCGGCCGGCGCGATCATCATCGCGAAAACGGGATTGACCGAGCTGGCCAACTGGGTCGCCGGCAACCCAAACGCGATGCCCGGCAACTACAACGCGATCGGCGGCTTCGCGTTCAATCCATACGATCCGCGTCCCGATCCGCGGCCCGATCCCGGAGATGGCCGGCCAGTGCTGCCAACGGGCGGCTCGAGCTCGGGAATCGGCACCGCGGCGAACCTGTGGGCGGGCAGCGTCGGCTCGGACACGGGCGGCTCGATCATCAGCCCCGCGAACGCCAACATGCTCGTCGGCATTCGCCCGACGATCGGCCGCATCAGCCGTCACGGCGTCATCCCAATCACCGCGGATCACGACACC
>DASPNQ010000231.1:0-19790 GCA_035626435.1 Vicinamibacterales bacterium
GCGCGCCATCGGTCACGCTGCGCTACAAGGTCTACAGCCGGGAAATGACGGTTCGCAACAACTGGGTCGAGTCGGCCTTCGCCATGCTCAACGGCGCGCCCACCTTCCTCACGCTCGTCGAGCGTGCCGCGCGGCCGCACGAGGTCCGCATCGAATTGCCGGCAGCATGGAAGAAAGTCGAAACAGCGCTCGAACCTGTCAGCGGCTCGCCGAACACCTTTCGCGCTCCCGATTTCGACACCATCGTCGACAGCCCCATCATCATCGGCAATCCGGTGACGCGCGAGTTCACCGTTGATGGCAAGCGCCATGTCGTGGTGTTCGAAGGAGACACGGCGTTGATCGACGCGGACAAGGTCGTCGCGGACGTGCAAAAGATTGTCAACGCCGGCAAGGCGACGATGGGGGCGCTGCCGTATCCGCATTACCACTTCATGACGATGGTGACGGAGTCGAGCGGCGCGCTCGAGCACAAGAACAGTTATCTCGGGATGACCAATCGCTTCGCGACGCGCACGCGCGGCCCGTACATGTCGTTTCTGGCGACGCTCGCCCATGAGTACTTCCACGCATGGAACGTCAAACGCTTACGGCCGGTGGAGCTCGGGCCCTTCGACTACGAAAACGAAAACTACGTCAAGACGCTGTGGGTCGCTGAAGGATTCACCGACTACTACGCCGACCTGCTGCCCAAGCGAGCCGGCATCGCCACCCGTGAAGAGTTTCTCGACAGCCTGTCGAGTCAAATCGAGCAGGTGCAGACGATTCCGGGTCGCCTGGTCACCCCGGTGAACATGGCGTCGTTCGATGCGTGGATCAAACAATACCGCCCTGACGAGAACCTCGCCAACGTCAGCATCAACTACTACCCGAAAGGCGCCGTCATCGCGTTTCTGCTCGACGCGAAGATCAGAAAAGGCACTAACGGCACGCGTACGCTCGACACCGGCATGCAGTGGGCGATGCAGCGCTACTCCGGTGACAAAGGCTATACGCCGGAACAGTTCTACGCGGTGATGAGCGAAGCTGCGGGCACCGATTTGAAAGCGTGGTTTGCCAGCGTCGCCGAATCGACCGACGAGCTCGATTACACGGAAGCGCTCGATTACTTCGGCCTGCGCTTCCGTCCGGCGGGCGCCGGCACCCGCGCGTATATCGGCGGCGGGACACGCAACGATGGCGGCCGGCTGGTGATTACCTCCGTGCGCCGCGGCACGCCGGGGATCGATGCGGGGCTGAATGTCGACGACGAGATTCTGGCGATCGACGATGTTCGGGTCAGGGCTGACGGTCTCGCGGCGCGACTCGATCAATACAAGCCGGGCGACAAGGTCTCGGTGCTGGTGGCGCGTCGGGATCGCCTGATGAAGTTCGACGTCACGCTCGGCGCGGAGCCGCCGCGCTCGTGGCGGTTGGAGGTTTCGCCGACCGCTACGGCCGAGCAGACCGCGCGCCTGACCGCGCTGATCGACCTGAAGTAGCGCCAAATCCACAAGTTTCGGGGGGAAAATCTTCTCCCCAACCTTTCGTACTCGAACTCCGTCTATTTCCAGTGCTTATGAAGGCTTTGTTCTGCTGCTTTGCTGCCGTCCTCGCAGCGCTTATCCCTTCGGCGTCGGCGGCCAACGAACGGCGCGCCGCCCTGACGGTCGAGGCGGTCGCAGTGCCGGCCAACACCCCGATTGTTCTCGACGGCAGACTGAACGACGAAGTCTGGCAGCAGGCACCGGCGATTGTCGAATTCGTGCAGCGTGAGCCGGCGGAAGGACAGACAGCAACACAACGCACCGAAGCGCACGTCGCGTACGACGCCAACGCACTGTATGTTGCGGTGCGCGCCTACGACACCGACGCTTCGAAAATCGTCGGCATTCTGACGCGGCGCGATCAGCGTTCGCCCTCCGACTGGATCCGCATCGTCGTCGATTCGTACTTCGATCGCCGATCCGCGTACGAGTTCGGTGTGAATCCGGTGGGCGTCAAGACCGATCGCTATTACTTCAACGACGGGCAGAGCGACGACAGCTGGGACGCGGTGTGGGACGTCGAAGTCAGCCGCGATGGCGACATGTGGTCGGCGGAATTCCGGATTCCGTTTTCGCAGCTTCGCTTCAACAACACCGACGGAGGCCCGGTGGGCTTCGCGGTGATGCGCGAAGTCGGCCGCCTCGCGGAGACTTCGACGTGGCCACTGTTGTCGCGCAACGCCAACGGGTTCGTGTCGCAGTTCGGCGAATTGCGCGGTCTGCGGATGGCCGGCACGCCCAAGAAGTTCGAGCTGCTGCCGTACACCGTCGCCGACCTGCGCACGCAGCCCGATGACGCCGGCAACCCTTTGAGCAACCCGACCGATCCGGGAGCCGCGGTCGGCCTCGACATGAAATACGCGTTGACGCCGGGCCTCACGCTCACGGCCACGGTCAACCCCGACTTCGGCCAGGTCGAAGCGGATCCCGCAGTCGTCAATCTCGATGCGTTTGAGACGTTCTTCCAGGAGCGCCGCCCGTTCTTCGTCGAGGGCTCCGGCACGTTCCGGTTCAACATGGACTGCAACGACGGCAACTGCACGGGAATGTTCTATTCGCGCCGCATCGGCCGCAATCCGCAAGGCTCGACGACGCTCAACAACGGCGAGTACTCGAAAAAGCCGGATTCGGTCACCATCATCGGCGCCGGCAAGCTCACCGGCCGTGTCGGCGGATTCTCGATCGGCGCGTTGACCGCGGTAACGGCGCGAGAGGACGCGGAGATCGCCGGCCACAGCAGCATCGGCCGCCGCGAGTTCACCGTCGAGCCGATGACGGGCTACACCGTGCTGCGCGCGCGCAAGGAATTCGCCAACCAGTCGTCGCTCGGGTTCATGACGACGGCGACCAACCGCCAGAACACTGCGACGACGGCGTTCCTGCCGAACAACGCCTATGCAGGCGGCGTAGACTACGACTGGCGTCTGTCGCCGATGTACAGCGTCAGCGGCTACTGGGCGGCGACGCATCTCGAAGGCAGCGCCGCGGCGATCACGCGTCTCCAGGAAAGCACCGTTCACGGCTTTCAGCGGCCGGATGCCGATTACGTCGACGTCGATTACGCGGCGACGGCCCTCCGAGGCCATGCCGGATCGGTGTCGGTCGGCAAGATCGCCGGCGAAACGCTACGCTTCAGTTCATTCCTCGGTTACAAGTCTCCCGGGTTCGATACCAACGATCTCGGCTTCATGCGCCGCGCCGACGAGCGCAACCAGTCGAACTGGATTCAATGGCGCAACTTCCGGCCCGGACGGTTCGTGCGCACGCGCAACTTCAATATCAATCAGTACCAGGGCTGGAACTTCGGCGGCGACCGCACGTATTCGGGCGGCAACATCAACACGCATTGGACGTTCACGAACTACTACAGCATCGGCGCCGGCTTTAACCTCGATGCGGCGCCGTTCCGCGATCGCGTGACGCGCGGCGGTCCGGGCGTGCTCGGCAATCCAGGAAAGAACCTCTGGTATTACTTCAACACCGACAATCGCAAGCCGCTGTCGTTCTTCTACAACGGCGGTCATTGGGCCGATACGCGGAACAGCTCGCGCCACGACATCAGTCCGGGCGTCAACTGGCGGGCGACATCGTCGATGTCGCTGAACATGAGCCTGCGTTACGCGATCAATCACGACGACTCGCAGTGGGTAACCAACGAGGACCGCGCGGGCGGCGGCAAGCGCTACGTGTTCGGCCGCATCGATCAAAGAACGGTGTCGTTCAATACCCGGTTCAACTACACGATGACGCCCAACCTGTCGCTGCAGGTCTATGCCGAGCCGTTCGTGTCGGCGGGTCAGTACTCGAATTACAAGGAGCTCGTGGACGGACGCGCGGAAAAATACGAGGCTCGCTACAAGCCGTACGCGTATTCGCGCTCGGCGGATTTCAACATCCGGTCGTTCCGTACCACCAACGTGCTGCGGTATGAGTACAAGCCCGGCTCCGCGCTGTTCGTCGTGTGGCAGCAGGGCAAGTCCGACTACCTCGATCACGGCGATTTCCGTTTCGGGCGCGACTTCGGCGGCGTGTTCTCGGCGCCGACCCGCAATGTGTTTCTGGTGAAGTTCAGCTACTGGCTGAATATGTAGGGTCGAGGGGCGAAGAGGCCAAGGGGCGAAGGGGCCAAGAGCCAAGGGCACGCGCCAAGCGGTTAACGGAATCAACGCACGCAGCGCGACAGGCTAGAATCGCGTCATGTCGCTCCGCGAAAACATTCGTGACTTCTTCCACGGTGCGGCCTATGGCAGGTATCAGCGGGAGCTGCGGCTGCAGGCGGCGGAGCTGAACGACCTGTTTCTGTTGCTGTGCTACATGGAGATCGTCGGGCTGCCGAATCCGGCGACGCTCTACCTCCTCGACATCTATCCGTATCTCCTCGAGCAGTTTCACCTCTGGCATCGCCGCATGGGCATGGACAAATCGCCTCTCGGCTCGCTGCCATGCTGCTGATGCGCGCGCTGATTGATCGCAAGGTGCTGTTCTTTGGCGGCAAGGGCGGCGTCGGCAAGACGACCTCGGCGTCGGCGATGGCGGTTGCTGCGAGCCAGGCCGGCAAGCGCGTGCTGCTGGTATCGACCGATCCCGCGCATTCGACGTCGGATATTTTCGAGCGGCCGATCGGTCCGGAGCCGGTGCCGCTGTTGCCGCAGCTGCACGGTCTCGAAATCGACGGCGAATTCGAGTCGAAGCGCTACGTGTCGACGGTGAAGGAGCAGATCAAGGGGCTGTTCGGGGCGCATATCCTCAAGGAGGCGTCGCGGCAGATCGATCTCGCGGCCAGCATGCCAGGCGCGGAGGAGATGGCGCTGTTCGATCGCATCGGCGGGTTGATCCGCGGCGAGGACGATCGTTTCGACCTGATCATTTTCGACACCGCGCCAACCGGGCACACATTACGCCTGATCCGGATGCCCGAGCTGATGGAGGCGTGGATCCGCGCCTTGTCGCGATCGCGGCGCGCGATGCTGGGCATCGAACAGGACGATCAGACCGATCCGGTGATGCTGGCGTTGAAGGGCCGGCTGGAGCACCTGCGCGAGTTTCGCGCGCGCCTGCTCAGCCCGCGCGTCAGCGCATTCGTGCTGGTGCTGGTCGCCGAGCGGCTGCCGATTGAAGAGACGGCGCGTGCCATCGAGCAGCTGGAAGAAGCCGGCGTCAATATCGGCGGTCTGATCGTCAATCGCGTGCTGCCGGCGACCAGCCCCGACCCGTTCCTGCGGGCGCGGCACGAACAGGAGTGCGTATACCTGGATGAAATCGATCGGCGATTCGTGAAACATCCGCGCGTGCGGGTGCCGCAATTACCGTCGGATGTGCACGGCGTCCCGACGCTGCAACAGCTGGCCGGCTTGTTTGCCGCGGAGAAAGCCTTCGCCTCATGACCATTACCCGTCCCGCCCCAGGTGAGTTCGCGCAGTTTTACGCCGGCTACATCGGCAAAGTACCCGACAGCGGCCCGGTTGCGTTACTGCAGGAGCAGATCGGCGTGCTCGAGAAGTTGCGCGCGCTGCCGGACGACCAGGGTGATTTTCGCTACGCCGACGGCAAGTGGAGCGTGAAGGAAGTGCTCGGCCATGTTGCCGACGCCGAGCGCGTCTTCAGCTACCGGCTGACGCGCATCGCTCGAGGCGACAAGACGCCGCTCGCCGGGTTCGACGAGAACGAGTGGGCGAAGGCGGCGCCGCACCGCCGCCGCCGTGTCGCTGACATCGTCGACGAGCTGATCGCCGTCCGCCGAGCGACGCTCGCGTTGATCGACTCGCTGGACCAGGTGACGATCGACAACGTCGGCGTCGCCAACAGCCATCCGGTGTCCGCGCGCGCGATCTGCTGGATCCTCGCGGGCCATACCGCGCATCACCTCGGCATCCTGTCCGAACGCTACGGCGTATCTTAACGCTGCGCGGTTGCCGTGCCTCCCGGCGTCAGCCGCGTTGTGCTTTCACGTACCGACTCGACTTTCGGACGGGAGTAAGCGACCGGAAAATAGCGGCCCTGCGCCCACAGCTGGAACAGGTCCCGATAGTGCGGGCTGTCCGGATCGCCCGACTGACCGGGGGTGTTGAGCCCGACGGAGTTATCCCAGTTGTCGGTATCGGCGATGATCTTCAACGAGCCGCCCGACGTCTGATTGTCGGTGTTGCCGGTGGCGCTGACCGTGCTGCCATCGCCGCCGCGCGGCAGCGGCCCGACGCTGAGCCTGGCACGAGTGGCGGCGTTGACGGCGCGCGACAGCGGATGCTCGATCAGCGCATGATGGTAGCCCTCCTGGCCGTATTTCCAAGCCAGCATGTCTGGCCCGAATCGCTTCGTCAGTTCGGCGACGGCTTCGTCCATGCTCTTCGCGAATAGCGCATCACGTCCCGCGATCGGATCATCGCCAAAGCGGCCGTCTGGGGAGAGCAGGTGGTCGATCAGGACTTTCGTCGATCCAAACGTTGGCAGCACCTCGCGCACCGCTGGTGGCACGACGACAGCGCGGGCGTTCGCGAGGACGCGCCGCTGCCACATCTGGTAGACGCCGGCGGCGATCGAGTCCTTGTCGAGCACGAAGTCCCACGTCGTCAACAGGTCACGCGCTTTTGCCGACACGGGATTGGCGAGCGTCAGGTGACGCGCGAGCGGCGTCAGCGTCCGCGCGACGACCGAGAGATCGTCGTTCTGCAGGCGCATCATCTCGCCGACGTTGAACATCCGCCCTGAACCGAGGACCTCGCTGATGCGTGATGCGCGCCACGCATCGCTCCACGTCATTTGCAGAAGATCTTTGTAGGGGTAATTGTCAGGCAGCAGGTAGTTGTTCGCGGTGGCCACGAACCCGCGCTGCGGGTTCACCTCTGACGGCAGCGAGGTAATCGGCAGGAAGCCATCCCATTCATACCGTCCGTCGCCGGGGACCGGCAGCACGCCGCTCCAATTGCGGCGGATCGGCTGGATGCCGGCTGCCTGCCAGCCGATGTTGCCCTGTCGATCGACCCACACCATGTTCTCGGACGGCATGTGGTTGAACGCGCACGCCGCTTTGAACTCCTCCCACGTCGTGGCTTGATCCATTCGCAGGCTCGCCAGGTACGGCGCGCCGCCCGGTTCCATCCAGCCCGCACGCAGCGCATAGGCCTTGCGATTGGCGCGGTCCTCGAACAGCACCGGTCCGTGACGTGTGTACTTCAGTTCGACCGTCTGCGGCCGGTCGCCCTTGACGGCAATCGTGTCGGTGATCACGCGCATCGGCTCCCACGCGCCGCGGTAGCGGTATTCGTGAGGGTTGGCTGGATTGGTCTCGTAGACATAAAGGTCTTCCGCGTCCTGGCCGAACACGGTCAATCCCCATGCGCCGTGCTCGTTGTGGCCGATCGAAATGCCAGGCAGCACCGGCTCGCCGCCGCCAATCACGTTCCAACCGGGCGCGACCAGATGGACCCAGTAGCGCAGCGATGGCGCCGCGATCACGCGGTGCGGATCGTTGGCGAGAATCGGCTTGGTGCTGATGGTCCGGCTTCCAGCCACGACCCAATTGTTCGAGCCGATGTCGCGGGGATCGGCGTCGAGATCCGCGGGTCCCGCGGGGTCTGGAGCGATGCCGCCCGCGTGCAGCGCGCGGGGCGTCGAGCCTCGATACTCCGCGATCACGTCTTCCGGCTGGAAGCGAATGCTTTCGCGAAACGCCGAATACACCGCCAGCACCTCGTCCGGGAACGTCTTCGCGTCGATCGCCGGGTCGAGCTCGAACCGGGGATTGCCACCCTGGAAGTTGGTGAGTGCTCGCACCTGTTCGATGCTGGACGCCTTGATCGCCCGCATCGAGCGGACTTCGTCGGTGACATTCGACGTCAGCGCCTGGTGCCGCGAAATCACAACGGCCGGCGTCCAGCGGGCGGGTTTGATGCCGAGCATCCGGAATTCCACCGGCAGCAGCGAGGGGTTGCGCTCCGTCTCGGTGATATAGGCGTTGATGCCGCGGACGAACGACTCGATGATCGTCTTGCCGCGCGGGTGATAACGATTGAGCTCGTCATCGAGATCGCCCCGAAACTGATGCAGCCGCGCGCCGCGATCGCGCGCCAGCTCGCGCGTGCCGAGGATCTCCGCGACCGTGCCGGTCGCCTGGCGCCGCCACATCTCGAATTGGAACAGGCGATCTTTCGCGGCCGCGTAGCCCTGCGCGAAAAACAGGTCGGGTTCGTTCTGCGCGTAGATGTGGTTGATGCCCCAGCGATCGCGAATGATCTCGACGGGTTGCGTCAGCCCCGCAACCTGCACGGTGGTGTCGCTCTGCCCGGAGAGGGGCCGGGCGAGCAGCAGCAGCGAAACGGCGAACAGCAGGCGAGAGGCACGCTTCATCACACCACCCCCATCGCTCACATCGTGCCGCGACGGTCGTCGCGCCGAAGCGTCAGCGTAGGCGGAATATACTGCTAAACAGATGAAGTTTGCGCCCGAGTACGTGACCCACGTACTGAACGAGAATTTCGAGGACGCCAAAGAGCTGTTGCTGTCGCCATTGATGGCGATCAACTACGCCCACCTGGTCATGCTGGCCGAACGGCAGATTGTCAGCGCCGCCGATGCGCGCGCGCTGCGCGACGCGCTCAACGGCATCTCCCTCGAGCGGGTCCGCGAGGTGCTCTACGACGGGACCTACGAAGACCTGTTCTTTTATATCGAGCGGTTGATCGATCAGGCATGCGGCGCGGACGTCGCCGGCCGGCTGCACACGGCGCGGAGCCGTAACGATCTGGCGATGACGATGTACCGGATCCGTCAGAGAGAGTTCGTCGCGTCGCTCGCCGCCGCGACCCTGGAGTTGCGCGAAGCGCTGATCGCCCTTGCCGCCCGCCACACCCGCACCGTCTATGGCGCGCACACCCACACCCAGCCGGCCCAGCCGACGACCATCGCGCACTACCTGCTGGCGGTGATCGAACAACTCGAGCGGGACACCGCGCGACTGCTGGCCGCGTACGATTCGACCAACCGCAATCCGCTCGGCGCGTGCGCGATTACCGGCACCGGCTTCGCGATCGATCGCAATCGGACCAGCGAGCTGCTCGGCTTCAGCGGCCCGACCTGTAATACCTACGGCAGCATCGCCACCGTCGACTATCTGCTCGAAAGCGTTTCTGCGAGCAGCGTGTTGATCGTCGGCCTCGGCCGCGTCATGCAGGATTTTCTGCTGTGGTGCACGATGGAGTTCGGCTACCTGCGCCTCAGCGACGGTTTCGTGCAGGGCAGCAGCATCATGCCGCAAAAGCGCAACCCCGTTGCGCTGGAGCACGCGCGCGCGATCGGCAGTAAGGCCGTCGGCCAAGCTCAAGCGATCGTCACCGCGGTGCACAACACGCCCTTCGGCGACATCGTCGATACGGAGGACGATCTGCAGCCGCTCATCGCACGCATGTTCCGTGATGCCACCCGGATGGTGACCCTGGTTGCCGCGGCGATGCGGCTGGCCGACTTCGACGTGGAGCGCCTGGCGGCACGCGCCGGCGATGGCGGCACCACGCTGACGGAGCTTGCCGACACGCTGGTGCGTGATCACGGTTTGTCCTTCAGGTCCGCGCACGCCATCGCCGCATTGCTCTTGAAGGCGCGCGCCGAAGATCCGAACGTGTCGCTGTCGAACGCGCTTTCCAAAGCGTCGGCGGCGATTCTCGGCCGATCGCTCGACTACAGTGAATCGGATCTGCAGCGCATCATGAGTCCCGTTTACTTCGTCGAAGTGCGCACGACCTACGGTGGTCCCGCGCCTCAGGAAACCGCACGGGCGATTGGCGCATCGAGAGAAACGCTGAACGAGCACCGCCGGCAATGGCAGGATCGCCGCGACGCACTCGATCGCGCGGGGGCTGCATTGCAGGCCCGCGTCGCGGCACTATAAGCCATGCCACGGACCTACCTTCGCGTGACGCTGGTCTGGATCGTGACCCTCGCCGCGCTCTATGCCTTTCAGTGGTTCTACACCCGTTGAATGTCCGCGATTGACTGGACGATCATCGGCGTCTACCTGCTCTGGATCGTCTGGGACGGCATCCGCCTAAGCCGGAACACGGGCAAGCTCGAAGGCTACTTCCTGGCCAGCAGGAGCCTGCCGTGGTGGGCCGTGGGCTTGTCGGTGATGGCGACACAGTTGTCCGCGATCACGATGGTCAGCAGCACCGGACAGGGCTACGCGGACGGCATGGGCCTGTTGCAGCAGTACTACGCGCTGCCGATCGCGATGATCATCATCGCCGTCACCTTCGTTCCGTTCTTCCGCAACGCCAACGTCTACACCGCTTACGAATACCTGGAGGGACGGTTCGACGCCAAGACGCGATCGTTCACGGCGCTGCTGTTTCTGCTGTCGCGCGGCATGTCGACGGGCGTCGTGATTTCCGCGCCCGCCGTCGTTCTCTCGGTGATGGTCGGCACCGACGTCAGCACGATCTGCATCCTGCTCGCGCTGCCGACGGCGGTTTACACGATGTATGGCGGCGTCCAGGCGGTGGCGTGGACCGACGTGAAGCAGATGTACCTGATCGTCTTCGGGCTGGTCGCCGCGTTCGTTGCATTGATCGCCGGCTTGCCGGACACCGTCAGCATCAACGAAGCGCTGCACATCGCCGGCACGTCCGGCCGCCTGCAGGTGTTCAACTTCTCGACGGATCCGTCGGTGCGATTCACGTTCTGGACCGGCACGATCGGCGCCCTGTTCCTGTTTCTCTCGTACTTCGGCACCGATCAAAGCCAGGTCCAGCGCTACTTGACTGCGAAGTCGGTCGACGAGGCCCGCACTTCGTTGTTCATGAGCGCTTACTGGAAAATTCCGCTGCAGGCGCTCGTGATGATCATCGGCGTGTTTATGTTCGTGTTCTATCTGTTCACGCCGCCGCCGATGTTGTTCAACGGCGTGCACGACGAACGCGTGCGCAACAGTGCTCGCGCCGGCGAATACGCCGCGCTCGAACAGCGGTTCAATGAAGCCATCGACATGCGCAGCGCGGCCGCACAGGCGCTGGCCGATGCGGAAGGCGCCGCCGAGACGACGGCGACGGATGGCCATCGCACGGCGTTTCTCGAAAGCGATCAGCGCGTCAAGGCGGTGCGGGCGGAAGCGGTCGCCCTCGTCAAACAGGTCACGGGCGACAATTCGTACAACGACGTCAACTACATCTTTCCGACCTATATCGTCACGCAGTTGCCCGTCGGTCTGATCGGCTTGCTCATGGCGGCGATTTTTGCCGCGGCGATGTCGACGATCTCGGGGGAGCTCGCAGCGCTATCTACGTCCACCGTGATGGACTTCTACAAACGCTGGGTCCGTGACGACGGCGACGAAGCGCATCTGCTGAGGGTGTCAAAGGTCGCCATGATGTTCTGGGCGGTGTTCGCCTCATTGGTGGCGATCTGGGCGGTCGAGCTCGGCTCGTTGATCGAAGTGGTCAACCGCTTCGGGTCTTTCTTCTACGGGTCGATCCTCGGCGTATTCCTGTTGGCGATCGGCTGGCCACGCGCGAATTCGACAGGGGCGTTCGTCGGACTGATTGCCGGGATGAGCGTCGTCGGTTACGTCACCGTGTCAACCAACATCGCCTTTTTGTGGCACAACCTGATCGGCGCCGTCGTCGTCTTCGGCACGGGGATGATCGTCAGCGAGCTCACGGGACCCCGAAAACGTGGGTAAGTTGCTGTTGCTTGCCATGCTCGGCGTGATCGTGTTGATGATCGCGTCGTGGACGCTCGGAGAGTTCTTACGTCAACGGAAGGACAAATAACGCCGGCTACAGCCGATCGAGCGACTCCTTGCCAATGACGACGTTCCACACGAGCAACTCGTACTGCACCACGCCCGCCTGGTAGTACGGATCGGCATCGCGAATCGCATCAAGCGCCTTTTGCGGATCGTTGTCGGCGACGCGGACCAGCATCATCCCGCCGTAACGCGGATCGTGCGGTCCAGCCGCCAACAGCGTGCCCTCGTCCTTGAGCTTGCGCTGGAACGCCCGGTGCGCCTCCTGATGAGCGACGACCTCTTCGAGCGGACGGCGATAGCGGATCAGGGCAAGCGCATACATGCGAATCAGGATACTTCAGTCCCACGATCGGACACTTTTCCGGGGCTTGCCAACCGTTTGATGATTGTAACCGTCAATTAATCAGTAGGTTACGAAAGCGGGCGGCTTTGGTACGGTCCTCGCTATAACACCGTCCGGAACACCATCATGACGACAACCATCAGACCCTCGACCGACCGGCCACGACAGGCGCCGAAAAGCCGTTTCTGGCCACGCGTGTTCGGGACGGTGAGCGTAGGCGCCATGATGCTGGCGCCCGTGGCGGCGTTGTCGTTGTGGTTGTTGATGAGCGATCCGGTGACGGCGGCGGCGGTCATGGAGCGCGGTGATCTGGTGCCGGTGCTGGTGGCACTCGCCAAAGTGATTGGGAAGACTCTGATGGCGGTGATGTCGACGCTGTAAGATGCGGAGTGCCCTCGCTGACGTTTCTCGGTGCCGCGCGGACGGTCACCGGATCGAAGTACCTGCTCGACATCGACGGTCAGCGCATCCTGTTCGACTGCGGCCTGTTTCAAGGACTAAAGGATCTTCGGCTCCGCAACTGGTCGCCGTTGCCGGTCCCTGCTGAAACCATCGACGCCGTAGTTCTCACGCACGCACACATCGATCACACGGGCTGGCTGCCGAGGCTGATTGCTCAGGGTTTCAAAGGCCCCGTCCATTGCACCAGGGGAACCGCGGACCTGTGTCGGCTCGTGCTGCCTGACGCTGCGCATCTTCAGGAAGAAGATGCGAAGTTCGCGAATAAACGCGGCTTTTCAAAACATCAACCCGCATTACCGCTCTACACCGAGGCGGATGCTGCGGAAACACTCACCCGACTGCGCCCGTCGCCATTCAACACCACGGTGTCGGTGTCGAAGGAGATTGCTGTCCAATTCATCAATGCCGGACACCTGCTCGGCTCCTCGTACGTGCTCGTGCATCGTCAGCACAACGACGGCAAGCGAATTCTGTTCGGTGGCGATCTGGGCCGCTACAGTCGGCCGATTCTTCCGGACCCGTCGCCCGGTGTGGCCGCGGATGTCCTGCTCGTCGAATCGACCTACGGCGACCGGAAGCACCCTGACGAAGACGATGGCGCCAGGCTCGCGCGAATCATCACCGAAACCCATGCGCGAGGCGGCAAGGTCATTATTCCGGCGTTTGCCATTGGCCGCGTCGAAGAGCTGTTGTACTGGTTGTTCAAGCTCGAAGATGCCGGCCGTCTGCCAACACTGCCAATCTACGTCGACAGCCCGATGGCGGTAAAAGCCATCGAATATTACAAGGCGCACGCCGGCGAGCTCGATAAGGAACTGGAATCGCTGCGCCGCAAGCTGCCGCGGTTCACGTCGATCAGCGCAGCGCGCGATTCAAAGGCGCTGGTCGAGAACGACAGTCCCGCGGTAATCATCGCGTCGAGCGGGATGGCCACTGGCGGCCGTGTCGTGCATCACCTGTTCGCCGGATTGCCGGATCCCCGCAACACGGTCCTGTTCGTCGGTTTCCAGGCCGCCGGCACGCGCGGTCGGCAGCTGGTCGACGGTGCTCAACATGTGAAGATGTTCGGTCAGCACGTTCCCGTCCACGCGAGAATAGAGAAGATCGACGGCATGTCCTCACATGCGGATGCCGGGGAGATCGTTCAATGGCTGCGCACGTTTCCGCGCGCACCCAAGGTGACGTATCTGGTGCACGGCGAAGTCGTCGCGCAGGATGCATTAAAGATCAGGATTCAGAAAGAGCTCGGATGGCACGTAGAGATCCCGACACACGGTCAGAAAGTGGACCTGCCGTTGTAGGCACGACGCGTCCGTATCTGCTCGAGCAGATCGATGACGCGGCCGTGGTGCAGTTGTACGCCGACGGCTTCGACAAGCTCCCGCTCCGCGAGAAGACGCTGGTCTGGCATCTGTATCAGGCCGCGCTGGCGGGCCGCGACATCTATTATGATCAGCGGCATCGCTTCAACCTGGCGATGCGCCACCTGCTGGAGGAGATCATCCGCCATCCGGATGGCGTCGCCGCCGACACACTGTCGGAGCTGACCCGGTACACGAAGCTGTTCTGGCTGAACACCGGCCCTTACAACAACCTCACCGCTCGCAAGTTCCTGTTGAAGCTCGATCGCCGGCGGTTGATCGACGCAATGCGCATCGCAGAGGCTAACGGCGCGGACTTCGACCTCGAGCTGGGCGAGGCCATCGAGCAGCGCGTCGAGAAATACGCCCCGATGTTCTTTGATCCGGACTTCGAGCCGATGGTCACCTGCAAAACGCCCGGGGAAGGGCAGGACATTCTGGCCTCGAGCGCGAACAATCTGTATCGCGACGTGACGATGGCGGACCTCGAAGGCGTCGAGGAGAAGAATCAGCTCAACTCACGCGTCGTGAAGCGGGACGGTCGCATCGTCGAAGAGGTCTACAAGATCGGCGGCCTGTACGACCGCGAGCTTCGCAACATCGTCGGTCACTTGCGACAGGCCGTCGCTTTCGCCGACGCGCCGCTGGCAGCCGCGCTCAACGCGCTGATCAAGTGGTACGAAACCGGGCTCGACAGCGATCGCGAGGCCTTCGACATTGCCTGGGTGCAGAACCGTGATTCGACCGTCGACACGATGAATGGGTTCATCGAGGTCTACATGGACGCCCGCGGCATGAAAGGCGCGTGGGAAGGCGTCGTGTATTACACGAACCACGAGAAGACCAGCAAGATTCGCACGCTTGCCGAGCATGCGCAGTGGTTCGAGGACCATCTGCCGATCGATCCGAAGTACCGCAAGCCGAAGGTCCAGGGCGTGTCAGCGCAGGCGATTGAGGTGGTCGTCGAGGCCGGTGACTCCGGACCGATCACGCCGATAGGCGTCAATTTGCCGAACGATCAGCGAATCCGCGAGCAGTACGGCAGCAAGTCGGTGTCTCTTTCGAACGTGCTCGAGGCTCACGAGCAGTCGATGCCGGACAGTTTCCGTCACGAATTCGCCTGGGACGATGCCGAAGTGGCGCGCGCGAAGCGCTGGGCGGCGTTTGCCGGGGAGCTGACGACGGAGATCCACGAAGTGCTCGGTCATGGCTCCGGACGAATGGCCGATCGGGTGACGCTCAACCCGCAGGACCTGCTCAAGGAGCAGTACTCGGCGCTCGAGGAAACACGCGCCGATCTTGTCGCTTTGTACTTCGTCGCGGATCCGTTCCTTGCCGAAATTGGCTTGATCGCCGCGGACGATCAGCCGGAAGTGGTACAGGCGGAGTACGAAGCCTACGCCCGCAACGCGCTGGTGCAATTGCGGCGGGTGCGCGAAGGCACGCAGCTCGAGGAAGATCACATGCGCAACCGTCAGGCGATCGTGCACTGGCTGCTCGCGAATACCAAAGCCATCGACGTTCGTCGCCGCGACGGCAAGACCTATTTCGTCGTCGCCGACGTCGCGGTGTTCCGCGCCGGCGTCGCCAGGCTGCTCGCAGAAGTGCAGCGCATCAAGTCCGAAGGCGACTACGCGGCGGCGAAGCAGGTGTTCGAAACGTACGGTGTGCATTTCGACCCTGAACTGCGTGACGAAATCGTGGCGCGCGTCGACAAGTTACGACTGCCGTCCTACACCGGCTTCGTGATGCCGAAACTGAAGCCGGTCGTCGATGCAGGCGGCAACATTACCGACGTCGGCATCTCGTACCCTTGCGACCTGACCGCGCAAATGCTCGAATATTCCGCCGGCAATTTTGGTGCCTGACACCAACGTTGCCGGCAATGGTTGGTGCCTGACACCAACCGTGACTCGGCAATGGTTGGTGTCTGACACCAATCGTGCCGTAGGAGTGGAAATATTGCTGTGATGATGCAGAAACTGCTGATGGCGTGGCTGTGTGTCGCGACTCCGGTCGCCGCGCAATCGCTGCAGGATCGCATGCTGCAGGCTGAGGATGCCCGGCCGACGAGCGAGGAGGGGCTGGCGCCACTTCGTGAGGCGCTGCAGGGCAGCGGGCGGCGAACCGCGATTCGCGCGTTCGGGCGGCTCGAGCGTCCTGAGTTCATTCCGCTGATTGCGCCGGCGTTGAACGACGGCGCGGGTATTCGCGCCGAAGCCGCCAACGCGCTCGCGCAAATGGCGCGCACGCCCGAAGCGGTCGCCGACGTGCAGAAACTGTTGCTGGCGCGCGCCGCGGTCGACGCCAACCTGAATACGTGGGAGCCGTGGGGCGAGATGGCCGCGGCGCTTGGACGGCTGAACTACGACACCGCGGCGCAAGTCGCCGAAACGGAAGCGGTGCTGCTGACGGGACTACCGTCGCCAGATTCGATGACCGAACCGGAGACCGCCGCCGTGGTCGGCGCCGTACGGGGACTCGAGTCGCTGGCCCGCACCGTTCGGGCGAAAAAGCTGCCGCCGCTCGGCGAGCGCACGTGGGAGCTGCTGCGGTGGGCGGCGACGGCGCAACGGCCGGCGACCGATCCGCGATCGGCGATCACGCGCCGGCTGGCGATGGCGGCCCTCGTCACCGGCAACCAAGCGACAGGCTCGGTTGCCGAGCGCGGTCTCAACGATAGCGATGCCGAGGTCCGTCGATTTGCCGCGGCGGCACTGGGTAGCGACGCGCGGATCGAAGAGCGCGAGCGGATCCTCAAGCTCGCGTTGGCGGATAGAGAACCTCGCGTGAGATTGGAGGCACTACGTGGATGGGGCCGCCATCTGCAGAAGTCGTCGTGCGGTCCCATTCGCGCGGCCCTCAAAGACCCGAACACGCACGTCAGGCTGCAGGCGATCGATCAGCTCGCGAACGCGTGTCCGGCTGCTGACTCGCCCGCCGACGAGCTGCAGGCGATCGTCGATTCGCTCAGCGCGCGGCCGCGCGAGTGGCACGCACCGGCGCACGCGATCGTCGCGCTGGCACGCGTTCGACCCGAGTCAGCCAGGCAGGCGCTGAAGGCGTTTTCGACGCATCCCACCTGGCAAGTCCGCATGTACGCGGCGCGAGCGGCCGGCGTATTGGGATCGGCCGACGTCGCTGCGGTGCTAACCACTGATCCACATCACAACGTCGCCGAAGCGGCGCTCGCCGCGTTGGTTGCGATGAAGTCGCCGGAAGCACCGACGGCCGCGTTGCGACTGCTCGAGCGCTCCGACTACCAGTTGATCCTGACCGCGGTCCGCGCGCTCGAAGACGGATCGAATGCCGGCCGGGCGACGCAGCCGCTGCTGACGACACTCGGACGCATCACCAGAGATCACAAGGACACCTCGCGCGATCCGCGAATGGCGATTCTGGAACGTCTGCAGGCGTACGGCGACCGGTCGCAGGCGGTTCATCTCGAGGGCTACCTCAAAGATTTCGATCCGGCGATCGCCGGCAAGGCCGCTGAGATCCTGACGACCTGGACCGGCCGGCCGCGGACAGCCGCCCCGCAACGGTTGACGCCCCCTGGTGTGACGTCCGCGCACGTCACGGCCTTACGCGGAAAGGCGCTGCGGTTTCACATGGCGGGCCTTGGTGCGTTCGACATCGCACTCGATGTGGATGCGGCGCCGCTGACGTCGGCGCGTATCGCGCGCCGCGCCGGCGAAGGGTATTACAACGGGTTGACCTTTCATCGCGTCGCGCCGAACTTCGTGATCCAGGGCGGCAGTCCAGGGGCGAATGAATATGCGGGCGAGGCGCATTACATGCGCGACGAGGTGGGCCTGCATTACCGCGGCACGGTGGGCATCTCGACACGCGGCCGTGACACGGGAGACGCGCAGATTTTTGTGAACCTGATCGACTCGCCGCGCCTCGATCACAACTACACGGTATTCGGGACCGTCGTCGCCGGCATGGACGTGGTCGACAACATTCTCGAGGGCGACGTCATCGAGCGCGTGGAGCTGGTCTCGCCCTGAATGATTTCGTCCCGGTTGCCCGCAAGCCTTCAACCGAACGCCGTCGCGCGCGCCGTCGCCGATCGGCGCCGCGCCGGCGCGGACGTCATCGATCTCACCGAATCGAATCCCACCCGCGCCGGCTTCAATTACCCCGCGGATCTGTTCGCGCCGCTCAGCAACGTGCGCGCCCTCGACTACGATCCGCAGCCACTCGGGCTCTGGCCTGCTCGAGCCGCAGTCGCCGCCGACTTTCGCCGCCGCGGCATCGTCATCTCGGCTGACCGCGTTGCGTTGACGTCGAGCACAAGCGAAGCTTACGCGCTGCTGTTCAAGCTGCTCTGCGACGCCGGAGACAACGTGCTGGTGCCGCAGCCGAGTTACCCGCTGTTCGAACACCTTACCCAACTCGAAGCCGTCGCCGCGCATCCGTACATGCTGGATTACCATGGCGCGTGGCGCATCGACATCGATTCGGTGATCGCGGCGGCGACCGAGCGCACGCGAGCCATCCTGATCGTGTCGCCGAACAATCCAACCGGATCCATCCTGCATGGTGACGACCTCGTGACGCTGACGTCGCTCGCCACCGAGCGGGACTGGGCGATCATGGGCGATGAAGTCTTTGCCGATTACCAGTTGGATCCGGCTTCGGACATCACCCACGTGCTGGCGCAGCCAGAGGCGATCACCTTC
This sequence comes from Vicinamibacterales bacterium, assembly GCA_035626435.1. Taxonomy (GTDB): domain Bacteria; phylum Acidobacteriota; class Vicinamibacteria; order Vicinamibacterales; family UBA2999; genus 12-FULL-67-14b. The sequence goes on from DASPNQ010000231.1 coordinate 18,615, forward strand.
AGTCTCGGCGGTCTGTCGAAGTCAGCCGGGCTGCCGCAGGTGAAATTTGGCTGGATTGGCTTTGGCGGTCCCTCGAACAAAGTCGACGTCATCCTCGCGGCCTACGAGCTCATCGCCGACACGTATCTTTCCGTCTCCACACCGGTGCAGGTTGCCGCGGCCGAGCTGATCCAGCGCGGCGCGCCAATCCGCGCGCAGATCCTCGCGAGGTTACATCGCAATCTCGATGCGCTGAGAACCGCGACCGCATCGATGCCGCAGCTTGAATTGCTGCGCGTCGAAGGCGGCTGGTCCGCCGTCCTTAAAGTGCCGCGGCTTCGATCCGAGGAAGCGCTCGTGCTCGAGTTGCTGCAGAAGGACGATGTGCTGGTGCATCCGGGATATTTCTTCGACTTTGCCAGCGAGGCATACCTGATCGTGAGTCTGCTCGTCGAGCCTGCCCGATTCGATCAAGCCGTCAACCGCGTGCTGCGCCGCGCCGGGTCGCCGTCGTGAGGCGCAGCGGCATCAGCGTGCCGCTGTTTTCACTGGCGTCGACGCACGGCTGGGCCATCGGCGAATTCGGCGATCTGCCGGTCTTTGCCCAGTGGCTCGCCGAAGCAGGGCAATCGGTCGTCCAGATTCTGCCGATCCAGGAGATGCCGCCGATCGAAACGTCGCCGTACTCGGCGATGACGGCAATGGCCCTCGATCCCATCTACATCTCGATGCGTCAGCTGATCGACTTCGCCGCGTTGGGAGGAGAGTTGGCGCTGGACGGCGCCGAGCAAGCCGAGCTCAAACGCCTGCAAGCACTGCCACGCGTCGACTATGCGTCGGTCCGGCGGCTCAAGCAGCGTTGGTTGCGGCGCTCGTTCGATCGATTCCTGCAGCTCGAGATCGCTCGCGGCACCGCGCGCGCGGCGCGATTCGATGGCTTCCGCCGCCAGCATTCATGGTGGCTCGACGAATACGCACTGTTTCGATCCCTGCACGCGCGGCACGACGAGCGGCCATGGACCCAGTGGCCCGATGCGCTCGCCCATGCCGATCCCGCCGCTCTTGATGCATCGCGTCGAGCGCTGGAGCAGGAGATAACGTATCGCGCCTACTTGCAGTGGATTGCCGCGGACCAATGGTCGGAGGCCAAACGCCTGTCATGGCCGGCCCGCGTATTTGGCGATCTGCCGTTCATGA
>DASPNQ010000232.1:0-3363 GCA_035626435.1 Vicinamibacterales bacterium
GCCGCAATCCTCCGCGGCCATGACGATTTGCATCAACAGGTACAGGAAGTTGACGATCGTGATCGCGACCAGCAGCCCGAGCGAGGCCAGGGTCAAGGCGACGGCGTCCACCGCAGGAGACAACGACGGACCGAACGCGAGCATCAGATACGCCGCGCCGAGCAGCGCGTAAGTGATCGAGAGGATGATGCCGAGCCGCAGGTAGCGTGTGAACAGGCGCCGCACGCCGCCGATGAACCGCTCGAGCGTCGCCTGATTGGCTTCGCGCAGCGCCGACAGGCGCAGCGGCGGCACTTCGATGGCGCCCGCCGCACGATCGCCGGCCAGCAACACCGTGACGCTGCCCGCCTTGACCGCAAACATCAGCACCGAGCCGCCCGCCAGGATGACGCCGAGCGCCAGCACGAATGCCGCAAGGGCGACCGGCTGCGCCAACAGGACGCCGACCATCGTCGACACCGTTTGCGTGAGATCGTCGAGGCGTAACAGATCGAACGGGTTGCCGCCCACCACCAGCGCCACGAGCACCAGGCCGCCCACGATCGGCACGGCCATCAAGGTCTTGAACAGCGTGTCGGCAACGAACTGGACGAGCACGATCTGCCAATTGGCGGCGGCGACGAGGGCGCCGCGTTTGAGAGAGAGCTTCAGCAGAACTTGGCCATTCTACAATGGCGGTGCGGATGACCTTCCCCTCCTTTGTCAGGCGCGCCGCCCTTCGCATCGCGCTTGGCGGTATCGTCGCCGCCGCCGCCATCGCCGTGGCGGCGCTGGTGATTGAACGGACGCAGCTGGGGGGCGATCTCGGAACGTCTCGCGCGCGGTTAAGGGCGGAGGTGGAAGGCCAGTTCGCCCGTCTCGCAGGCCGGCTGGATGGCGCGGTGCGCGGGATCACCCTGGACGCCGACCTGATGCGGCGGGCCGAAGCCGGCGACACCACCGCGATCCGGCACCTGTTCGATCAGACTTCCGCGGCCGGCGCCGCGCACGACGTGTCGGTCACGGTTTACGGCGCCGCGAACGAACCCGTGGCGTGGCGCGGGCGTTCGGAAGACATCTCGCCGGTGCGTCGAACGGGACCGGCCGCGTCGTTCCTCGCGCAAACGAGTCAGGGCCTGCAACTCGTCCGAGTGCAGCCCATCGTCGATCCGGCCAACAGCGAGCGACACATTGGCGCGATCGTCGCCGAAGCGCCGTTGCCGCGATCATCGACCGGCAGTTTCGCGGGGGCGGAATTCGCGATCGATACCAGCATCGCGCCGGTGGCGCTGCGGCTCCCCTTTGAAGGTGCGACCGCGGCCGGGCCGGATGCGTTCGTCGTGCGGTCGTCGACAGGCGAGCCGCTGGCCGCGGTGAGCGTGTCGGACGCCGACCTGCAGGTGGCGCGACAGCGCATTCGCGATCGCTGGCTCGCGGCGGAGCTGACGCTGCTGGCGTTGCTGGTGCTGCTGATCACCGGACCGTTGCTCGATTGGCGTGCGCTGTCGCGATCGGTACGCGGCGTGACGATCCTGACCCTGACGATTGCGGCGTTGCTGCTGATCGCGCGCGCGGTGCTCTGGGTTGCGCTGAGGAAAGCCGGACTCGCGGAGGTCTCGCTCGTTCCGGAAACATCGTGGACGGCATTTGCGAATGTTGCGCTCGCCTCGCCAATCGACTTCTTCCTGAACGCGCTCGTCGTTGCCGGCCTGGTCGTGCTCGCGGGATCGAGCTTCCGGATGTGGCGCGCGGCGCACCGGCCGGGAATCGGCGTCGTGCTGGTGGATGACGCGTCGACCGCGACGCTATTCGTGTTCGTACAACTGGCCGCCGGCGTCTCGGTGACCGCGCTGGTCATGGCCTACGAATGGTTCCTGCGGGAGCAATTGGCGCAGGCACCGGTCGACATCGTTCGCTTCGCGCTCGATCGCCTTGATGCGGTTCGCATGCCGGTGATCATCGGCCTGGTCGCGCTCAACGCGGCGATTGTCGGACTGGCGGTCCTGATCTATCGCCTGGCGTGGTCACCATGGATCTTCCCTGCGCGGCGCACGTCCTGGCGGCTGCGCGCGTTCGGGATCTGGCTGTTGCCCGGCGCGATCCTGTTCATCCTGCTGGCGGCCGACGATCGCGCGCCGCAATGGCCGTCGTTCGTCATCGTGCTGTTTGCGGCGACGGCGGCATGGGTCGCGCATCGCTACGCGCCGCTCGAGCGGCGTGAATCGCAGGCGCTGCGCCTGCTGCTGTCCTTCCTCGCCGTCGCCTTACCATCGCTGGTCCTCTATCCGTCGCTGGTCGATGCGTCAGAACGCGCGCGGCGCAATTTGATCGAGCAGCGCTATGCGCCGGAAGTTCGCAATCAACGGCAGGATCTGCATACCAAACTTCGCAAGGCGCTCGTCGAGATCGACCGACTCGTGGCGCTCGAGGATCTGGTGCGCGCGAGCGATCCCGCACCGGCCGGTCCGCCCCCGACGGACGCAGCGTTTCTCGTCTGGTCGCAGACCAGCCTCGCCACCGAACGACTGACGTCGAGCGTGGAACTGCACAACGCCGCCGGCGCGATGGTCAGCCGCTTCGCGATGAACCTGCCGGATTTCACGCAGCCGCAGCCGTGGAGCGAACCGTCGTGCGACTGGGACGTTCTCGAAGAGGTCTCGCCGCTGTTTTCCGAAGAGCGCCGGCTGCTTCACGCCGGTAAAGCCTTGTGCATGGCCGACGGCCGCCGTGCCGGCTCGGTCGTCATCCATTCGATGCTCGATTACAGCAACCTGTCGTTCATCTCCGCGTTGAATCCGTACGTGGCGCTGATGCGGTCCGGTCAGGCACGGCCGCAGCCGCGGCCGCGCGCCGATGTCGAGTTCTACGTGTACGGCTGGAGTCGCCGCGTGCTCTACAGCTCGGTCGAGGGCGCGCCGCCGCTGCCGGACGCGGCGTTTCAGCGCGCGAATTCGACGCGCACGCCGTTCTGGACGACGCTGACGCGGCAGTCGGAGTCGCTCGATGCGTTCGTGTTGAACGATCGAGGCGCGATCTACGTGCTGGGCACGCGACGGCAGGACGGCTTCGGCCACGTGGTCGCCGAGGCGGAGTTCCTCGCGTTGGCCTTTATCGTGTTCGTGGCCGCGGTCCTGGGCGGGATGCTGTTCAACCTGCTGGTCGGACGCGCGCCGGCGTCGGGCCGCGAACTGCTCGCCGAGGTGCGCGCCAGTTTCTATCGGAAGCTGTTCCTGGCGTTCGTCGCGGCGGCGATCGTCCCGGTGCTGGCGCTGGCGCTGGTGTCGCGCGCCTACATGGCGAACCTGATGCTCGCCGACATCGAGAGTGAAGCGACCCGCCTGACGACCGTGGCCGGCCGCGTCTTCCAGGACCTCCGCGCGTTCG
>DASPNQ010000233.1:0-5260 GCA_035626435.1 Vicinamibacterales bacterium
GCGGCGCGCCGTTGCTGGCCCACTTCACGATCGTGTCGATTTCCTTCTGGGTCAGCGAGCGATCGTTCTGATAGTGCTGAATTCCGACGTTGGGGTCGATGTGCCAGGGCGGCATGTTGCGCGACGCCACGCGATCACGGATCGAGCGCGCCCACGGCCGCGCCTCGGCATACGTCTGCAGCGACATCGGCGCGATTGAATCCGGCCGGTGGCACGATTCGCATTTGTTCTGGAAAATCGGCGCGACGTCCTTGGTGAACGTCGGTACGGCCGCCGCCGAAGTCTGGGCCGCAAGCGTGGCAGGCAGAGCCAGGAGGCTCAACACGCCCACCGCCCCACTGACCATCCGGCCGACGATACGATTTGCCATCTTCCCCTCCGAAATATTGCCTTTGCGCGACTGTGAACGGTAACTGCGGTTGGGGAGTGTACATCGCCCCGTCAGAGGCTGTCACTCCGAAAGCTCGAATGGCTACCATCACTTACGCGAATATAGCCTTCGGTGTTTATCGGGCCGTTACGGCCCGGCCTGCACGCCGCTGCGCAGGACAGCTTCCCCAGCCCTGTAATTTTACGCTAACTTCCTGAGAATAAAGCTCTTCAGGTAATAGGTCTCCGGCACGCCAAGCAGCACGGGATGGTCCCGCCCCTGCATACGTTTTTCGACGACCGTCACGGGAATATGGGCGTCTGCTGAGGCGTCGAACACCGCCTCGGCGAACATCGCCTCGTCGACATTGTACGAGCAGCTGCACGTCACCAGATAGCCGCCGGGATTGAGCAGGCGGAGGGCGCGGAGGTTGATCTCCTTGTAGCCCGCAAGGGCGTTGGGAATCGACGCCTTGTTTTTCGCAAAGGCCGGCGGATCCAGGACGATGGTGTCGTAGCGCGCCCCGTCGCGTTCGAGGTGGCGGAGCTCGTCGAAGACGTTCGCTTCACGCGCGGTCAGATTGGTAATGCCGTTGGCGGCGGCGTTTCGCGTGATGCGGTCGACCGCCTCCGCGGAAACGTCCAGCGCCTCGACCGATTCGCATCGCGGCGCCAGCACCAGCCCGAAACCGCCGTTGTAACTGAAACAATCGAGCAACCGCCCATGCGCGTAGCGCGCGGCCGCCTCGCGGTTCTCGCGTTGATCGAGAAACAGCCCGGTCTTCTGGCCGTGCCAGGGATCGACGGTGTAGGTAATGCCGGCTTCGTACACCGTGATGGTCTCCGGCACCTCGCCGTACAGCACTTCGACCTTCTGGTCGAGGCCTTCGAGGCGCCGTACTTTGGGGTCGTTGCGCGCGAGTATGCCTTTCGCCCCCGTCAGTTCGGCGAGGACGCGCACCAGCGTCGGCGCCAGGCGATCCATGCCCTGCGACAGCGTCTGCACGACCAGATAATCGTCATAGCGATCGACGATCAGCGACGGCAGGAGGTCGGCTTCGCCGTGCACGAGGCGAAACGCGGTCGCGTTAATCTGCAGCGAATCGCGGAAGCGAATCGCCGCGGCGAGGCGCGCGCGCCAGAAGTCCTCGTCGATCGGCGAGTCGTCGCGCGAAATCATGCGGACGGTGATCTGAGACTGATCGCTGAACAGCGCATGACCGAGCAGCCGGCTGCGCGGACCGCGAACCTCGACAATAGCGCCGGGGTCGGCATCGATCACGTCGGCGATGTCCGAGCGATAGACCCACGGATGTCCGCCGCGCACGCGATCTTCACCACGCGGTTTGAGAATGACCGTCGATTTCGTCACCGGGCCTGACATCGTAATTCCCGATTCTGATGCAGTTTCGGCATGGCCGCGAACAAACTCCCAGAAAATCGGCTGCACCGACGCCCAGTCGCGTTTACAATCGCGCATCGATGAAGATTGCGATTGGGGCTGATCACGCCGGCTACCAGTTGAAGGATTCCCTCAAGCGGCTGCTCGAAGAGATGGGCGTGCCCTACGAAGATTTCGGGACGTCCAACGGGCAGTCCGTGGACTATCCGGACTTCGCACGGGCCGTCGCCGAAGGCGTGGCCGTCGGCAAGTTCGATCGCGGCATCCTGGTGTGCGGCACCGGCGTCGGCATGGCCATCGCGGCGAACAAAGTTGCCGGAGTCAGATCGGCGCCGATCGTCGACACCGACACCGCCAAACTGTCGCGCGAGCACAACGACCTCAACGTGCTGACCCTCGGCGCACGCGTGCTGCCGGAGTCGCGCGCCCGCGAGATCGTCAAGACGTTCCTGCAGACGCCGTTCGAAGGCGGACGGCACGCCAGCCGCGTCCGCAAGATCCATTCGATCGAGTAGTCACGGTTCGCCGAAACGGCCGCTCACCGTCGCGGTCGCGCCGCGTCCGGCCTGATAAACTGTGCACTTCCGATGACTCCATCTCTGATGTCTCGCACCCTCGCGCACGCCGATCCGGAAATCGCGGCCGCCATCGCCCACGAAACGAGACGTCAGGCCGACGGCCTCGAGCTGATCGCCTCCGAAAACTTCGTCAGCGCCGCCGTGCTCGAAGCCGCCGGCTCGGTGATGACGAACAAGTACGCCGAGGGCTACCCGGGCAGGCGCTATTACGGCGGCTGCGAATTTGTCGACGTGGCCGAGACGCTGGCGATTCAACGCGCGAAGGCGCTGTTCGGCGCCGATCACGTCAACGTGCAGCCGCACTCGGGCGCCCAGGCCAACATGAGCGTCTACCTGACGCTGCTGAAGCCCGGCGACACGGTGCTCGGAATGAACCTCGCGCATGGCGGCCACCTCACGCACGGCCATCCGCTGAATTTTTCCGGAAAGCTCTACACGATCGTGCCGTACGGCGTCCGCAAAGACGACGAGCGGATCGACTACGACGAGTTCGAGAGGCTCGCCGAACAGCACAAGCCGAAGATGATCATCGTCGGCGCGAGCGCCTACCCGCGCGTGATCGATTTCGATCGCATGGGCGCCGTCGCGCGCCGCGTCGGCGCGCCGCTGATGGTCGACATGGCGCACATCGCCGGCCTCGTCGCCGGCGGCGTCCACCCGAGCCCGATTCCGCACGCCGACTTCGTGACCACCACGACGCACAAGACACTGCGAGGCCCGCGCGGCGGCATGGTGATGTGCCGAGAGGCGTACGCCAAGGATCTCGACCGCACGGTGTTTCCAGGGGTGCAGGGTGGTCCGCTGATGCACATCATCGCGGCAAAGGCGGTGTGCTTCAAGGAAGCCGCGTCGCCGGAGTTCGCCGCCTATCAGCAACAGCTCGTCAAGAATGCGGCCCGCCTTGCCGCCGCGCTGACATCGTCTGGATTCCGCATCGTCAGCGGCGGCACCGACAATCACATCGTGCTCGTCGATGTGTTCTCGAAGGGCATCACCGGCAAGGTCGCCGAAGCCGCGCTGGGCGCCGCCGGCATTACCGTCAACAAGAATGCGATTCCGTTCGACCAGAATCCGCCGATGGTCGCAAGCGGGATCCGACTCGGCACACCGGCGGTGACGACGCGCGGCATGGGCGAACCGGAAATGGATCGCGTCGCGGAGTTCATCACGCGCGCGCTCGCGTCGCCGGAGGATGCCGCCGCGCTCGCCACGATCAAGCACGAAGTCGAAGAGTTGTGTCGCAAGTTTCCGCTCTACCAGGAACGCCTCGCCTGAAGGCCGCCGTCGAGGCGGCGTTTGCCGACGATGGGCCCCTGGTGCGGGCGGTGGATCACTTCGAGCCGCGCCAGGGCCAGCGCGCGATGGCGGCCGCCGTCGCGGACACGCTCGACAGTGGTGGCATCCTGCTGGCCGAGGCCGGCACCGGCACTGGCAAGACGCTCGCGTATCTGGTACCGGCCATTCTGAACCGGCAGCGCGTGTTGATCTCTACCGGGACCAAGAATCTGCAGGAACAGATCTACTTCAAGGACATCCCCGCGGTGCGCGAGGCGCTCGGCGTGCCATTCACCGCGACCTGCATGAAGGGGCGGGCGAATTATCTCTGTCTGCACCGGCTCGATCAGCTGCGCGCGCATCCCGCCGCGCCGATGGACTTCGTTTCGACGATCGACGAGTGGCGGCGGTCGACCGAGACCGGCGATCGAGCGGAGCTGGCCGATCTGCCGGAGGATTCGTCGCTCTGGCATGACGTCTCCGCAATCGCGGAAACCTGCCTCGGTCAGGACTGCCCGCAGTATCGCGACTGCTACGTGACGAAGATGCGGCAGCAGGCCGCCGAGTCGGACGTCGTGATCGTCAATCACCACCTGCTGTGCGCAGACGCGTCGGTGCGGAAGAGCGGCTACGGCGAGGTGATCCCCGATTGCCACTACGCCGTGATCGACGAGGCGCATCATCTGGAAGATGTGGCAACGCAGTACTTCGGCGTGGCGATCAGCAACTATCGCGTCGCGGACGTGGTGCGCGATGCCGAGCGCGCGCTGAATCTGGCGGTCATCGAAGACGATGACTCCGAGCTGCGTCACGCGATCACCCGCGTCGACGATCATTCGCTGACATTTTTTGGCGCGCTGGCCACGGCGCGGCATGCGCGCGGCGGCTTCGAGGAGCGCCTTCGCATCGGTCCCGGGTGGTTCGGCGATGTGCTCGACGATGGCCTGGGCCTGATCGCGGCGCTGAACAATCTCGACGCGATCATGAAAAAGCGCGCCGGCACGGACGAGGCGGGCGCGCAACCCAATGAGGAAGCGGAAACCCTCGCGCGCCGCGCCGCCGAGCTCCGCGATCAGCTGACGTTCCTGCTCGAGGCCTCGAATCCGTCGTTCGTCTATTTCCTGGAGACCAGGAACCGCGGCGTGTTTCTGCGCGCCGCGCCGATTGACGTCTCCGGAATCATCCGCGAGATGCTGTTCGACCGGATGCGCGCGACGATCATGACGTCGGCGACGCTGGCGGTTGACGGCCGCTTCGATTACGTCAAGAACCGGCTCGGCGTGGCCGATGCGGACGCGATCCGCGTCAGGTCGGAATTCGACTTCGCGGAACAGGCGATCCTGTATCTCCCGAAACAGATGCCGCCGCCCAAATCGCCCGAGTACGCGTCGGCGGTGGCGCGCGAGGTGATCGATCTTCTGCAGCGCACCGAGGGCCGCGCGTTCGTGCTGTTCACGAGCTACTCGATGTTGCGCCAGGTGCGCGACCTCGTCGCACGCGCCATTCCCTACCCGATCATCGTGCAGGGGACGGCGCCACGGAGCGCGCTGCTGGCAGAGTTTCGCACGACGCCGCATGCGGTGTTGTTTGCGACGTCGTCGTTCTGGCAGGGTGTCGACGTGGTGGGCGAGCAGTT
>DASPNQ010000234.1:0-5379 GCA_035626435.1 Vicinamibacterales bacterium
CCGGGTGTGCGTGTCTACGTTCACGAGCGCGGCGCCCCGCACATGATCGATCCGGCGAAACTGCTGGCCAGCGCCTCGCGCCTGTATGGCGATGACATGGACACCCTATGGGGCGCGTTTCAGCCGGTGCCGGCCGATCGCGTCACCGCGCTGAGCGGCGGCGAGCGGTTGGCGCTCGCCGGGACGACGCTGCACGTCGCCTACACGCCCGGTCACGCGAAACATCACGTCAGTTACTTTGATGAGCACACCGGCATGGCGTATGTCGGCGATACCGCGGGCGTACGCATCGGCGGCGACTACCTGATCGCGCCGACGCCGCCGCCGGACATCGACATCGAAGCGTGGCAGGACAGCCTGACGCGCATCGAGGCCTGGCAGCCGGTGTCGTTGTTCCTCACGCACTTCGGGCCCGTGACGCCCGCACGAGCGCATCTTGCGCGCTTCCGGATCGTCGTCAGCGAGGCCGCGGCGGCGGCTCGCGACTTGCTGGCACAGGGCGGCAGTGACGAGGAACTCGCGCAGAAGTTCGCGGAACGGATGCGAAAGGATGTTCGGAAGTCGCTATCGGAAAACGAAGCACGTGCCAGCGAACTCGCCGCGCCCTTCGACCAATTGTTTCAGGGGCTGCAGAGGTATTGGCAGAAGAAGGGGGTAGGGAGCTAGGGAGCTAGGGAGCTAGGGAGCTGGGGAGCGAGGGAGCTGGGGAGCTGGGGAGCGAGGGAGCCGGGCCAGGCAATCAGCCGGGTCCCAGCTCCACGCCGAAATTACACTGCGACTGCGGCCAGCGTCGGGGCTGCTGTCCGGGTGAGTTGGCCAGCCGGCTCTACGAGAAATCGCAGGGCGTAACCGGACGGCGTCCCCGTCGATCGTCGGCAAGGCGCGACGCGCCAGACCGCCGACAGGACGCGGCCCTCGCGCAATCGCGGCGGCAGGTGCTGGTGCGCCGCCGAGGCGCGCTCGATTTGCAGGTGCACGAGCCGGAACAACGGAATCGCGGCGCCGCCGTCGCACTCCACGAACACGCCACCGTCACCCACATCGCGGGTCATCACCGACGCGAATCGCACCGCGCCCGATGCGTCTTTCCACGTAATCCTCGCGGGCACGCTCAGCGCAATGCGTTCCGACGCCCGCTGCACATCTTTTCCAGGTTTTCGTCTCTCAGCCACGGTTCGCTCCAGGGGTAAGAACGTCCCAAAGGGTCAAATCAAGGGATTGCAACGCCGAGGTGTAGATCAAGTTCCACGCCCGATTTGCCGGCGGAGCTTAAGAGCGCAAACGGAGCGCTCGATGACGATAACGAGGTGCCTTAGTAGGACAGTTCTGAGCGTTACCGCGAGGGCCGGGTGTTTAGAAAGTATCCAACCACCACGTCAATTGATTACTTAGTAATCACGTCAGATACGTTTTCGAGGCCCAGGCGACGCAGTTTCAGATAGAGACCGCGGCGGGTCAGTCCAAGAGCGCGGGCCGTTTCAGAAATGTTACCGCGATGACGATTCAGCGTCTCGCGAATCAAGTCGCGCTCGATTTCATCGACGACGGACGCCAGCGTCTGGCCACCGCGAAGCGAGACGCGCCCAGCTGATGGCGGAGCCGAGGCCGGCGACGCGGCGGTGAGATCCGCCGAGAGATGCTCGGGGCCGATGGTGCCTCCGGCGGGCGCCATCGCCACCGCCCGCTGAATCTCGTTACGCAGCTGCCGCACGTTGCCGGGCCACCAGTACTGCGCAAACAGATCGAGGACGTCCGAGCTGAGTTGCAGGTCCGGTTTGCCGAGGCGATCGGAGGCGTCGCGCAGAAAAAACGTTGCCAGATGCGGAATCTCTTCACGGCGTTGCCGAAGCGGCGGCACGTGGATGCGGATCACGCTAAGGCGATAGTAGAGATCCTCGCGGAACTTGCCTTCGGCGACGCGCTGCTCGAGGTCGGCGTTGGTCGCCGCCAGCACGCGCACGTCGACCGGTTGCGGACGGTTTTCGCCGACCGGCATGATCTCGCCCTGCTCGAGAAAGCGCAGCAGCTTGGGCTGCACATCGAGCGGCAGATCGCCGACTTCATCGAGGAACAGCGTGCCGCCGGCGGCGGTGCGGATCAGGCCGGGTTGATCGGACACCGCGCCCGTGAACGAGCCGCGGCGGTGACCGAACAACTGACTATCGGCCAGCTCGCGCGTCGTCGTCGTGCAGTTGTAGGGCAGGAAGGTCGCGGCGTTGCGCGACGATCCGACGTGGATGGCGCGCGCGATCAGTTCCTTGCCGGTGCCGCTTTCGCCGGTGATCAGGACGGTCAGGTCGTTGCCCTGCAGGCGTTGAATTTGATCGACGACACGCGTCATCGCGGCGCTGGCGCACAGAAATCCTGGCAGCAGCGGCTCGAGCGGCCGTTCGACGCTGGCGTCGACCGCTGTCGTCGGCCGGTCGCGCACGCCGCACAGATCGAAGCCCTGCCTCGCCACGGCGGCCATCATCCGGACGCGGCGCACCAGCGGATGACCGAGCGGGCGGCTGGCGGCAATCACCGCATGACGCGGGCCGTCGGGCTCGCGCCCGATTGATTCGAGTATGAGCGTGCCGGCGCCGTAGACCGCGCCTTGAATCGCGAGGCGCGCGACGGCGCGGGCGCCGTCCGCGTCGGTGCCGGCGAAGGCAATCAACCGCACGTCGCCGCCAGGCAGTTCCGCGAAGACCGCCGTGACATCGGCGGTGACGGCTTCGAGCAGCGTTGCGGCGAGCTCGCGCGCGAGTAGATCGGGCATCACCGCCGCGTCGACCAGCCGTCGCACCAGCGCGTCGTCGGCATCAGCGGGCGAGCCGACGTACTCGCCGGTGCCCGGCGACTGCGCGGCCGCCATGGCAGCATGCACCTGCTCGAGATCGCGCGTGGCGCCGAGGGCCTGGAAGACTTGAGAGGCGTACTGATAATGCCGATCGGCGGTCGACTTCGCGCCGGCTTTCGCGGCCAGCCGCGCAAGCGCGAGCTGGCTGATCGCCGCCTGATAGCGCTCGCCGACCAGCTCGAACACGCTCGAACTCTGCGCGATGTCGTGATAAGCCTCGGTGGTGCGATTCTGCCGCGCCCGCAAATCGCCGCGCAGCCGGAGAAACTCGCCCCATGCGCCAGGCGTGGTCCGCGGATCGAGGCGCGATTCGACTTTCGTGAGACGGTGTTCGGCCTCGTCGTTGCGATCTGCCGAGAGCAGCGCTTCGGCGGCGATCAATTCCGCTTCCGTCGTCTCGGCAGGCGGGGCGTTGGTCGACTTCGCGATCTCGTCGGCGATCGCCAGCGCTTCGTCGGGTTTGCCGCGCCGTGTCGCGAGGCGCGCGCTGATGACGCGCAGCGACCATTCATACCACCGGCTGGTGTTCCGCCCGTAGGCGCCATACGCCTCGGCGGCCTGCCGTAAATACTCCGCCGCGTGCTCGTAGTCGCCGCGCATCAACGACATTTGCGCGAGCGTGTCGTAGACGGCGCCGGTCGTTTCGTGGAACTGCATGGCGCTGCGGACGTCGAGCGCGCGGTGCAGGACCTTGTCGGCGCGATCGAGATCGCCGATGCGCACGCAGATCTGCCCGAGCGTCGCCAGCGCGATCGACAGACCCGGTCCCTGTCCGAGTCGTTCGTGAATGGTGACCGCGCGGTCGGCGAGGGCGAGCGCCTGTTCGTAACGATGGCGGATCAGCGCGACGATCGCCTGGTTGCCATAGACCGTTGCCAGCACATCATCGGCCTGCAGCAAGGACGCCATGCGTTCGGCCTGTCGGAGCGCCGCGTTGGCTTCGTCGTAGCGGCCGGTTTGGGCGAGCATGACCGCCGAGAGCGAATGCACCATGGCGAGGTGGCGCTTGTCGCCGGCCGCATGCAGCGCCGCAGCGGCTTCGGCAATGTGCTCGCGTACGATCGCCATGTCGCCGACCTGCCGGTAGCACTGGCCAAGATAAAAGTGGGCGAGGCCGATGGCGCGCGAGTCATGCGCGATCTCCGCTTGCTTCAGCGCGCGGTTGTGCAGCGCAATCGCACGCGATTGCTCGCCGCGGGCAAACGCGACGCGGCCGTGCAACCTCCACAGAGCCGAGTGCGACGACGGTGGCAGGCTTTCGCGAAGCGTATCGGGCGAACGCCCAAGCACCGTTCCGGCCTGTGCAAGATCCCCCTGCAAGAGGTACGATTCAGCCAGCATGACCCGGACGGTCAGTTCGTCGTCTTTCGACAGCGACGACGAGGTGCGCAAGAGCGGCGCGAGGATGTCGATGGTGGTGGCGGCCTGCCCTCGTTCGAGTGCGGCGCCGGCCCGAGCGATCACGGGTTGAAGGGCGGCGTTGGCCACGACGCCGGTAGTATACGTATACCGAGTATCCAGCGGCGCATAATTCTTTCAGCGATATGGACTTGACCGTAGGCAGCCGGACCGATATCGGTCCGCGGAAGATGAATCAGGACCATCACGGCTGGTGGCCGGAGCTGGGCCTGTTCGTCGTGGCCGACGGCATGGGCGGCCACAATGCGGGCGAGGTCGCCTCGCACATGGCCGTCGAAGTCATCCACGGGTTCATCGAAGAGAGCGCGGGGTCGGCCGATATCACCTGGCCCTTTGGCCTCGAAATCAAACATTCCGTCGACATGAACCGGCTGCTCACCGCGGTGCGGCTCGCCAATCGGCGGATCTATACCGAGGGGCTGAAGAGTCCCGAGTTGAGCGGCATGGGCACCACGGTGATCGCCGCCCTCGTCGCCGATGGACGCATGACGCTGGTCAGCGTCGGCGACAGCCGCATTTACCGGTTGCGAAACGGTGCGTTGGAACAGCTGACGCAAGACGACACGTGGCTGGCCACGGTCCTCGGCCATAAAGAGGCGGAAGACGCGCATCCGGAACATCCGCTTCGCCACGTGCTCACGGCGGTGGTCGGCACGAAAGACGATGTGAAGCCGGGATCGCGTGAGGAACAGTTGCAGCACGGCGATCGGTTCCTGATGTGCACCGACGGCGTGCACGGCAAACTCGATACGGCGGCGATGGAAACAGTGCTCGCCAACGCGGCGTCGGCGGCCGACGGCGCTGCGGACATCGTCCACGAAGCGATCACGCGTGGCACCACCGACAATGCCACGGCGATCGTCATCAACGTGGCGTGATGAAGTTCGCTCTTGTCGTGCTCTGCGTCGGGCTCGTAGGGTGCGGTCGGCCGGCCCAATCGAACGCCCCCGCCAACGCCACGGCATCGGCGCCGGCGCCGTTCCCCGAATCATCTCAGCAAAATTCCACGCGCCAGTCACCCAGGATCGTGTTTCTCGGCGACAGCCTTACCGCGGGGCTTGGATTGCCGATCGATCAGAGTTATCCGTCGCTGATCGACAAGAAGTTGAAGGAGCGCG
>DASPNQ010000235.1:0-6443 GCA_035626435.1 Vicinamibacterales bacterium
GATCACCTCGGTTTTCGCGCCGTTGTTCAGCACGTGGAGGATGTCCTCCTCGTAGCCGTCGATGTAAATATCGGTGACGGATTCGTCGAACACCTCGCCGCCGAGTTTGAGGTTGTGATCGCCGCCCCAGCCGCTCTTGAAGTAGCTGATCGTGCCGAGCACCTGGTTGCGGCGCCGCTCGCGCGCCCAGTTGCGGTTGCGGCCCGTGATCAGGTTGTTGCCGATGTCTTCGTAACGCAGGCCGGTGCCGTTCACGCCGTTGGTCCAGTCGTAGCCGTACTGGCCGCCGCGCAGCTCGGCGAACGCGTTGTCGCTGAGCACGCCGTTCCACTCGCCCTTGTGCACCCACGCCCAGAAGTTCTGGCTCCACGTCGTTGCTTCCGAGGTGTTGATGCCGGTATCGACGCCGAGCAGGAACGAGTCGAACCGCTGCGGCTGTTTCTTCTGCGACGGCTGCGTATAGCCGATCAACTTGTTGTTCGTGCTCAGGTTGTAGGTGACCTTGCCGCTGTAGTTGTTGAGGATCGTCGTCTGCGGCTTGACCGGGAAATTCACATAGCGCGCCTTGATGTCCTGATGGCGATACGAGCCGTACCACCACAGGCGGTCCTTGATCAGGTACCCGCCCAGGCCCAGGTTCTGGTCCTGATATGACGAGAGGCGATTGACGTCCTGCGGTTTCAGGCCGCCGCCGCCTGACAAGCCGCGGCTGATTTGATCGGCGTCGATGTTGAAGCTCTGCCACCGTTCAGGCGAGTAGCCGCCATAGAAGGTGCCGCGAAACTGGTTGCCGCCCGACTTGCTGATGAACTGCGTCTGCACGCCAGGCGTCGACGCCTCGGCCGAGTGCGCCGCGGTGTTGATCTGCACTTCTTCCATGCCGCCGATGTCGGGGTAGTTGCCGAACGCGTCGGTCGCTTCGGTCGCGTTGATGCCTTCGAAAATCACCCGCACCTGGCCGCTCGTGCCGTAGACGACGAACCCCTGCTGCGTGCCGTTGGTGTTGCCGCCGACATCGATGCGCGACATCTGCACCGCCGGCGAGCCCGCCAGCAATGAGAAATAGTCGCGCGACGTCGGCAACGCCGACAGCTGCTTCGCGTCGAGCGTGGTACCGATCGAGGTCGCCGACGTGTCGACAACGGGCGACTGGCCGGTGACGGTGACGGATTCCTGAAGCGACGCCACCGTCAGATCGGCGTTCACCGTAGCGGTGAAGCCAAGACTGACGCGGACGCCCTCGTTCCGGACCGTGGAGAAACCGGGCAGCTCGAACAGCACGACATACTCACCGGGCGTGACGGCCGTGAAGCGGTAGTTGCCGTCCGCATCGGTTACCGCCGTGCGAACGCCCATCTGCGAGGGACTGGAAATGGTGACGGTCACGCCGGGCATGACCGCGCCCGACGCATCGACCACCCTGCCGTTGATCGCTCCGGTGCCTGACGTAACTGCCTGCGCAAATGACGGGGAAGTGCTGCAAACGACGAGGAACAAAGCAAAGACGAACGTTCGACGCATGGGTACCCTCCGGAAAACGTGGCCGCCGAGGAAACCAGACCGAAGAAAAACGCGCCGCCGCAATAAAACGTTCTGAGATGACGAAAGAGTCGTCAGTCTTATACCACTGCCGAACTCCAACTCCTAACTGACAATTCCTAGTAAGCCATCACGTAACTATCTCTGGTGGGACTAACGCCGCCCATCAACACCCCGGTTCTGGGGTGAATGACAATCGCCTTGACCGAGCCGACGCCGCGAACGTTGCGAATATCGAGCTTGTGGCCCATGGCGGCGAGCTCGTCGAGCACGTGCTTGGGCAGGGTTGAGGGCACCTGCAGCTTGCCCTCGGCGGTATGCGGGTAATACGAGCTCTTGAATGACGTGCTGACGATCGAGTCCTGCTCGAGCGCCTGCTGCACGTTCATGCCGAATTCGGTCATGTTGAGAAAGAACTGCAGCTGCGCCTGCGGCTGGGTATCCGCGCCCGGCGTGCCAAAGACCATGTAGGGCTTACCGTCCTTCAACGCGAGCGCGGGGTTGATCGTTTGACGCACACGCTTGCCAGGCCGCAGCACGTTGACGTCGTCTTCGTCGAGTCCGTAATACGCCATGCGGTTGTTCAGGACGAATCCGGCGCCCTGGACGACGTGGCCGCTGCCGAACAGGCTGAGCAGCGAAGACGTCATCGAGACCATGTTGCGGTCCTTGTCGATGACCGCGAGATACGTCGTATGGCCGTTCTCTTCGGCGGTGATCACCGTGCCTGGCACCGGCTGCGGCGCCGCATAGGCCGGGGGGGTGCCTGCGGAGGCACGGTCGCGATCGGTCGGCGCGGCGGTGGGCCGGCCGAACGGCGCTTCGCCCGCAATCGCCTTGTCCGGATCGATCAGCGCGCGGCGGACCGCCGCGTATTCCTTCGACAACATCTCGCGCATCGGAATGGCGGGTGTGAACTTCGGATCCGCCACGTACTTGTTGCGATCGGCAAACGCCAGCTTCAGGGATTCCGTGACGGCGTGCAGGTACGCGGCGCTGTTATGACGCATGTAGCGCACGTTCATCCCTTCGAGGATGTTGAGCGCCTGCAGCATGACGAAGCCCTGTGAGTTCGGCGGACACTCGTAGACGTCGATGCCCTTGTAGTTGATCTTGATCGCCGGGTCTTCGTTCGCCTTGAGCGCGGCGAGATCCTGCCGGTCGATCAGCCCGCCTTCGGCTTTCATGTAGGCGGCAAACTTCTCGGCGATCGGCCCCTGATAGAACGCGGCGCTGCCCTTGGCGCCGATTTCGCGCAGCGTCATCGCCAGGTCTTTCTGAACGACGCGATCGCCGAACCCGAGCGGCGTATCGCCGCGATACCAGATCTCTTTCGCCGACGCGGAAAATTTATTGCCGCTGTTGCGAATCGCGCCCGCCAGCGCTTCGGTGATGGGAAAGCCGCGTTCCGCGAGCTCGGCGGCCGGCGCCATCAGCTCGGCGAGCGGTTTGGTCCCGTAGGTCTTCGCGGCCAGCTCCGCGCCGGCGACCGCTCCCGGCACGCTGACGGACAGGATGCCGTCGCTCGGCAGGCCGCCCTTGCCCTTGTAGAAGTCGACGGTCGCCGCCATCGGCGCGACGCCGGTGCCATTGATGAACTTCACCTCGCCGGTCTTCGCGATGTAGATCAACATGAACATGTCGCCACCGATGCCGGTCATTTCCGGCTCGGTCAAACCCTGCACCGCCCACGCGGCAATCGCCGCGTCGACCGCGTTGCCTCCCGACTTGAGAATGCGCAGTCCGGCTTCCGACGCGAGCGCGTGGCCCGACGCAATCATGCCGGTATCCGAGAGCACCACCGGCCGCCAGGTCGAGGTCTGCGCGAGCGGCGAAATCGACAGGACGGACACGAGCGCGACGGTCAGCAGAGCATAGCGACGCATGGGGCCACCTCTGACCGCGCACTGTGCGCCGAATCACGCGAAATTGCAACTCCGATCAGCGTCGGGCGGCGCCGCGGCGCCGGCGCTTTTCGATGGTCGTTTCGATCTCGCTGGCGACGCGGTCGAGCACGTCGGCGCATTGCGACAGCGCGGCCAGCGGAATACGCGCGGCCACCGCGGCGCGGCCGCGGCGTTCGGCGGCGTGAATGCGCGCGACCGCGCGTCTGCCGCGGGCGGTGAGCGCGATCAGCGGGGATTGCTTGTGCGCGGGGTTGGGCACGGCCGTGACCAGGCCATCGCGCCGCAGGCCGTTGACCAGCGGCTGGAATCGCTGCCGCGACTGCGCACGCGCCCGCGCCATTTGCGCGACGGTTTGCGGGCCGGTGCGCGAGAGGCCGACCAGCACGGTGCGGCGCGGCCCCGACAAGGCGCCGCCGCCGTGCAGCTGTGAAGAAAGCGCCGACAACCGCAGGTACAGGCGCACTGTTGCGTCAAACACCCTCGCCAGCTCTCGTGATTGCACTGCCCGGGTCTGCCGATTCCGCCCCGCCATTGGTCCCTTTCGTGTGTCCGATCAAACTGACAATGTCTTGTCAGTTGGACGGATCGCTGTCACTCTGGACAGACAGTCCTTCGCGCGCGGCGCCTGGCACGGCTGGTGCAACGCGACGGCGCGGAGGAGAGGATTCATGGTGACAGCGATGGCGGGTTTGAGTCGAGCGGTGATGGTGTGGCTGGTGCTCGCCGGCAGTAGCGCGGCCCAAACCGTCAGCGGTCTTTCCGGGCGGGTGGTCGATGCGCGCACAGGGCAGGCCCTCGCGGGCGCGTTGGTGCGAGTCGAGCATCAGCCGGCGTTCGCGGAGACCGCCGCCGACGGGTCGTTCAGACTCGACTTGGCACCCGGCAGCCACACCGTGATCGTTTCGCTGGTCGGCTTCGCCGAAGCCCGCAAAGACGTCGCCATCGCGGCCGCCCAGGTTCTCGAACTCGTCGTAGAACTCTCCGAAGGCGCCGGCCAATACGAGGAGCGCATCGTCGTCACGGGCGCGACGTCTGGCGTCGGCGAAGCGCCGGGCGCGGCCGTTCTGCACGGACGCGATCTCCAGGCGTTGCGCGGCGTGATGCTCGACGACCCGCTACGGGCGGTACAGGCGCTGCCCGCCGCGACGTCGACGGACGATTTCTACAGCGAGTTTGCCGTGCGCGGGACGCCGTTCCGGCAAGTGGGACTCGCCGTCGACGGCATTCCGTCGCCGTTCCTGATTCACACGATCCATGGCATCACCGACGGCGGCTCGATCGCGATGGTCAACAGCGAGGCCCTTGGCGCGGCGACGTTACTGCCTGGCGGTTATCCGCAACGCCACGGACGGCGGCTCGGCGCGCACATCGATCTGACGACGCGGGACGGCAATCGCGACGCGTTTCACGGGCGCGCCGGCCTGAGCGGCACCAGCGCCAACGCGATCGCCGAGGGGCCGCTGGCCAACGGCCGTGGATCGTGGCTGGTCTCGGCGCGGCGCAGCTACCTGGATTACCTGCTGGCCCGCATCGATCCTGAGGGCAGTTTTGGCTTCGGATTCAGCGACGGTCTGGCGAAGGTCACGCTCGATCTTGGGCCGCGCCATCAACTGCGCTTCCTCAACATCGCCGGGCGTTCGACGTTCGACGAAGCGGTTGAGGATCTCAGTGCCAACGATCAGGCGCTGGCCAAGAGCCACGCGTGGTTGTCGGCGTTGACGTGGCGGTTCACGCCGTCGCCGCGCTGGTCGGTGGCGCAGCACGTTTATGCGACCGGCATGGGCTTCAACAACGTCAATAGCCGCGACGAAATGCTCGAGCGCGGCCGCGACCGGATCGCGGCGTGGCGCGTCGACGCCACCGCGGCCTTCGAGGATCGCTGGATCGCAGAGCTCGGCGCGGATCTGCAACACGTGTCGCATGCCCTCGCGCAGCAGCGCACCTTTGACAACACGATCACTCCCGCAACCCTCACGGACTACGCGGCGGCCAGCCGTTCCGCGTCGGCCTTCGCGCGGCTCTCGGCGCGATTCGGACGGCTGTCGTTGTCGCCCGGCGCGCGCGTCGACTATGCGCAGCACGCGCCTCGCACCACGGTCTCGCCGTGGATGAACACAGAGGTCGCCATTGGTCCAGCCACGCGGATTCGCGGCGGCGTCGGCCTGTATCGCCAACCGCCCGAGCTGTCCTATCGCCATGGCGTTCGCGCCAATCCGAGTCTGGCCGACGAGCGCGCGGTGCATGCAGACGTGACGCTGTCCCATACGATGCCGTTGTCGCTCGCCGCCCAGGTGACGGTGTATGCGCGAGGCGAAGACGATGTGCTGCGCGCGGTTGGCGCTGAGCCGCGGCGCCTTTCCGATGACCGGTTCACGCTTGGCCGCGGCGACGCTCGCTGGGAAAACCGGTTGAGCGGTGAAGCACGCGGCATCGAAGCGTCGCTCCGCCGTGATGCGCCCAACGGTATGTCAGGATGGATCGCCTACGCGTTCTCGCGTCACCGATACAGCGACGAGCAAGCGCCCGAAGAATTCTGGAGCGATTACGATCAGCGGCACACCTTCTCCGCATACGTGCTGACCCGGCTATCCAACCGGACCAGCATCGGCGCGAAGTTCCGCTATGGCAGTAACTATCCGATGACCGGATACCTCGGCGAAGAGCCGTTCTCGCCCAACGCGCCGGCGCTGTTCGGAGGCATGCAGCCCCTGTTCCTCAGCCTGGCCACCGAGCGCAACCGATTACGTCTGCCGGCGTATGCGCGCCTGGACGTGCGCGCCGATCGGGCGATGGTGATCGCCGGACGTCAGGTGACCCTGTTTGTCGAAGTTGCCAACGCGCTCAATCGCCGCAACGAGCGAAACGTGCCGTACTCGGTGCAGCGCGACGGCCGAGTCAGCGGGGCGACCGATTCGCTGTTGCCGATCGTGCCGTCGGCGGGATTCGTGATCGAGTTCTAGCGCGAATTGCCGAGCTGCCGCTGCATGCGCCTCCGTT
>DASPNQ010000236.1:0-53131 GCA_035626435.1 Vicinamibacterales bacterium
CACTCGACGCGCGGGCAGGGCAGCACGATCCCCTGCGCGAGGCGGTCGCCCTTGGCGATCTTCACCGGCTCGTCGGTGACGTTGAACAGCTGGAGCTTTATTTCGTCGGCCGGGCCGCAATAGTCCGCATCGATCACGCCGACGCCGTTGGCAACCATCAGCCCGCGTTTGAGCGGCGTGCTGCTCCGGGCGAATATCCCCAGAAAATATCCATCGGGAACGGCAATCACCAGCCCCGTCCCTACGAGCCTGATGGCGCGCGCGGGAATTTCGATGTCGACCGCGGCTGCAAGGTCGAACCCGGCAGCGCCGCGCGTAGCGGGTTCGGGCAGACCGATCGATGGATCCAGACGTTTAATCTTGAGCCGCATTGCTGAATACTATCCGGCAGGAGACCTGAATGACCCGCGCCCGCTTGCTGTACGCGCTGCTGTTTGCCATCGTGACGGTTGCCGCCACGCCGTCCGCGCAGGTCGCCGCCCCCAGAGCCGGCGGCGCGCAGGCGCCGGCCATCCCACCCGAGCTGGTGCTCGATCGAACGCTGCCGATCGATCCGGCGGTGAAGAGCGGGAAGCTGCCGAACGGCCTCACCTATTTCATCCGCGAAAACAAGCGGCCTGCCGGACGCGTGGCGATGCGCCTGGCGGTCGACGCGGCCGCCATCCAGGAAGAGCCCGATCAGCGGGGTCTGGCGCACTTCCTCGAGCACATGGCGTTCAACGGCACCGAACATTTCAAGCCTGGCGAGCTGGTGTCGTTCCTGGAGTCGATCGGCGCGCGATTCGGGCCGCACGTCAACGCGTCGACGTCGTTCGATGAAACGATTTACATGCTGGAGATCCCGACCGATCGGCCCGGCTATGTCGATCGCGGGATGCTGGTGCTGCGCGACTTTGCCGCGGGCATCTCGTTGTTGCCGGCAGAAGTCGAGAAGGAGCGCGGCGTCGTCCTCGAGGAGTGGCGCGGCCGTCTTGGCGCCGGCTCGCGATTGACGGACAAGCAGCTGCCGGTGATCTTCCACGGATCGCGTTACGCCGAACGGCTGCCGATCGGCCTGCCGGAGGTGCTGCAGAAGGCGCCGCGCGAGCGCCTGCTGGCGTTTTACCAGAAGTGGTACCGCCCGGATCGCATGGCGGTGGTGGTTGTCGGCGACATTCCGGCGGCGGAAGCGGAGCAGTTGATCGTCAAGCACTTCGGCCCGATCCCGGCGGCGAAGGGCAGCGTCACGAATGTCGACACCAGCGTGCCGGCGCACAAGGAAACGTTGATCGACATGTCGACCGATCCCGAGGCGCAGGGCTGGTCGGTGGCCGTCGAGTTCAAGCACAAGGCCGAGCAGGACCAAACCGTGCGCGGTTATCGCAAGTCGCTTGCTGAAGGTCTGGTGGCCCAGATGCTCAACCTGCGGCTGCGCGACATCGCACGGCGCCCGAACGCGCCGTTCATCGGGGCGCAGGCGGGCACCACCAGCATCGGCCGATCGCTGGATCTCTTCGAGCTCGAAGCGGTCGTGCCCGAGGGCAAGATCACCGAAGGCCTCGGCGCGTTGATGCTGGAGGCGAAACGCGCGCAGCAGCACGGCTTCAGCGCCGACGAATTGAATCGCGCCAAGGCGGCGCTGCTCGCCAGCTACGAGCGGGCGTATCGCGAGCGCGACACCGCTGAGAGCGCGAATTATGCGAACGAGTACGTGCGCCACTTCCTAACCCGAGAACCGATTCCGGGCATGGAATTCGAGTACCGGATCGCGTCCACCTACCTGCCGACGATCACCGCCGAGGAAGTCACCGCACTCGCGCGTGAGCTGATTACCAGCGAGAACCGCGTGGTGCTGGGCGTCGCGCCGGAGAAGAAAGACGCGCCGCCGCCGTCCGTCGAGACGATGCGGGCCGCCATCGAGCGCGCCAATAACGCGCCGGTCGAGCCGTGGACCGACGCCACCGCGGATCGCGCGCTCGTCGAGAAACCGCCGGTGCCGGGCAAGGTGACGTCGAAGCGGAGCGTCCCCGAGATCGGCGCCTCGGTCCTGACCTTGTCGAACGGCGTCGAAGTCTGGTTGAAGCCGACCGACTTCAAAAACGATCAGATCGTGTTCAGCGCCTACGCGCCGGGCGGCCTGTCGCTGGCCGGTGAAAAGGAGTTCAAAAGCGCGAGCCTGGCGACGGCGATGGTCGGCGTCGGCGGCATGGGCGGGTTGAACCCGGTTGATCTGAGCCGCATGCTGTCCGGCAAAATCGCGCAGGCGCAACCCTCGATTTCGGAGTACACCCAGGGCATCAGCGGCTCGAGTACGCCGAAGGATTTGGAGACCGCGCTGCAGCTGAATTATCTCGCGCACACGGCGCCCAACATGACGCCGGAGGTACTCGAGTTGCTCAAGCGCCGCCTCGCGCCGTCGCTGCAGAACCGCGATCAGAATCCCCGCGCGGTGTTCGGCGAGAAGGTGGATGAGGTCAACACGTCCGGACACTACAGCTCGAAGCCGCTCAAGATGGAGGACGTCAACGAGCTCAGCCTCGAGACGATGCGCACGTTCTACAACGCGCGATTCTCCAACGCGGCCGACTTCACGTATTTCTTCGTCGGCGCCTTTGCCGAATCCGAGATCACGCCGCTGCTCGAGCAGTGGGTCGCGTCGTTGCCATCGACGGGGAAAAAGACGGCCGCGGCCAGGGACATGGGCGTGAAATTCCCGGCGGCGGTCGTCAAAGAAGACGTCAAGAAGGGCAAAGAACCCGCCAGCCAGACTGTGATGTCGTTCTTCGCCGATCCCGGCTTTGACGAATTCGAAATGCACCGCCTTCGCGCGGCGACGTCGGTCCTGAACATCCGCCTGCGCGAGATCTTGCGCGAAGAACTGGGCGGTACCTACGGCGTGTCTGTCGGCTTCAGCAACTCACCGCCCTTCAAGGGTTATGGACTGGTGCAGATTCAATTCGGCAGCTCGCCCGACAACGTCGACAAGCTAGTCGCGGCGTCGCTGAAAGAAATCGAACGGCTCAAGGCCGAAGGGCCGAGCGCCGACGACGTGCAGAAAGTGAAGGAACTCGAGCGCCGCGATCTCGAGACCAACGCGAAGCAGAATGCCTACTGGCTTGGCTCGATGCAGACCGTGCACCTTTACGGCTGGGACCCCGCCGGCATCGCGCGCCGCGATCAACGCACCGAGCGGCTGACCGCGGACGGCATCAAGCAGATGTTCCAGAAATATTTTCCAACGGATCGCTACACGCTGGTCACGCTGAAACCGGAGTAGGCCCATCGGCCCGTCGGCCCATCGGCCCATCGGCCTATTGGCCCATTGGCCCATTGGCCCATTGGCCCATTGGCCTCTTGGCCCCTTGGCCCATCAGCCCCTTGGCCCCTTGGCCTCTTGGCCCCCACGGCCCATTGGCCCATGAGCCCATTGGCCTGTATGATCATCCGTTCATGCCACCGCAATTCGTCTATGTAATGAAGGGCCTCGGGAAAGTTTATCCTCCCGATTCCCAGGTTCTGAAAGACATCTGGCTGTCGTTCCTGCCCGGCGCCAAGATCGGCGTGCTCGGGTTGAACGGCGCCGGCAAGTCGACGCTGCTGAAGATCATGGCCGGCGTCGAGCACAATTACACCGGGGAAGCGTTCGTCGGCCAGGGTGTCAGCGTCGGGTACCTGTCGCAGGAGCCGCAGCTCAATCCTGAAAAAGACGTCCGCGGCAATGTCGAAGAGGGCGTCGCCGAGATCAAGGCGCTGCTCGAAAAGTACGACGCCATCAACATGAAGCTCGGCGAGGAGATGACGCCAGAGGCGATGGACAAGCTGCTCGAAGAGCAGTCGCGCCTGCAGGATCGCATTGACGCCACGAACGCGTGGGACCTCGATTCGCGCCTCGATCTCGCCATGGACGCGCTCCGGCTGCCGCCCCCCGACGCCGACGTCACCAAACTGTCCGGCGGCGAGCGCCGCCGCGTGGCGTTGTGCCGGCTGCTGTTGTTGTCGCCCGATTTGCTGCTGCTCGACGAGCCGACCAATCACCTCGATGCTGAATCGGTGGCGTGGCTCGAGCGGTTTCTCAAGGATTATCCCGGTACCGTCGTCGCGGTCACGCACGATCGCTACTTCCTCGATAACGTGGCCGGCTGGATTCTCGAGCTCGATCGCGGGCACGGCATTCCCTACGAAGGCAACTACACCGGCTGGCTCGAGCAAAAACAACACCGCCTCGCCCAGGAAGAGAAGGCGGAATCAAAGCGGCAGCGCACGCTGCAACGCGAACTGGACTGGATTCGCATGTCGCCGCGCGCGCGACAGGCCAAAGGCAAGGCGCGGTTGAACGCCTACGAGCAGCTGCTCAACGAAGACACGCAACAGAAGCTCGATACGGTGGAGATCTACATTCCGCCCGGCCCCCGCCTCGGCGACATCGTCGTCGAAGCGCGCGGGCTCAAGAAGGCGTATGGCGACACCGTGCTGTTCGAGGACCTCACCTTTACGCTGCCGCGTGGCGGCATCGTCGGCGTGATCGGGCCGAACGGCGCCGGCAAGACGACCACGTTCCGGCTGATCACGGGGGAGGAGAAGCCGGACGCAGGCACGCTGCGGCTGGGCGAAACGGTGCAGATCGGATATGTCGATCAGTCGCGCGAGCTCGATCCGAACAAGAGCGTGTTCGACGAGATCACCGGCGGCGTCGACGAGCTCGAGATGGGGAAGCGGAAGATTGCGTCCCGTGCCTACGTGTCCTGGTTCAACTTCAAGGGCGCGCAGCAGCAGCGTAAAGTCGGCACGCTGTCCGGCGGTGAGCGCAATCGGGTGCACCTCGCGAAGCTGCTCCGGCAGGGCAGCAACCTGCTGCTGCTCGACGAGCCTACCAACGACCTCGATGTCGATACGCTGCGGGCGCTGGAAGAAGCGCTGCTCAACTATGCCGGCTGCGCCGTGGTGATTAGCCACGATCGCTGGTTCCTCGATCGCGTCGCGACCCACATCCTGGCGTTCGAGGGCGACAGCGAGGTGGTGTGGTTCGAGGGCAACTATCAGGACTACGAGGCGGATCGCAAGCGCCGCCTTGGCGCGCAGGCCGATCAGCCGCATCGCATCAAGTACCGGAAGCTGACGAGATCGTAGAGACCGACTTCAGTTCATCCGAAAGGACCTCTCAATGACCGCAGATCAGGCGAAGTTTCTCGCGCAAGTCATCGGCCAGCAATTGCAGGCCGAATGGATGACCACCTATAAGGTGCTCAACGCCATCCCCGACGACAAGAAGGACTACAAGCCGGAAGCGAATTCGCGTTCGGCCTGGGAGCTCGCCCACCACATCGCGACGACGGACGTCGGCTTTCTGAACGCGGTCAACCACAACGACTTCGGACAATTCGGTGTCACCACCGACGCCACGACGATCCCGGCGCTCGCGGAGTGGTACAAGCGAGAATTCCCGAAGGCGCTCGAGCGGATGCTGGCGCTTGACGGCAGCCACCTGTCGCAGACCGTCGAGGCATGGGGCGTGATGAAGCTGCCGTCGGTGCACTATGCGTTGTTCTGCAACAACCACATGATTCATCACCGCGGACAGCTTGCGGCCTATCTGCGGCCGATGGGCGGCAAATGTCCGTCGATCTATGGGGGCAGCTTCGACGAGAAGTTCCAGGGGTAGTTGGCGGCCGTGACCAGCCAGGTTGCTTCCCTTGCGATCGTCCTGGCCGGCGTGTTGGTCGTTCCGCTCGGGCTGCGCGCCATCAACAGCGCGCTGCCTGGCACGGAGATCCGCGACAGCTTCGTTCCCACCTTTGAGCCGCCGCGGCAACGCGAGCCGTTCGACGAAGAGACGGCGGCAACGCTGCGAGAGGTGCAACCCGAATACGTCCTGATCGGCGATTCGATGGCGGGCGTGCGCATCAATCCCGGCCAACTCTCTCGCCTGACCGGGCGCGCCATCGTCGGCCTGTTCCATCCGGGTAGTCCGGTCGCCTATTGGTATCTTGCCTTCAAGAATTTCGTGGCGGAGAACGCGCAACGTAACGTTCGCGGCGTGATGTTCTTTTTCCGCGACGATCAGCTGACCCGCCAGGTGACCGTCAGCACGGCGCTGCTCGATCGAGTGGCGCGCGACGACGAGCCGGAACTTGATGCGGTCCTGGCCGCGCATCGACTCGGCCGCTTTTCCGATGCCCATCGCGTCGCTCGCGTCGCCTATCGCTTCGATCGTACACGTTTATGGCTGGAACCACTGCTGATGCAGGCGCCGGCGTTCTTCACAGCCGTCGACGGGCAGCACCCCTCCGATCACGTGAACCAAATCAACGCGGAGATCTTTGCGCTGGATCGTTTGCGCAGGTTCGAAGCCTCGGATCTCGCCGCCGCGGACGATGCCAATCTGGATTTCAACGAACAGCTGACGACGTCGCTGCTGCCGCTGATCATGGCGACCGCTGACGAGGCAGGTATTCGCCTCGGTTTCGTATGCGTGCAGCGCCGGCCGACCGAGTTTGGCCCGCCGGCGCGTTCGCCAACGCTCCTTCGTTACCTGCGCGACCTGCGCGGCTACCTGGAACGGCGCGGCGCCTATTTTCATGACGAGTGGGGCGATCCGCACCAGCCGCTGGCCGTTTACGCGGACGGCGATCACCTGCGTGGCGGTGAAAAGGAACGCTACACGGAGCGGTTTGCCGCGCTGCACGCGCCGTTCCTCAAGTGACCTTCCAGACGCTCGAATTCTTCGCGTTCTTTTTCGTCACGCTGGCCGTCTATTGGCTCTTGCCGTTGCGCGCGCAGAACGTGCTGCTATTCCTCGCCAGTTACGTGTTTTACGGCTGGGTGCATCCGTGGTGGCCGGTCCTGCTGTTTGCGACGACGTTCATCGATTACTGGGCAGCCCGGCGCATCGAGCACGCATCCGGGTCCGGGCTCCGTCACGCCAGCGCCGTCCGGAAGCGTTGGCTGTGGCTCAGTATCGTCACCAATTTGGGTCTGCTCGGGTTTTACAAGTATTTCAATTTCTTTGTCGATAACGTCGCCGCGGCCGGCGCCGCAATTGGCTGGGAATTGCCGCACATCGCGCTGCGTTTCGCCCTGCCGGCGGGCATCTCGTTCTACACCTTTCAGTCGATGAGCTACACGATCGATGTGTACCGCGGCCATGCGCCGGCACGCGCCAGATTCGTCGACGTCGCGGCGTTCGTCTCGTTTTTTCCGCACCTCGTCGCCGGCCCGATCATGCGCGCCACCAGCCTGCTGCCGCAGATCGAGCAGCCGCGCCGTTTCGAACCTGCCGCGGCGCGGGACGCCACCGTCCTGATCGTCTGGGGCCTGTTCAAGAAACTGGTGATCGCCGACAACGTCGGCGTCATCGCCAACAAGGTCTTCGCGCTGCAGCAGCCCGACTTCTTCGTGCTGTGGGCCGGCGTGTTTGCGTTTGCCATTCAAATCTACGCGGACTTTTCCGCGTACACGGACATCGCGCGCGGTGTGGCCAAGTGGTACGGCTTCGACCTGATCAAGAACTTCGCGCGTCCATACCTTGCGACCGGACCCGGCGACTTCTGGCATCGCTGGAACATTTCGTTGTCGACGTGGTTTCGCGATTACGTCTACATCCCGCTTGGCGGCTCACGCCGCGGGCCGTGGCGGGTGGCCGCTAATCTGATGATCACGTTCGTCGCCTCGGGGCTGTGGCATGGCGCCAGCTGGAACTACGTGTTGTGGGGCGCGTACCATGGTGCGCTGCTGATCGTGGCGAGGCTGACGCCGCACCGCGCGATCCGCCCGGGCGGCTGGCTGCGGGTGACACAGACCATCGCGATGTTCGCGCTGACGTGCCTGGGATGGTTGATCTTCCGTGAGACCGAATGGCAACAATTGCTGACGGATCTGCAACTCTCGCCGGCGGACTCGACGCCGCTTGGCCGGGCGGCGGGTCTGTATCTGTTCTCGCTGGCCTTTATCTATTCCCTGCCATTGTGGATTCACGATGTGTGGGCCGAGTGTGGCGGTCGCGATCTCGTCAGGGCCATTGACGCACCGGAAGCGCGCCCGGCGTGGTCAGTGGTGGCGGCGCAAGCGCTGCTATGCGGCGCGATGTTCGCGGCAATCCTGACCTTGCGCAGCGGGACCGCGCTGAACTTTATCTATTTCGCGTTCTGATCGGCGGTCAGCCGTTCCAGCCGGATGGCGCCGACCCGGGCGCCGAGCGGCCGTGTGTCGGTACCGCCGACCAGCGACGCCGGCGTCACCAGTGGCGCGACGCCGACCCACAGACGATTCGCGCCGCTGCGCCAGCACGACGCGTCGACCTCCCATGTGTAGTCGCCTTGCACGCGGGCCATCGGGTGGCGCGTCAACTGGCAGTCGTTCACCGTCAAGTCGATGGTGGGTTGGCGGGCCGGTGGTGCGGCCGGCGTGGCGGTGATCGTCACCCGGAACCTCACGGGCCGCGGCATCGTGATGCGGACCAACGCACCTGGCGCGCCGGTCCAGCGGAAGTAATCCGGATCCGCCTCGATGGTGTGCCACCCGGCGCCAAAGATGTCGCCGGATATCAACGGCAGCGTCAACGTACGAGTGTCGCTGCCCAACGTCAGATCGGCATTGCGAGGACCGCCGCACACGGTCGCGGCCGACGGGCCTTCGTTGATTGCGACGATTGCCGCGGGCACGCGATCGAGGGTCAGCACGATCGGATCGCGGCGGCCCGTTTCGGGGATTCGAATCGTCGCGATTCGCCCCAGGGGCAAGTGCGGCGAGCTGCGCTGGAGCTCGGCGAGCCCGCGCGCGTCAGCGTCCTGTGGCAGCTCGCCGTGCTCGTACGGAATGCTCCGGGGTTCGATGCTACGCACGGTCAGTCCGTCTGCGCCTGCGGCACGAAACACAACGCCGCCAGGGGCGTGGCCGTCCGCCCCGTAGACGATTAACGTGCGGCCGATCAGTAATGGCGAAATTTCGGCCCACGTGTTGCGCTGGAGGTCGACGCAGGGCACGCGGCCCGCTAGCCGGCCGACCGGTGTCTCCCCAATAAACGCGCGCTCGAACACGAACCCGACGCGTTCGAGATTCGCGCGGGCGTGTGCGAACGCGATGACCGCATGAGTGTCGGCAAGCCGCTCGACGTGCCGTGCGTGCTGCGGCACCAGCACCGCGAATCGGCCGGCCCGACGTAACGCCATCTCCAGGGTCGCGTCAGCGCGGCGCGACTCGGCGACGACGGCCGTGTCCGGCGAGAGGCCGTCGACGTGAAAATCGTAGGCCATCCGATAGCGCCGCAGCGCATCATCATCAGTCCCGAGTTGCGTGAACCTGACTCGCGCCATCGCGGGCTCCGCGATCACCAGCGCCGCGGTGAAGCCAACCAGCACGTCCGCTCGACGAATCGGCAGTGACTGCAGCCACCGCAAACCAAGAACTGCAGCAGCCCAGCCGCCAATCGCCAGCGGCATCGCGATCTGTCCCGCGCCCCGGGGCAGGACGGCGTGCCAGGCCAGCAAACCGGCGGTCACCACGACGGCGGGCCGGCGATGATGTGGCTGCCAAAGCAAAGCCAAGCCAATAACGATCAGCGCGAGGCCTAACGGCGTGAACTCGCCGGACAGGTCCATCAGCCATTTGGTGGGCGAGGCGGTCGCCGGGTCGGCGATGGACGCCCGCCATAGTGCCAACGATCCGGGTAGGGTTTCTGCAGTCGCTCGGACCCATGCCAGCGAGCCGGCCAGCGAGTTGTGACGGATGACGGCAAGAATCGCCATCGCCGCAACGGGTACGAGCGACAGCACCGCTCGTACTCGTTCGCGGTTCGACGGAAGTCGTTGCCAGAGCCAGACTGCGACTCCTGGAAGGACGGCAAGCCATGCCGGATCTTCGGCCAGTGCCATCGCCGCCGCCGACATCGCAACGATCGCGAACGCACGCCGTCGCGTGTTCAGCCACAACTGCAGCGTCCAGATGCCGACGACGCCGAACAGTGGCGAGACGCCGTCGTTGCTCCACCAGACGCCATGAGACCAGAACGCCGCGCCCATGCTGAGCCCGATGGCACCGAGCGCCGCGGGGAACGGCGACACACCCGCGGTCATCAGCCAGGCCGCGAAGGCCGCGACCGCGGCCGCCGTCGCCACGGCGGCTAGATCGTGCGGCGCGGATCGACGCCCCTTCGCGATTGCCATCGAACCGCGCGCGACGACGACAGAGGGACTGAGGTCCGCACCAAGCGGCACATCCCGAAGCGGAAGCAGTGACTGTGCCCACGGTGAGTCCGCGAGCGTGAAGACGCGATCGGCGCTGGCGGCGCCTACACCGCGCGCGGCGCCCGCGAGGTAGGCAACGCACGCGCAGACTCCGATGGCGACGATCATCGCGCCCCGAGCCCACGGTGGTGCGTATCGTCGCCGGAACCCGTCGTTCTCCAAGGACCCAGGTAGTATAGTCAATCGAATGCGCGGACGCGGATTCCAGATCGCTGTTGCCGTCGCCGTCGCCATGGTGATTGCGCGCAGCGCCGTGTTTCTGCTGTGGGAGCAGGCCGGCTTCGATGCCGACCAGGCGATCTTCGGGCTGATGGCAAAGCACATCGCTGAAGGCCGCGCCTTTCCGATGTTCATCTACGGCGATCGCTACTTGATGGCCGTACAGGCCTGGCTTGCGGCGCCGCTGTTTCTGCTATTTGGTCCCTCCGTCGCCGCCTTGAAAATCCCCGTCGTCCTGATCAATTGCGCGACGGCGGCGTTGCTGATGTGGGTGCTGCATCGCGATGCGCGATTGCATCCGGCGTGGGCGCTGCTGGCGTCGCTGTTTTTCGTGCTTGCGCCGCCGGGAATGGCGGCGTCTCTGGTGGAAACCGGCGGGGGCAATCCCGAGCCGTTTTTCTACGTGCTGCTGTTATGGGTGTTGCGCGATCGACCGCTCTGGTTTGGAGTGGTGTTCGCGTTCGGCTTCATACATCGACAGTTCACGATCTATGGCGTGACTGCCATTGTGGCGATTGCCTGGCTCGCCGATCGCAAGATGAATGTCGCCCGCCTCCGCGGTGTCGCCCTCGCCACCATCGGCTATTTACTGGTGGCGCAGGTCGTCCGTACTGCCTACGTGTTCTCGACCCCGTTCGGTCCCGGGACGGCGGTGGCGACGGTGTTCGCCGGCAACGAGGGGTTCGGGCCGGCAGCGCAGCGGCTGTGCGTCGCGCCGGCGTCGGCAATCGTGCCGGCGATCACTGAATTATTCAGTCGCTTCTATGGCCATGTCTTTGGCGCCATCAACACTCCGCTTTCGGTGTATGGAGTACGGTCGCTGCTGCGCGCATTGCCAGATGGTGTGCCCCCGTTCTGGCCCGTGCTCGGCGCGATTTTTCTCGCGGCGCTGGTCCGGGTTGCGTGGCTGAGCATCGCGACGCGCCAGCCTCTCTGGACCGGGCGCGCCGCGGTCGGCAGCTTTCTGGTGCTCGTCGGACTGCAGGCCGGTGTGGTGTATTCGCTGACCCGATGCGGCAGTCTCGATCCGGTGACGCTGCGCTACGCGCTGTTGATGCTGTATCTGGGTGTCGGCGTGATGACCCTCTATTTCATCTACGAAACGCGCCCGGTCCCGCGGCGCGCGATGGCGGGGGCAATGCTCGTATGGGCAGCGGTGTCGGCGGCGAGTCACGTCCGCCTGTTCCTGGATTACCGTACCGATCCGCCGGTCGGACCGCATCGGCAGCTCGCCAACTACCTGGTCGGGCGCGGCATCACGGCCGGGAGAGCCGACTACTGGGTGGCATACGCGACGACATTCTTCGCCGAGGAACAGGTGCGTCTGGCATCCACCACTGTGGTCCGCATCGACGAGTATCAGCGGGTCGCGGCGGCGGCAGGCAAGGCCGCCGTGATCATCGAACGCGAGCCATGCGCAAACGGCGGTGGCGACGAAGTGGTCGCGGGCACCTTCTGGGTGTGCAGCCAGTAGTGCATACCGACCTTCGCTCGTTCGTCGGTCAACTGCGCCGCGATCGCGATCTCGTCGAGATCGACACGCCGGTGGATCCTCGCCTGGAGGCCGCGGAGATTCATCGCCGTGTCATCGCCGCTAACGGGCCGGCGTTGCTGTTCACCAACGTCAAGGGTGCCGACTTTCCCCTTGTGACCAATCTGTTCGGTACGGCGCGACGGGCGGAGCTCGCTTTCGGCCGGCGGCCGCTCGCCTTCATCAAGCGAGTCGTGCACCTTGCAGAAACGCTGTTGCCGCCGACGCCCGCGAAGCTCTGGGGCGCCCGCGACGTCGCCCTCGATCTACTCAAGGTCGGCACCTATCGCCTGGCCACCGGCCCCGTGCGCGAAGTGGTGACCACCGACGTGCGGCTCGACCGCCTGCCGGTCATCACCAGCTGGCCTGACGACGGCGGCCCGTTCGTGACGTTCCCGTTGGTTTACACGCAGCATCCCGACAAGCCGGGTCACAACCTCGGCATGTACCGCATGCAGGTCTACGATCGCGCTTCGACTGGCATGCACTGGCAGATCGGCAAGGGCGGCGGGTTTCATTACGCGCTGTGCGAAGCGCGCAATCAACCCTTGCCGCTCACCGTGTTTCTGGGCGGGCCCCCGGCGCTGATTCTCTCTGCGATTGCCCCGCTGCCGGAGAACGTGCCCGAGTTGATGCTGGCATCGTTGATTGCCGGCGAACGCCTGCCGCAGATCTTGGCGCCCAATGGCCATCCGCATCCGTTGATCGCCACCGCGGAGTTCGCCTTGATGGGGCAGGTGGCGCCGCACGCGCGGCGTCCGGAAGGCCCGTTCGGCGATCACTACGGCTACTATTCGTTGCAGCACGACTACCCGGTGTTCGATGTGCGGCAGATCGCGCATCGCAAAGACGCGCTCTATCCAGCGACCGTCGTCGGCAAGCCTCGTCAGGAGGACTTTTACATCGGCGACCTCCTGCAGGAACTGCTGTCGCCGCTGTTCCCGCTGGTCATGCCGGCGGTCGAGCAGCTGTGGTCGTACGGCGAAACCGGCTATCACTCGCTCGCCGGCGCGGTCGTCAAACAGCGCTACAAGCGCGAAGCCATGGCCAGCGCGTTCCGCATCCTCGGCGAAGGCCAGCTGTCGCTGACCAAATTCATCCTGATGACGGATCGGCTGGTGAATTTGAAGGATTTTCGTGCGACGCTGGAGCACGTCCTCGAACGCACCAATCCGCAGAACGACCTTTACGTGTTCTCGAATCTGTCGATG
Organism: Vicinamibacterales bacterium; assembly: GCA_035626435.1. GTDB lineage: Bacteria > Acidobacteriota > Vicinamibacteria > Vicinamibacterales > UBA2999 > 12-FULL-67-14b. The sequence continues at coordinate 13,179 of DASPNQ010000236.1, forward strand.
GACACGCTCGATTACACCGGCCCCGCCGTCAACGAAGGATCGAAGGGTGTCTGGCTTGGCTTGGGCGATCCAGTTCGTGAGTTGCCGCGCGTCTTCGCGCCAGCCACGCCACCGCCGCCGGATGTCAGCGACGTTCGCGTGTTTTGCGGCGGGTGCCTGGTCGTCGGCGCGCGCCGGTTCGCCGAGGATCGCGACGCGCCGGCCCGAATCGCCGCTCATCCGGCATTCGCGGGCTGGCCGCTGATCGTGGTCAGCGACGAGCCGTCCCGCGCCACGCGCAGCGACATGAATTTCCTGTGGACGACGTTTACGCGCTTCGAGCCGGCCGCCGACATTTACTCCGCATCCCAGCGCGTCGTCCGGCATCACATTACGTATGAGCCGCCGATCGTGATCGATGCGCGCATGAAACCCTGGTATCCGAAAGAAGTCAGTTGTGACGACGCCACGGCGCGCATCGTGACCCAACGCTGGCGCGAGTACTTTCCCGGCGGCGGCGTCGAGATGGGCGACGCAGAACGCGGCCACCTCGATTGACGGCTGCGTGCTGCCCAAGAGCTGAATGCTGAGAGCTGATAGCTGATCGCTGAAAGCTGAAAGCCGATAGCTGAAAGCTGATAGCTGAAAGCCGATAGCCGATAGCTGATAGCTGATAGCTGATAGCTGAAAGCTGTAATAATCCAGATGTGAGCGACACGACGACCAACGGCATTCGCGTGCAGGTGACGACCAAGTATCTCGCCGAGCGGAGCTCACCGAGAGAGAGCGAATATTGGTTCGCGTATTTCATCCGCATCTCGAACGTCGGGAACGAGACCGCGCAGCTGCTCAGCCGGCACTGGGTCATTACCAACGCCGACGGCGAGGAAGAGGAGGTGCGCGGCGAAGGGGTGGTCGGCGAACAGCCGGTGCTCGCGCCGGGCACGGTCTACAACTACAACAGCTTTTGTCATTTGAAGACCCCGGTCGGGACGATGCATGGGGAGTACACGATGGTGACGCAAGGAGGCGACACGTTCGAAGCGCGCATTGCGCCGTTCACGCTGTCGATTCCAAACGCGTTGCACTAGGCAGGCTAGACAGGCAGACAGGCAGACAGGCAGACAGGCGGACAGGCAGACAGGCAGACAGGAAATAGATGGCGATTTTGAGATCTGGTGCGCCGTCGATGCGAAGGGCGGAGCGTGCCAGTGGCGGCCGCATCGCCGACACCGCGCCGACCGCGGCGAAGAAGAAGATCGACTCGCAGGCGGCGTGGCGCGAATTCCGAGAGTTGCTGTGGGTGCATCGGCGCAGGCTGGCGATTGGCCTGACGCTGATGATGATCAGCCGTCTGTCGGGAATCGTCCTGCCGGCGCTGTCGAAATACGTCATCGATGACGTGATCGGCAAGGGCCGCCACGAGCTGTTGCTGCCGATTGCGCTCGCTGCCGGCGCGGCGACCATCGTGCAGGCGATCACCAGTTTCGGTCTGTCGCAAATCCTCGGCGTCGCGGCGCAGCGTGCGATCACCGAAATGCGCAAGCGAGTCCAGGCCAAGGTGATGCGGCTGCCGGTCCGGTACTTCGACTCGACCCAGACCGGCGTGTTGCTGTCGCGCATCATGAGCGACGCCGACGGCATCCGCAATCTGGTGGGCACGGGACTGGTGCAACTCGTCGGCGGCGTTGTCACGGCGATCATCAGCCTCGGTGTCCTGCTGTATCTGAATTGGCGGATGACGCTTGTCACCGCCGCCGTGCTCGGCACGTTCGGCGGCGGCATGGCCTACGCCTTCAAGCGGCTGCGTCCCCTGTTCCGGGAGCGCGGCAAGATTCAGGCCGAGGTGACCGGCCGCCTCACCGAAGCGCTCGGCGGCATCCGCATCGTCAAGAGCTATACCGCGGAGAAGCGGGAAGAGATCGTCTTCACGACGGGCGCGCACCGGCTGTTCCGCAACATCGCGCAGTCGATGACCGGTGTCTCGGCGACGACGTCCGGCAGCACGGTGATCATCGGCGTGGTCGGCGTTGTCATGATCTGGATGGGCGGCAACGATATCGTCGCCAGACGCATGACGCTGGGTGATTTCGTCATGTACATCTTCTTCATCGGGCTGCTGGCGGCGCCGATGGTGCAGATCGCGAGCATCGGCACGCAGATCACCGAAGCGTTTGCCGGGCTCGATCGCATCCGTGAAATCATGAACATGCAGACCGAGGACGAAGCCGACGCCGGCAAGTCCTCGCTGGGTGCGATTCGCGGCGACATCGTCTTCGACGACGTGTGGTTCGAGTACAACCCCGGAGTGCCGGTCCTGAAGGGCGTCAGCTTCCATGCGGCGCCGGGCACGACCACCGCGCTGGTGGGCTCGAGCGGCTCGGGCAAGAGCACGCTGATCAGCCTGGTGATGGCGTTCAACCGCCCGCTCAAGGGCCGCGTGCTGGTCGACGGCAAAGAGCTCACCGACGTGCCGTTGCGCGACTACCGGGAACAGCTGGCTTCGGTGCTGCAGGAGAATTTCCTGTTCGACGGCACGATCGCCGAGAACATCGGCTACGCCCGGCCGGGCGCGACGCTCGACGAGATCAAGCACGCCGCGCGGGTCGCCCATTGTGAGGAGTTCATCCTCAAGTTCCCCGAAGGCTACGACACCATCGTCGGCGAGCGCGGCATCAAATTGAGCGGCGGGCAGCGGCAGCGCGTGTCGATTGCGCGCGCGATTCTGGCGCAGCCGAAAGTGCTGATCCTCGACGAAGCGACGTCGAGCCTGGACAGCGAAAGCGAAGAGATGATCCAGGACGGGCTCAAGCAGCTGCGCAGTGGCCGGACGACCTTCGTCATCGCGCACCGGCTGTCGACGATTCGCAGCGCCGATCAGATTCTGGTGATGGAAGGCGGCGAGATCGTCGAGCGTGGCACCCACGACGAGCTACTGGCCCGCGACGGGCGCTACCGTCAGCTCTACGACAAGCAATACAAGCTCGAAACCAACCGGTTCATCAATCCCGGCGAGGACTGGACCCCCGAGCCGGCGAAGGCGGTCGGGGCGCGGCCGCCGGCAAATCAGATTTAACGAAGAATACGTCGTGATCCTTCGGTATTTCCGGTGGAACTCCCAGGTGCACGCTTCGTATCGATATCTCGGAGGGATGAAGCGCGGTGCTGAATAATCCAGCCGACATGCTCGGCATCGTATTGCGCGGCACGCTGGGCCGAACCGGGCGCAAGCGGGCGCGCAAAGCCGGCAAGTTCCTGACCGGGAACAAGGGTTTTCTGAGTGCGAGCGCGCTGATCAGCGCGGCCGGTGTGGCGTGGGGCATTTACGACACGCTCAAGAATCAGAATCAGGGCGCAACCGCGGTGCCGGGAGGGCCGGCGGTGCCTGGTGCCGCAGTCCCGCCCTTGCCGACAGCGTTTCAACATGCCCTCGACCCGGTCGTTCGAATCATCCAGCTGGCGGTCTCGGCCGCCAAAGCAGACGGCACGCTGAGCGACTCGGAACGCGCCCTGATCCTCCAACGGGCGCGAGAGGCCGGCCTCGAGGCGGTGGTCGAAACCGAACTCAACCACAGCCGCCCGCTGTCCGAGATCGTTCGCGGCGTCAGTGATCCGGCGACCAGGACGGAGCTCTATACACTGGCGTTCACGATTGTCCGTGCCGACGAAGCCGTGTCCGGTTCCGAGCGGATTTATCTGGCACAGCTCGCTCACCAACTGGGCCTGGACCCGGCGGCCGTCCACGCGCTCGAGACCGATATCGCGAACAGAATCGATTCGCAAGCCGATTGAGGCGCCTACTTGGAAGCTGACTCGCGACTGGATTGCGGACTGAGACTGTCGACTGCACTGCAGACTGCAACTGCAACTGTGAACGCTGAACCGTAAACTGCGGACTCTGCGAGGATCACGATGGACGGATCGAATCAGTGGTACATGGCCATCGGCGGCCATCAGGTCGGGCCGGTGGGGCAGCAGGAAATCATCAACAACCTCCAGAACGGCAGCATTGATGCGGAGACGCTGGTCTTCACATCCGGCATGACCAATTGGCAGAAGGTGAAGGAGGTACCGGCCTTCGCGCCGTTCCTGAGAGGCACCGCGGGTGCCCCGGGGCAGGCGGCCGGCGCGTTTGTACCGCCGCCGGCCCCGGGGCGCCGCGCCCACGACATCGACTTCCAGATTCATGGCAACGAGATGCAGTTTGTCGAAGTCGAGCTCGATCCCGGCGAAGGGGCGATCGCCGAAGCCGGATCGATGATGTACATGACGCAGGCGATCCAGATGGAGACGATCTTCGGCGACGGCAGCCGCCCGTCCGGAGGCGTGATGGATGCATTGCTCGGCGCCGGCAAACGATTGCTGACGGGTGAAAGCCTGTTCATGACTGTGTTCACCAACCAGGGACAGGGCAAGCACAAGATCGCATTTGGCGCACCGTATCCGGGCAAGATCATCCCGATGGATCTGCGCGCGCTCGGCGGTCAGCTGATCTGCCAGAAGGATTCCTTCCTGTGCGCCGCACGCGGCGTGTCAGTCGGCATCGCGTTTCAGAAGAAGCTCGGCGTCGGCCTGTTCGGCGGCGAGGGCTTCATCATGCAGAAGCTTGAAGGCGATGGCCTCTGTTTCGTGCACGCCGGCGGCACCATTCACCATTTCGATCTCGCGCCCGGCGAGAGCCTGCGCGTCGACACCGGCTGCCTGGTCGCCCTGCAGCCAAGCATCAACTACGACATTCAGTTCGTCGGCGGCATCAAGACGGCGTTGTTCGGGGGCGAAGGCCTGTTCTTCGCGACGCTGCAGGGACCGGGCCGCGTCTGGCTGCAGTCGCTGCCGCTGAGCCGCATGGCCGATCGGATCTACTCCGCGGCGCCGCAAAGTAAAGGCTGGCGCAAGGAAGAGGGCTCGATTCTCGACCGCGTCGGCGGCCTTGGTGATCTCATCGACGGGCGCTAATATGCCCGTCCATGGATAAGCCGCGGCACTCCCGTCGAACCTTCATCAACCAGGCCGGTGCATCGGTGGCCGGCCTGGCCACGCTCGCATCCTTCGATGCCGCGGCGTCCGCGCACGCGGAGCAAACGCCGTCAACCGGCCACCTCGGCCGGGATCCGGATCTGATCGTGCTCAACGCCAAGGTCTACACGATGGACACGCGCGCGCCGCGTGCCGAAGCGTTCGCCGTCACCGGAACCCGATTCACCGCGGTTGGCACGACTGCCGACATCAGGAATCTGGCCGCCAGGAACACGCAGATCTTCGACGCCAAGGGCATGACCGTTGTCCCCGGCTTCATCGATTGCCATAATCACGCCGGCGGTGAGACGCTGCTGAATGAAGTGCTGGTTGGCAATCCGTTCGAAGTGGAGTTCGTCAGCATCCGCAGCATCATCGGCAAGCTGCGGGAGCGGGCTCAGCAGACGCCGCCCGGCACCTGGGTCGAGGGGTTCTTTTTTGACGACACCAAGCTGACCGACAAGCGGGCCCTCAACATTCGCGACCTCGACGAAGTGTCACGCGATCATCCGGTGATCGTCCGGCATCGCGGCGGGCACACCTATTTCTACAACACCAAAGCCTTCGAGATGGCGGGCGTGACCAAGCACACCCCGAATCCGATGGGCGGCACGTATGACAAGGACGCCAACGGCGAGTTGAACGGCCGCGTCACCGACACCGCGTCGGCGCCCTTCGCCAAGGTCGGCGCGCGCCGGACCTATACGGCCGCCGAGGCGGAGCAGCGGGCGCGTGACGGCATCGCCTACATCTCCCGTCAGTTCGCGAAATACGGGCTGACCAGCGTCCACCATCAGGGCGGCAATTTACAGGCGATGCAGGACGTTCGCGCGCGCGGCGAGCTCAAACATCGCATCAGCTACGAGAGCAACGAACGCGTCATGCAGGCGCTGATTGCGGCCGGCATTCAAACCGGCTTTGGCGACGAGTGGATCAGGTTCGGCGCGACATCGGAGCACATGATCGACGGGTCGTTTTCCGAGCGGACGATGGCGCTGAGTACGCCGTACCCGGGGAGCAATCCGCCCTACAAGGGCAACGTCGCCGAAACGCAGGAGACGCTCAATGCGTGGGTCGAACGCGTGCACCGCGCCGGCATTCAGGTGAACTGCCACGCCAATGGCGATGTCGCCATCGACATGTACCTCACCGCACTCGAGCGGGCGCTGCAGCTCGTGCCGCGCGCCAACGCGCGCCCCAAAGTCACGCATTGCACGCTCGTCAATCCAAGCCTGGTGAAGCGCCTCGCCGCCGTCGGAGCGGTGCCGGCGTTGTTCACCACCTACGCGTACTACAACCCGGACAAGTTCGTGTACTACGGCGAGGAGATGATGAAGAATTGCATGGCGTTCCGGTCGCTGCTCGACGGCGGCGTCTATGCGTGCGCCGGCTCCGACTTCAGCCCGGGCCCGTTCGCGCCGTTGATGGGAATCCAGGGCATGGTGACGCGCAAGGGCTGGGACGGCAAGACCTGGGGCGCCAACCAGCGGATCAGCGTCAGCGAGGCGATTGCCGTCAACACTTACAACGGCGCGTGGGCGTCGAGCGAAGAGGCCATCAAGGGCTCGATCACCGCGGGCAAGCTCGCGGACTACGTCGTGCTCGCCGACGATCCGCACACCGTCGACGTCGAGACCATCAAGGACATCCAGATCGTCCGCACGGTGGTTGGCGGCGCGATCTCGCATCAAGCGTAGTTAGAACGTGCCTTCTTTCGGGCCGCGGGCGGACTTGCTGATCTGCCTGATGGCGCCGAAATGATAGGCGAGATGCACGATGCTCGAGACCAGCCCGGTGTATTCCACCGGGCTCACCTCGCGCGGCGTCTTCAGCACGTCGAGCCAGCGCTCGCTTTCGCCGCGGAGCCCGTCGCGAATCTCGGTCCACTCCGCGTCGCCGACCGTCGACACCTTCCACGCGGCATCCCATTTCGCATTCGCGAACGGGTTGCCGCCTTCCGCCTGCCACTGGTTCATCAGCGACAGCCCGTAGCGTACGTGCTGCGCATGCGCGGCGACCGTCGCGCCGCCGTTCGTAGAGGCTGACGCCTCGGCGGCCGACATCTGGTCGAGGGCTTGCAACAGGCCACCGTCGCCGGTATTGAGGACGAAGCCATTGGTGGCCGCGCCGTGAACCAGTTCCGAGAACAGGTGTGACAGGCTGCGCGCAGTCTCGTCGGTTCGCATATGCCAATCCTACAACTTGAAGTACGATGGACGCCCATGCGAGCTGTCGTCTCCGTGGCCTCCGCACTGGTGCTGTTGCTTGGGTCCGGGTCTTCGGACGCGCAAGTCCGTACTGCGTATCCCGAGAAACGCGGTGTCAAGCTGTCCGAGTTCCCGCGCACGATCAAGCTGGCCGACAACGTCTATGGTTATGAAGAGATCCGGCAGCCGGGATTCACCACCGTCTCGCTGTTCGTGGTCGGCAACGACGGCGTGCTGATCGCTGACGGTCAAGGCAGTCCCGAAGCGACGAAGAGGATGCTCGCCGAAATCGCCAAGGTCACCACCAAGCCGGTCAAGTGGTACGTCGTCGGTTCCGATCATGGAGACCACACCGCGGGCAATGCGGTGTTGCCCAAGGACCTTACCTACATTGTCTCGCCGGCGTCGAAGGGGCAGTTGAAGCTCGATGCGCCGGCAATGACCGGCGACCGCCAGGTGATTGACGTTGGCGGCATCGAGGTCCAGGCGTTGTTCCTGGGCCGTGCGCACACTGGCGGCGACCTGCTGGTCTATCTGCCGAAGCAGAAGATCCTGTTCATGAGCGAGGTCTACCTCAATCGGGTGTTCCCGGCGATGCGCTCCGCCTATCCGAGCGAGTGGCTGGCCGTGATCAACTGGGCGCTGCAGATGGATGTCGAGCGATATGTGCCCGGCCACGGTTTCATCGAGGAGCCCAAGGCTTCGCGCGAGGAGCTCGTGGAATATCAGCGTGCGATGCGCGCCGTCATCGCTGAAGTGACACGCCTTCACAAGCTTGGCCTGTCGGTCGAGGACGCGATCAAGCAGGCCGACTGGGGCCCGTATCGGGAATGGTTCCTGGCCGACCAGCAGGGACCGATCGCCGTTCGCAGGATCTACGAAGAACTCAACGGAACGCTGCAATAGCGCCAGGGCGAACACCGACATGGCCGAACAATCGTTTCAGAATCACACCTACCGTCCGACCGAAACGGTCATCGCGTGGCTGCTCGCCCTGATCGCGCTGGTGCTGCTGGTGATGCAGCTGTTCTTCGGCCGTGACACTCGCGACTGGGCGCTGTTGTTCGTGATTCTTTCGGCGATCCAGCTTGGCTGGATTACCCGCGCCTACGTCGTGCGCCTGCAGGATCGCATCATCCTGACGGAAATGAAAATCCGCGCCGCGGAACTGCTGCCGGCGGGCCAGGACACCCAGCTCTCGAGGCTAAGCAAGCAGCAAATCATCGCGCTGCGCTTCGCATCGGACGACGAGCTTGGGCCGCTGCTCGAGCGCGCGGTCCGCGACAACCTCCCACCCAGGGAAATCAAGGCGGCAATCAAGCACTGGCGCCCGGACTTGCTGCGCACCTAGCGGTCTCGCGAGTGACGCCAGAAGAACAAGCCGAGGTCCGCAGCCTCATCGACGCGCACGAACGCACCTTGCAGGTCTGCCGGGCCTGCGCCGAGACGACGCGCGACCTGGCGTGGGAAGTGAAACGCGGCGGCACGCCGTCGCCGGAATCGCTCGCCGCCACGCTGGCGGAGGTGGAGCGCGTCCTCGACGATCTCGCCAAGGTCGAAATCGCAATCGCCGAGATGAAGGCGGCGTTGTGGTGAACGCGCGGATCGGGGCCGAGCGGCTCGCCGAAGTCCTCGGTTTCAGCATCGACGCCGTCGTCTTGATCAACGCCGACGGCGTGATCGAGTGGGCGAATCCATCGACGGCAGACGTCCTGGGATACGCTCCCGGGGACATGCTCGGGCTGCACGTGCGCGACTTCGTCGACCCGGTTGATCGTGACGCGTGGCAGGCGCTGGTCAACCGGCTCTTCGACGATCCGGCAACGCCGCAGCGAGGCGGCTTCCGATGCCGCCACAGCGACGGCTCGACCCGCTGGACCGAGGGCGTCGCCCGCAACCTGTTGCACGAGCCCGCAGTCGCCGGCATCGTTCTCTACTGCCGTGATGGCAGCGCCCGCAAGGCCGCCGAGGAGCAGCTGAAAGCAACCGAGGATCGCTACGGCCATCTGTTCGAGTCAGCGGCCGACGTGATCTTCGAGGCGGATGCGGAAGGATATTTCCGGTTCGTGAATCCGCAGACGCTCAGGATGTTCGAGTACGAGTCGAGCGAGGTGATCGGCCGGCGCTTTACGCAGTTCATTCGCGCCGATTACCGGCCGCAAATCCTGCAGCATTACTACCGCCAGACCGTGGAACGGCGGCCCAGCTCGTACGTCGAGTTTCCCGCCATCACGAAGAGCGGCCGCGAGGTGTGGCTTGGTCAGAATGCGTGGATCACCACCGACTCGTCGGGAAAGTTGACCGGCATGCAGGCGGTGGCGCGCGACATCACGGAGCGTCGGATATCCGAGGAGGCCCTGCGCGCTGCCGAGTCGAAGTACCGTGCGCTGGTCGAACAGTCGCTGATGGGCGTCTACATCTCCCAGAACGACCGCATCGTCTATGTGAACCCGAAGGCGGCGGAGCTGGTCGGCTATACGCCGCAAGAGTTGCTCGACGCGAAGGATCCGGATCGGTTCGTCCACGAGCAGGATCGCGCGCTCGTCGCCGATCACATGTCGCGGCTGGATCCCGAGAAGATGCCGAGCGTGCAACTGGCTCTGCGTGGCGTGCGCAAAGACGGCGAGGTGATCCAGGTCGAGGCGTTCTTCTCGCTGACGGAATTCGGCGGGCAGCCGGCGATTCTCACGACGGTGCACGACATCAGCGATCGCGTGAAGCTGGAGGCGCAGCTGCGGCAGGCGCAGAAAATGGAAGCCGTCGGCCGGCTTGCGGGCGGCATCGCGCATGACTTCAACAACCTGCTCACGGCGATCCGCGGCAATGCGGAGTTGATGTCACACCGGGTGAAGGGCGATCCGTTGATGACCGCGGAAATCGACGAGATTCTTCACGCCGCCGACCGCGCCGCGTCGCTGACACGGCAGTTGCTGGCATTCAGCCGCAAGCAGGTGATGCAGCCGGTGTCGCTCGACGTCAACGAAGTGGTCAGCGCGGTCTCACGCCTGGCACGCCGCCTGATCGGTACGGATGTGCAGTTGCGGCTCGATCTTGCGCCGTCGCCGCTGCGCATCCTGGCGGATCCGGCGCAGATCGAGCAGGTGTTGCTGAATCTGATTGTCAACGCGCGCGATGCGATGCCGGCCGGCGGCATGATCACAGTGATGACATCGCCTGTGACGCTCGGTCCGGACGCACCGGAAATTGCGCAGGCGCGGATCGCACCGGGTCGGTTCGTACTGCTCGCGGTCACCGACAACGGCATCGGCATGGACGCAGCGACGCAGGCACGGATTTTCGAACCGTTTTTCACGACCAAAGATACGGGTCGCGGTACCGGGTTGGGGCTGTCGACCGTCTACGGCATCGTCCGCCAGACGGGCGGCGCGATCACCGTTGAGAGTGAGCGCGGGCATGGGGCCAGCTTCCGCGTGTACTTGCCGGCCGCCACAGGAGAGTCCTCGTGATTCGTAAGCCGGTTGTTCTGATTACGGGCGCAGGTGGCGAAATCGGCCATGGTCTGATCGCGCATCTCGCCACTGAAGGCCGTCGACCGGTGATTACGCTGGACGTCAATCCGCTCGAGCCGGCCCTGGCGCGCATGGTGCAGCGCGAGTTCACCGGATCGATCATGGACAAAGCGCTCCTCGAGCGTGTCTTGTCGGAATTCGAAGTCGAAACCGTCTATCACCTGGCGGCGTTGCTGTCGACGCGATCGGAATTTACGCCGGTGACGGCGCACCAAGTCAACGTCGAGGGCACGTTGAATCTGCTCGAGTTCGCGCAGCGCGAGGCCGAATCCCACGGACGTCCGGTGACGTTCATGTATCCGTCTTCGATCGCCGCGTATGGGCTGCCCGATCTCGACACCAAACGGCGCGCCGGCAAAGTCAAGGAAGACGACTACAACACGCCGACGACGATGTATGGGGCGAACAAGCTGTATTGCGAGCAACTCGGCCGCTACTACGCGAAGTTCTACAAGCAACTGGCGGCGGACCAGCAATCGGGCCGCGTCGATTTTCGCAGCGTCCGGTTCCCGGGACTGATCTCCGCGCTGACCGTGCCATCGGGCGGCACCAGCGATTACGCGCCGGAGATGATTCACGCCGCGGCGAAGGGGGAGTCCTACGCCTGCTTCGTACGTCCGGACACGCGCATCCCGTTCATGGCGATGCCGGATGGCGTGGCCGCGCTCCTGACCCTGGCGACCGCGCCGAAAGAGCGACTGACGCGCACCGCCTACAACCTCGCCGCGTTCAACCCGTCGGCGGACGAGATCCGCAGCGAAGTGCTTCGCGCATACCCGCAGGCGGAGATCACGTGGCAGAACGACGTCAAGCGTCAGGGCATCGTCGATTCATGGCCCGAGGATGTGGACGACAGCGCCGCGCGGCGCGACTGGGGGTTTGCGCCGCAATATGACTTCCAGCGCGCATTTCGTGACTACTTGATTCCAACGATCGGCAAACGGTACGCAAAATAGCCGTACCGCCAGGTCCGCCAAAAGCTGAACGATGACCGGGTAAAAAGAGGCCCAAAATGAAACATCTCAAAGATGCCCGGCCCCTATTTCTTGTCGGAGTTGCGGTGGGGGTGATGGGACTGAACCCGGGAGCGCAGGCGCAGGATCCGTATCGATCCGTCGCCGAGCAATACGTCAGGCTCGTACTCGCCGTTGGTCAGCACGATGCGGATTACGTCGATGCGTTCTATGGCCCCGCCGAGTGGCGCGCACAAGCCGAGGCGTCGAAGCTGCCGCTCGCCGCCATCGACGCCGAGGCGGCCAAGGCCGAGGCAGCGATCACCGCGCTCAGCGTCACGCCCAATCCACGCGACGCCGAGATGTGGATGCTGCGGCGGCAGTACCTGACACGGCAGCTCGCCGCGCTGCGGTCGCGCGTGGCGATGCTGCAGGGCCGGAAGCTGACCTTCGACGAGGAATCGCGGGCGTTGTATGACGCGGTCGCACCGGTCAAGCCCGAGTCGGAGTTCGCGGCGGTCCTCGCCCAGCTGACGGCCAAGCTGCCCGGAGAGGGCGCCCTGATCGATCGTTACGATCGCTTCAAGCAGGCGTTCATCGTTCCCAAGAACCGCCTCGATCGCGTCTTCCAGGAAGCAATCCGCGCCTGCCGCGAACGAACCCTCGCCCGGATCGAACTGCCGCTGCAGGAGCGCTTCAGCGTCGAGTACGTCACGAACAAATCGTGGAGCGGTTACAACTGGTACCAAGGCGACTTCAAGAGCCTGATTCAACTCAACACCGACCTGCCGATCTACATCGATCGCGCGATCGATCTGGCCTGTCATGAGGGTTATCCCGGTCACCACGTTTACAACGCGCTGCTCGAAAAGCACCTGGTGAAGGATCGCGGCTGGATCGAGTACACCGTCTACCCGCTGTTCTCGCCGCAGTCGCTGATTGCCGAAGGCACGGCCAACTACGGCATCGAGGTCGCGTTCCCGCTGGCGGAGCGGCTGTCATTCGAGCGTGACGTGCTGTTTCCGCTCGCGGGGCTCGATGCCGCGCGCGCGCCCGAGTACTACAGCGTGCTCGACCTCGTCGATCGACTGTCGTACGCGGGCAACGAGGCGGCACGCCGCTACCTGGATGGCGCGCTCGATCGCGCCGGCGCCATTGCATGGCTGGAGAAGTACGCGCTCTATTCGAAGCCCCGCGCGGAGCAGCGGCTGAAGTTCATCGAGCAGTACCGCAGTTACGTGATCAATTACAACCTTGGCAAAGATCTGGTCCGCGCCTACGTCGAGCGGCGTATGGGCCGCGAGAAGACGCCGCTGCGGCGATGGCGGGAGTTCACCGCGCTGTTGTCGTCGCCGCGTTTGCCCTCGGGGCTCAAATGACGCCACGAAGAACTCGAAGACATCAAGGCATTTGCTGAAATGCTATGAGAGCTGTCGAAATCTCGAGCTTTGGCGGGCCCGATGTCCTGCAACCGACCGAGCGTCCCGATCCAGTGCCGGCCGCAGGTGAGATCCTCATCGACGTCGAGGCCGCGGGCGTCAACCGCCCGGACGTAATCCAGCGCCTGGGTAAATATCCGCCGCCGCCGGGCGCGTCGGACTTGCCGGGACTGGAGGTCGCGGGGACCGTGGCGGCGCTCGGTGCCGGCGTCACGGGGTGGACGGTCGGCGAGTCGATCTGTGCGCTGGTAGCGGGTGGCGGCTACGCCGAGCGTGTCTCGGTGCCGCACGAGCAATGCCTGCCGATTCCCAAGGGGCTCACGGCCATTCAGGCGGCCGGCATTCCCGAAACGTTCTTCACGGTCTGGACCAACGTTTTCCAGCGCGGTCGGTTGAAGGCCGGCGAGACCATCCTGATTCACGGTGGCACCAGCGGCATCGGCACCACCGCCATCCAGCTCGCTCACGCCTTCGGCGCCGTGGTTTTGACCACGGCGGGGTCGGACAGCAAATGCGACGCGGCACGGCGGCTTGGCGCCGCGCATGCGTTCAACTACAAAACACAGGATTGGGCGGCCGACGCCAGGCGTGTCACCGACGGCGCCGGCGTCGATGTGATCCTCGACATCGTTGGCGGCGATTACATCGCGCGTAATCTCGATCTGCTGGCAGTCGAAGGTCGTCTGCTGCAGATCGCATTTCTGAAGACCGCGAAAGCGGAGGCCGACTTCGCCGTGATGATGCGCAAGCGCGCCTGGATCACCGGGTCGACGCTACGGCCGCGATCGCCGGCCGAGAAGGGTGCCATCGCGCGTGAGCTGCTGCAGCATGTCTGGCCGCTCCTGGAGAACGGCACCGTTGCGCCGGTGATCCACACCGTATTTCCGTTGACCGAAGCCGCCGCCGCGCACCGGCTGATGGAAGAAAGCTCGCACGTTGGGAAAATCATCCTCCAGGTCCGCCCGCTTTCGCTCGCATGAGCCCTGACGAGCTACGGCGGGACAGGCTCTTCACGTCGCGGTTCCTGCTGATGTGGGGCTACAACTTCACGGTATTCGTGTCGGTGTTTCAATTGCTGCCGACAGCGCCGTTTTACATTCTCTCGCTCGGTGGCAGCCAGGCCGCGGCCGGGCTGTTTCTCGGCCTGCTAACGTACGCATCGGCGGTATCTGCGCCGCTCACCGGCGCTCTCGGCGATCGCTACGGGAAACGGCGGATGCTGTTGGTTGCCAGCGTGGCGATCACGATCTTTTCGCTGCTCTACGCGATCGCGCCGTCGTACCAGATCATCCTCGTGCTGGTGCTCATTCACGGCATCTTCTGGTCGGGCCTGCTTTCGAGCTCGAGCTCCTACATCATCGATATCGTGCCGCCATCGCGGCGCGCCGAAGGCCTGGGCTACTCCGGCTTCGCCAGCATCCTCGCCATTGCCGTCGCACCATCGCTCGGACTGTGGGTGTTCGATCGCGGCGGCTGGCTGGTGATGTGCCTCGAGCTCGCGATGCTGAACATGATCATGGCGGTGATCGCGTGGCGGCTGCCGCCGGATCGCCGCCATGCGCAGCCGTCGCGCGCGCTCAGTCCGGGCGATTTGATCGAGTGGCGCGTGCTGATTGGCGCCATCACGTTGTTTCTTTATTCGTTCAGCTACGGCGGAATCACCAGCTTCGTCGCCGTCTACGCCGAGCAGGTCGGGGTGACGCCGCGGGCGTTGTATTTCAGCGTGTTCAGCGTCGCCATCCTGGCGACGCGGCCGTTCATGGGGCGTTATGCCGACCGCATCGGTCACGCGCGGTTGATCGTGCCGTGTCTCGCGATGATCGTTGTCGGGATCGGCATTCTCTCGATCGCCACCGACCGGACCTTGTTCGTCGTGTCTGCGCTGTTGTTCGGCGTAGGCTTTGGTTCCGCGTACCCGATCTTCGTCGCGCACCTCATGCAGCACGTGCCCGAACATCGCCGAACCGCGACGTTCGGCGCGCTGATCGGCGCATTCGACACCGGGATCGGCACCGGTTCGATCGCGGTCGGCTGGCTCAGTCAGCGCTACGGATTCGGCCGTGCATTCGGCGTTGCCGGCGCGCTGGCGCTGTTATCCATTCCCTATTTTCTGTATCTGGAGAAGCGTCAATGGACTACGTCCGGCTCGGCTCGACAGGCGTAAAGGTCTCTCGGTTGTGCCTCGGGACGATGACCTACGGCACGCCGGCGTGGCGGCCGTGGGTTCTCGATGAATCAGCCAGCCGGGCCTTTTACCAACGCGCGTTCGAGCACGGCATCAATTTCTTTGATACCGCTGATATGTATTCGCGCGGGGTCAGCGAAGAGGTCCTGGGCCGCACGATCAAGGATTTCGCTCGCAGGGACGAAGTGGTGATCGCGACCAAGGTTTTCTATCCGGTCAGCGATCACCCAAACGGCAGCGGCCTTTCGCGCAAACACATCATGGAGGCGATCGATGCGTCGCTGCGCCGGCTTGGCACCGACTACATTGACCTCTACCAGATTCACCGCTTCGATCCCGACACGCCCATCGAAGAAACCTGCGAAGCGCTCCACGACATCGTCAAGGCCGGTAAGGCGCGCTATATCGGGGCCTCGAGCATGTACGCGTGGCAATTCGCGAAGATGCTGTTTACCCAGAGGTCGCGAGGCTGGAGCCAGTTTGTGACGATGCAAAACCATTACAACCTCGTGTACCGAGAGGAAGAGCGCGAGATGATCCCGTTGTGCCTGGATCAAGGCATCGGGTTGATCCCGTGGAGCCCGTTGGCGCGCGGCTTCCTCGCCGGCAACCGCAAGCGCGGCGAGAAACGGGCGTCGCTGCGGGAACAGCACGATTCGTACGGTCACAGCCTCTACTATGCGGATTCGGATTACGACGTCGCCGATCGTGTAGTCGAGGTCGCGGGGCAGAAAAATGTGCTACCAATTCAGGTGGCACTCGCGTGGATCCTGAACAAACCTGGCGTCGTCTCGCCGATCATCAGCGCCACCAAGCTGGAGCAGCTCGATCAACTGGTGGCCGGCACAGCGATCACGCTATCGGACGACGAGGTACGCGCGCTGGAAGCCGCGTATCGCCCGCACCCCGTCCTTGGGCACTAATATCCTGCCTGTTACTGCCGGCGTGGTTGCTGTCGTGTGCGGCTGCGACGCCCGCGGGCGACCGGGTGTTCGTCTCGAACGAGACCAGCGGCACCGTCAGCGTCGTCGACGTCGCGTCACGTCGGGTTGTTCAGACGATCCACGTCGGCAAGCGGCCGCGCGGCATTCGCGCCACCACTGACGGACGCACCGTCTACGTCGCGCTGAGTGGCTCACCGATCGGCGGACCGAATGTCGACGAATCGACGCTGCCGCCGCCCGATCGCCGCTACGACGGTATTGGCGTGATCGACGTCGCGTCCGGTTCGCTGACACGCACGCTCAAAAGCGGCACCGATCCAGAGCAGTTCGCCATCTCCGCGGATGGCTCGCGGTTGTTCATCGCTAACGAAGACGCCGGACTGGCAAGCGTCCTCGACGTCGCGACGGGCGAGATCATCAAGGAGATCGAGGTTGGCGGTGAGCCTGAGGGCGTCGACTTGAGTCCAGATGGACGCCTGGTGTTCGTCACCTCCGAAGAAGACAACCAGGTCGTGGCGATCGACACCTCGTCGCTCAGTGCGATAAAGGCGATCGCGGTCGGTCCCCGGCCGCGGTCGACTGCGTTCACTTCCAGTCCGCCTCGTGCCTACGTTGGATCCGAGAACGGTGCATCTGTCGACGTCATCGATCTGGCGAGCCTCACCGTACTGACCCGGATTCGGTTTCCCGTCGAGACCGCGCGGCCCATGGGCCTCGCTAGCTCGCCCGACGGTGCACAGGTGTTCGTCAGCACCGGGCGCGGCGGGACAGTTGAAGCGATCGATACGCGGACCAATACGGTCCGTGGATCGGTCGCGGTGGGGCAACGCCCGTGGGGCATTGCGGTGTCGCCGGACGGCACGTCGTTGTTTACGGCCAACGGACCGTCGAACGACCTCAGTGTGGTGGATATCGGAACGTTCCGCGAGATCGCGCGGATCCCGGTGGGCGAGCGCCCGTGGGGAGTGGCTTATGTGAGGGCGACGTCGAGGTAACTCGACGCCGTCCCCGGTGTGGTTACACCGCGTCGTTGTTGCGCTGACGGTTGATGCCGGCGGCGTTTTCGCGCGCGCCCTTGTCTTCCATCTGCTCATCGTCAATCGCATCGCCGGCTTCTTCCTTGATCTTGCCTTTGATGCGCTGGCCGGTGGCCGACGTCTCTTCCGAAATCGAGTTCGTCGCGTGCCGCGGCGCGGCTGAATCGTCCGGGCGATCGTAATCGTGCGCCATTGTCTATCGCTCCCTTCAAAGGAGGCTGGCTTTAGGGCCAGCCCGTATCTACTAGGGAAAATCTGCAAGGCGGCTGCCATGGCCGCTCATCCGTCAGTGCTTGCTTCGCCACTCGGCCGTGTTGCGAATGGCGTTTTCGGTAACGGTCCAGGCGCCATTGGGCGAAATGCCATTGAGACGTTCCGCGAGATAGATGTCGAAAATCCACGTCGCGATGCCCAGGAAATCCGGCCCGCCGGAAATCGACAAGCCATTCGGCCGCTGCAGCCCTTCGGGTGCCGAATAAAAACGGTCGAGACGGTTCAACACGTCGAGGAACTCGTCGCGGTTGAGACTGACCGTCGGCCGGAAAGGCGCCGGCGTCAGAGACGCGCGCCCGGGATTCTTCTGCCGCCACTCATCCGTGTGCGTGATGGCCGCGACCACGATGTCAAACGCGCCTTGCGTGGTGAAGCCCGCCGAGCGTGCCGGCAAGTAGATGTCGAAGATCCACTGAGCGATGCCGAGAAAATCCGGCCGGCCGCCGATCGACAAACCTTGCGGCCGGTTCAATCCGATGCGGCTCATGTAGAAGGAATGTAAGCGCTCCATTGCGATCAGCATGTCGCCGCGATCAAAACGTGAGCGCGGGCGCTCCGTCGGCGTGCGGACTGGACTCTCGCGCAACTGCGCGTTGTAGACCAGAGCGACGACGTTGTGGTCCGTCGCTGTTGGCGCCTGCTGGCGTCCCACCTGGCCGGCGAAACTCTGATATTGGGGCTGGAGGCTCATCGGCCCGCCGATTGAGTAATGCATGACTGACAGCAGGTCGTAAGGGCCGACCAGGGGCAGATTCATCTTCTGGTACCACTGACGGATCTCGGGTGCAAGGGGTGCGAGGTCAACCACCAGGTAATTGTCCCGGTCCGATCGCTGATGCTCGTGGTGCAAGCCCAGCGCATGGCCGAACTCGTGATACACCGTGCCCGGAAACTGCGCACAGGCCCCGCCGAGATTCGCGCGCTGCATCCTGCCATACCCGCCCTGTTGCCCCACCGCACTAAAGCAGAGGAACTGATACCCGCCTGGTATGACATCGTCCTTCGTGACCGCCAGGAACCCGTTCTGGGTCGTTTTCGGGACGAAAAGGACCGGCGCGACCGATTCCCATCCTCGCATCGCGGCCAGCACGTTGCGGCGTTCCACCTCGGTGAAGTTCGGCGCGAGCTCGTATGGAATCACACCCCAGTCCCAACTGTTGAACGCCGAACCGAGCGCGTGGGGGTGTCCCTGACGCCGGCTGACTTCCGGAATGGGAGCACTAACCGCCGCGTAGTAGTCCGGCGTCATCAACATGTCGTCGATCTGGATGTATTCGTTCGGGGCGGGAGCGGTCTTCGGCGGCGACAGGTGAGGATCCTGAGGAGCCTGACCGTGAGTGTTTACCGCGAAAAGCGCAACAAAGACACCAATACCGGCGTAGAGACAGCGTACGTGCGTGGGCATGATTGACGACACATGCACCGACTATGCCTGAGGCGGCGCGGCAGTGATCGAATGCACAGCGACGCACACTTCAAGTGCTGCTGAGGACGGTTGGGCGAAAATAACCGCCGCTCCGTCTCAGCGGGTTTCTAGTGTTTGCTGCGCCATTCGTCGGTAGCGCGAATGGCATTTTCCGTCACCGTCCATGCGCCGTTCGGCGAGATGCCGTTCAGCCGTTCGGTGAGGTAGATGTCGAAGATCCAGGTCGCGATGCCGAGGAAGTCCGGTCCGCCGGAGATCGACAGGCCGTTAGGCCGTTGCAGCCCTTCGGGCGCGGCATAAAAGCGGTCGAGTCGATTCAACACCTCGAGGAACTCATCGCGGCTGAAGCTGACTGCCGGTCGAAAACCGGCAGGTGTCAGCGGCGGGCGGCCCGGATTCTTCGTGCGCCATTCGTCGGTGTGCGTGATCGCTGCGAGCACGATGTTGAACGCGCCCTCGGTGCTCAAGCCCGCCGATCGCGCGGGAAGATAGATGTCGAAGATCCACTGCGCGATGCCGAGGAAATCCGGTTTGCCGCCGATCGACAGCCCTTGCGCTCGCTGCAGACCCAACTTGCTCATATACAGGGCGTGTAACCGCTCCATCGCGACCAGCATGTCCGCGCGATCGAAACGGCGGCGGATCGGCTCGGTAGGCGTGCGGATCGCGCTCTCCCGCAACTGCGCCTCGTAAATCAGCTGCACTACGTTGTGATCGGTGGCCGACGGCTCCGGCAGCCTGCCCATCGAACTGATCAAACTCGGGTCGCGCGGGATGATGGTCGGACGCGAGCGATCGAGTGCAAATGCGAACGCGTCATAGTGCATGACAGATCCGAGATCGTAGGGCCCGATCATTTGAAAGCCGCTGGCAATGTTGAAAGCGCCGTGCAGCGCCGGTGGCACGTTGCTCAAGTCAATGGTGACGTGCTGGTTGCGATCCGCCCGCTGGTGCTCGTGCATCAAGCCGAGCGCGTGCCCCATTTCGTGCAGGATGGTGCGGCTTGACGATGCACAGGTGGCTCCGAGGTTTAGGCGACCGGGGCGGCCACGGCCGATTTGGCCGAGGCTGCTGAAGCACGGCGACCCCTCAGGCCCCTGCAATTCGTCGCGGGTGATCGCCAGGAAACCGACCTGCGTCGTGCGCGGCACCCAGACGACGGGCGCAATGCGTGTCCACACTTGCATCGCCGCCAGCACGCGCTGCCGTTCCGCGTCGGAGAAGTTTGGCGCGAGCTCGTATGGGATGACCCCGAAGTCCCAGTAGCCGAAGGACAGCCCCAGGGGATAAGCGAGTCCTTGTTTGCGGCTCGCCGGCGGAGCGAACCACGCCTCGTACTGCTCGGGCCAGAGCAGCATGTCGTCCAGCCGGACGAATTGATCCAGCGACGGTACGCCGTCACCGGACGGCAAATGAGGGTTGTTGGATGATTGCGTCCGGGTATCAGCAGTGAGTAATGCAACCGCGAGGACGAGCAGCAGGACAAACGGCTGGCGTCGGGAGGTCATGGTAACCGCCTCCCGATGCAGGGACTATGCCGACACCGACACCACCGCAGGTTCGTACGCGAGCACGGGGCGCAACCACCGCTCGACCTCACCCACGGGCATGTTCTTCCGTTTGGAGTAATCCTCCACCTGATCCTGAGCGATTCTCTGAATCGCGAAATACGTTGATTGCGGATGAGCGAAATACAAGCCGCTCACTGACGCCGCCGGCGTCATCGCATACGACTCCGTCAGATCCAGACCTTGCGAGCGTGCATCGAGGAGCGTGAACAGCCGGCCCTTCTCGCTGTGATCCGGGCACGCCGGATAGCCGAAGGCGGGCCTGATGCCGCGATAGCGTTCTTCGATCAGATCGTCAGGCGACACGCGCTCACCGAATCCCCAGTCCTGCCGCGCTTGTGCGTGGAGATACTCCGCAAACGCTTCGGCAAGCCTGTCGGCCAACGCCTTGACGATGATCGCGGAGTAGTCATCGTGCGCCGCCTCGTATTTCCTGACGAGCGCGTCGACGCCAATACCGGTTGTCACGGCGAATGCGCCGACGTAGTCGGTGACGCCACTGTCGATCGGCGCGACGAAATCGGCCAGCGATCGATTCGGCTTATCGTCGGCAATCACTTCCTGCTGGCGCAACATCGGGAAGCGGGCCACTTCCCTGGAGCGCGGCTCCCCGGTTGGCGACCACAACACGATGTCGTCACCATCGGCATTGGCGGGCCAGAAGCCGTAGACACCGCGCGCGCGGAGCAACTTGCCTGCGACGATATCCGTCAGCACTTTCTGGGCATGGCCGTAGAGATCTTTCGCGGCCGCTCCGATTTTCGGGTCGTCGAAGATTTTCGGATAGCGGCCCTTCAGCTCCCACGCCGCGAAGAAAAACTGCCAATCGATGTACGGCACCAGCTCGTCGAGCGCGATGTCGACTTTCCGAATGCCGGTGAACGCCGGCACGGCAGGCGAGGAGTAATCGAGCCGCAATCGATTGGCGCGCGCCCGCGCAATCGCCAGAATTGGGCGATCGCGGCGGCCGGCATGCTGTTCGCGCAGCCGCGTCTGAGCGGCGCGGTTCGCCGCGTCGAATGCGGGGCGCTGCTCCGCGCTCAACAGGCTCGCGACGACATCGACCACGCGTGATGCGTCTGGCACGTGGACCACGGGATGCGAGTACTCGGGCGCAATCTTGACCGCGGTGTGTTGCGGACTGGTCGTGGCTCCGCCGATCAGCAGCGGCAGCGTGAACTGACGCCGCTCCATTTCGGCGGCGACAAAGGTCATCTCGTCGAGCGACGGCGTGATCAGCCCGCTCAAGCCGACCAGGTCGGCTTTGTGTTCGACCGCCGCCTGCAGAATCTTGTCGGTCGCCACCATCACGCCGAGGTCGATGACCTCGTAGTTATTGCAGCCGAGCACGACGCCGACGATGTTCTTGCCGATGTCGTGGACATCGCCCTTGACGGTGGCGATCACCAGCTTGCCTTGCGCCTGGCGCGTCCCGCCGCGCGCCTCGAGCGCCAGTTTCTCCGCTTCCATGAACGGCTCGAGATAGGCCACCGCGCGTTTCATTGCTCGGGCACTCTTCACCACCTGCGGCAGGAACATCTTGCCCGCGCCGAACAGCTCGCCGACCACCTTCATGCCGTCCATCAGCGGTCCTTCGATGACCAGCAGCGGCCGCCCGTACTTGACGCGCGCCTCTTCCGCATCCTGTTCGATGAAATCGACGACGCCGTGCACCAGCGCGTGAGAGAGCCGCGACTCGACCGAGGCCTGCCGCCACTGCAGATCGGCTTCCTTTCTGGTGCCGCTGCCTTTGACGCGTTCGGCGAACGCGATCATCCGTTCGGTCGCATCCGGCCGCCGGTTGAAGATGATGTCTTCGACGTGTTCGAGCAGGTCCTTCGGGATGTCCTCGTAGACGATCAACTGGCCGGCATTGACGATGCCCATGTCCATGCCGGCTTTGATCGCGTGATAGAGAAACGCGGAGTGGATGGCTTCGCGGACGACGTCGTTGCCGCGGAACGAGAACGACAGGTTGCTGACACCGCCGCTGATCTTCACGCCCGGGCAGGTGGCCTTGATGATCGGCGTCGCGTCGATGAAATATTTCGCGTAGTCGTTGTGCTCTTCGAGCCCCGTCGCGATGGCGAGAATGTTCGGATCGAAGATGATGTCGGACGGCTCGACCCCTGCCTGCTCCGTCAGCAGCCGGTAGGCGCGCTGGCAGATCTCGACCTTGCGTTGCACCGTGTCGGCTTGGCCGGTCTCGTCGAACGCCATGACGATCATCGCCGCGCCATAGCGGCGGATGGTGCGGGCCTTCTTCAGGAAGTCGGCTTCGCCCTCCTTCAGGCTGATCGAATTGACGATCGCCTTGCCCTGCACGCACTTCAGGCCGGCTTCGATCACCGACCACTTGGAGCTGTCGATCATCACCGGCACGCGCGCGATCTCGGGCTCGGTGGCAATGTAGTTGAGGAACTCGGTCATGCACGCTTCCGAGTCGAGCATGCCCTCGTCCATGTTGACATCGATGATGTTGGCGCCGCCGCGCACCTGTTCGACGGCGACGGTGGCTGCGGCCGCCCAGTCGCGCGCCTTGACCAGGCGCTCGAACTTCTTCGAGCCGGTGACGTTGGTGCGCTCGCCGATCATGATGAAGTTCGAATCCGGGCGGATGATCAGCGGTTCGAGGCCGGCCAGCCGGGTCAGCGCGGGTGACTCGCCGCTCGCGGCCGGCTGACGGCTCGCGGCGCGCGGCGGCAACTCCCGAACCGCCGCGGCAATCTCCCGAATGTGGTCGGGGGTGGTACCGCAGCATCCGCCGATGATGTTGACGAACCCGCTCTCGGCGAATTCCTTGACGAGCGCCGCGGTTTCGGCCGGCTGCTCGTCGTATTGGCCGAACGCATTCGGCAAGCCGGCGTTGGGGTAGCAACTGATATAGCCGGAGACGGCGCGGGACAGTTCGGCAAGATACGGACGCATCTCGCGCGCGCCCAGCGCGCAATTGAGCCCGACGCTGAACGGCCGGGCGTGCTCGATCGACAGGTAGAACGCGTCGAGGGTCTGGCCCGACAGGGTGCGGCCGCTGCGATCGGTCAGCGTCGCGGAGATCATCAACGGCAGGCGCACGCCGGCTTCTTCGAACACCTCGTCGATCGCGACCAGCGCCGCCTTCGCGTTGAGCGTGTCGATCTGGGTTTCGACGAGCAGCACGTCGGACCCGCCGTCGATCAGGCCGCGCGCCTGCTCCTTGAACGCGTCGCGCATCGCGTCGAAGGTGATGGCGCGAAACGCCGGGTTGTTGACGTCCGGCGAGATCGACAGCGTCTTGGTGGTCGGTCCGATCGACCCGGCGACGAAGCGCGGCTTCGACGGGTCCTGCGCGGTCCACTGATCGGCGACGCGGCGCGCGAGTCGCGCCGCTTCGCGGTTCAACTCGTAGGCGATCGCCTCGAGCCCGTAGTCGGCCTGCGACACCGACGTCGAGCTGAAGGTGTTGGTCTCGATGATGTCGGCGCCGGCGGCGAGGTATTCGGCGTGGATGTCGGCGATCACATCGGGGCGGGTCAAGACCAGAATGTCGTTGTTGCCTTTGAGGTCTTTAGCGTGTGACGCGAACCGCTCGCCGCGAAAATCGGCTTCGCTCAACCTGCGGCGCTGCACCATCGTTCCCATCGCGCCATCCAGCACCAGGATGCGGCGGGCGAGCAAGGCGTCGAGTGTCTCTGTCGTAGTCATGCGTTGGTACCTTCGGGCCGCCGCGGCAGCCGGGGAATCGGCGGCCGCTAGGGCCGGCCCTCACGCCGAAGCGCGGGTGACTTCTTGCGAGCGGTGGCAGCCGCCGGCTTCGTGCCGACGGCGAGCAACACCGCAAACGGATCGTTGGTGCGCCGCGCGCCGAGGGTGACGCGCACGTCCCCGAAGCCGGCGCGGGTGAGGAGGCCCGACAGATGCTCGTCGCTGAACCCAAACCAGCGATCGCCGAGCTTCTCGCGCACCCAGGTCTCGTCGTGGGGACGCAGGTCGAGGATTAACAGGCGGCCGCCGGGTTTCAGGATGCGCCACGCTTCGCCGATCGCCGCCGGCGGCTCCGCCGCATGGTGCAGCGCCTGTGACAGCAGCGCCACGTCGATCGATGCGGTGTCGATCGGCACTTTTTCGAGCTCGCCTTTTTTCCAGGTGATGTTGCCGCACTTTTTCCGCGCCGCGAGCGCCTTGGCGCGATTGAGCACACCCGTCGAACGGTCGACGGCAGTGACGTGCCTGGCCCATCGCGCGGTTTCGACGGTCAGGTAACCTTCGCCGCATCCGAGATCGGCCACGTCAAGCGGCGGGAGCAGCAGGCCCAGCGCGCGCGACCATGCCGCCCAGCTGCGGCCGGGCACCAACTGCCGGCCGTCGCGCGTGTCGGGTCCGACGTGCTCGAAATTCTCGCGACGCATCCGCAAAACTTCCTGCAAACGCGCGTCATCGGCCTTGACGGCTGCCGTGTCAGCCGCGGCAGCGAATTGCGAGCGCAGCAGCGGCCACAAACCGTTGTTCGCATCGTGTCGCAATGCCGGATTCAAACGATAAAAGCTGTAGGCGCCGTCGCGTTCCTCAGTCACCAGGCCGGCTTCCTTCAGCAGACCGAGATGGCGCGAGACGCCCGATTGGGCGAGGCCGAGAATGCCGGTCAGTTCCTTGACGTTGAATCGATCCTTGTCGAGGACCCGCAGCAGGCGCAGCCGCGCGTCGTCACCCAGCACGCGGTACAGCGCGGATGCCTCTTGCACATCCATAAATCTACATTAATGGATGCGTTAACGCAACGACGATAATTCCTTCTTTGCGCCGTGCAAAGCCCTGCTGTTAGGGCCAACCGACTACCAAAAGGAGGCACCGGCCGGCCCGTCACGGGCCGCCGGGGTCTGAACGACCCATGGGAATTCTCGACAAGCTCCGTCCGCAATCCAAGTCCAGCCACGCCGACCCCAACATTCGCATCGAGGCGATTCACGAGCTCGATCCGGACGACCGCGAGTCGCTGTATGCCTTCGCGAAAGACGATGTCGACGCGCGCGTCCGCCGCGTCGCGGTCGCTCGCATTGCCGACGCCTCGGTGCTGGCCGAGATCGTGCGCAACGAGTCGGAAGCCAGCGTCCGCGATCACGCCCTCGCACAGCTGGTCGAGCAGGCGTCGAAGCACGATGCGTCGACGGCGATGACTGCCGTCGCGGCGCTCGCCTCACTTGGCCGCGAGCGCGAGCTCGGACAGGTGGCCAAGGCGACGGGACCGGACGAGGTGCGGCGCGCGGCGATCGCCGCAGTCCGAGAACAAAAGATCCTCGGCAGCATCGCGCGGCACGCGGCCGAGGCCGGCGCCCGGCTGGTGGCGCTGGAACGCCTGACCGATGCGTCGGAGCTCGAAGGCGTGGCCGTGCGCGGTGAACATGCCGATGCCGCCGTCGCCGCGATCGATCGCCTGAGCAGCCCCTCTGCCGACACCCTGACGGCGATTGCCGACAAGGCGCGCACCAAGGCCGCGCAGAAGAAAGCGCGCACGCTGTTGCGCGCCAGCGCGCCGGCAGCATCGCCGGTCGAGAGCGGGCCCGTTTACAAGGAGGCCGATCAGCAGCGGGCACGCGAGCTGGTCGAGCAGATGCGGCAATTGTCGGCGCTCAGTGACTTCTCGCAGCTGCGTGAGGCCTATGCCGCGGCGCGCGTCGCCTGGGTGGAGCTGCTCGCCGACGCCGATATTCAATCGAGCACCGAGGCCGACTTCGAGAATGCCTCGAACGTGGTCCGCGAGCGTCTTGCCGCCGATGAAGCGGCCCGTGCCGACGCCGAGCGTCAGCGCCGCGCCCTCGAGCAGGAGCAGGCGGATCGCGCCGCCGTGTGTGCGCAGGTCGAAGGGTTGCAGGGCGACGATATCGGCGATGGGTTGGCGCAGGCGCGGGCACGATGGAATGCGATGCCGCCGATGCCGGACGCCTGGGCCGGCGAGCTCGATCGCCGCTTCGAGCAGGCGTGCCACGCCGCGGAAAAACGCCTCGAACGCCGGCAGCAGGCGCAGCTGTCGGCCGAACGGTTGCCGGCGTTGGTGCCCGAAATCGAAGCGTTGGCGGAGAATCCCGCGTATCACGAGATTCGCAGCCAATGGTATTCGCTGCGCAAGCAGTGGCAGGCGATTGCCCGCGACGTCGAGATCGCCGACGACCTGCGCGCGCGCTACGACGCCGCCGCGCAGAAACTCGAAGCCCACGAGCAGTCGTACCGCGACGCCAAAGGCCAGCAGCAGCTGGACAACCTGCATCGTCTGCAGGCGCTCGTGCAGAAGCTCGAAACGCGCGCCGCCGCCGAATCGCTGACGCTGAAGCAGACCGATCAGCTGTTGAAGGAAGTGAAGCTCGCCATCGGGACGATGGGGCCGCTGCCGACGAAGCAGGATCGTGAAGACTTGATGGTGCGGTTGCAGGCGGTGCGCACCGCGTTGACGCCGCGCATCCAGGAGCTGCGCGAAGCCGAGGAATGGAAACGGTGGGCGAACGTCCAGGTCCAGGAAGAGCTGTGCGCCAAGATGGAGGCGCTGGTGCCGCTCGCCGACACCGATCCGGAAAAGGCCTCCAACGAAATGCGCCTGCTGCAGGAGCGCTGGAAGCCGGTGGCCGCCGCGCCTCGCTCGCAGGCCGAAACGCTGTGGACCCGCTTTAAGACCGCGCAGGAACAGGTTTACGACAAGTGCAAGGATTTCTTCGCGCAACAGGCCGCGGAGCGCGTCGAGAACCTGAAGAAGAAGGAACAGTTGTGCGAGCGCGCCGAGGCGCTGGCCGATTCCACCGACTGGGTCAAGACCGCCGACGCGATGAAAACGTTGCAGGCGGAATGGAAGGCGATCGGGCCGGTGACGCGCGGCAACGAGAAAGCGGTGTGGGAGCGCTTCCGCGCGTCCTGCGATCGGTTCTTCACCCGGCGGCAGGAAGATCTCAAGCAGCGCAAACAGGATTGGAGCGAGAACCTCAAGCGCAAAGAGGCGCTCGTCGCCGAGGCGAAGCAGCTGTCCGAATCGACCGAATGGGAACAGGCGGCATCGCGCATCAAGCGGCTGCAGGCGGAGTGGAAGACCATCGGCCCGGTGAAGAAGAGCAAGTCGGACGCGATCTGGAACGAATTCCGCGGCGCCTGCGATCTGTTTTTCGAGCGATTCAAGAACCGTGACTCCGCTGCGCTGCAGGGCAAGATGGTCGATCGCGAGGCCGCGGTCGCCGAACTCGAGGCGCTGCTGCCCGCCGCCGACGGCGGGGATGCGCCGCAGCCCGACGATCTCTATGCGAAAGTGCAGGCCGCGCGCGCGCGCTGGGTGCAGGGACCCGAACTGCCGCGCCACGTGATGGCGCCGCTTGCCGAGCGCGTCAACGCGGCGCTATATCAGCTGGTCACGCGCTGGCCCGAGGGCTTCAAGGGCACCGATCTCGATCCCGAGCAGACCAAAGGCAAGATGGAGAAGTTGATCGCCAAGGTCGAGAAACTGCTGCCCACCGAATCCGCGGAACCAGTCAAGAACCTGTCGCCGGCGGAACTGCTCGCGCGGCAATGGCGCGAAGCGCTGGCCGCCAACACGATGGGCGCGGGCGCAGCGCGACAGGCGGAAGAGGCGCGCCAGCGCGCCGCCGAGCAGGAGGTCCGCAGCGCGCAAGCCGCGTGGGCACGGCTCGGTCCGCTGGCGCCCGATCAGCGCAAGCCGCTCCAGGAGCGGTTCGATCGCGCCGTGCGCAAGTTTTCGGAGATGCGCCGCCGATCGACGGCGAGGGCGTAGGCAGGCGGGCAGGCAGACAGGCAGACAGGCAGACAGGCAGACAGGCGGACAGGCAGGCAGGCGGACAGGCAGACAGGCGGACAGGCAGACAGGCGGACAGGCAGACAGTGCCTCTCGTCTATATTGGCGATATGCGTATTGTCATTGCCGCTGTCATTGCATGTGCAGCAGTCGCCGCGCGTCCGGCGGGCGCGCAATCGCTTGAGGCTGCCGTCCATTTTTCCGCCGCACAGTGGAGCGAATTTGACGAAGGCGATCGCGGCGTCGGGGGCCGCGTCACCTGGCGTGCGATGCCGGCCGTCGGTGTCGACGCCGAGCTCACATGGTATCCGTCCGACTTCGTGTCCGAGCGGGCGTCGTTCAGCCGTCAGCGCGTCGAAGGACTGTTCGGCGTGAGCATCGGACCGCGACTGAATCGCATCCGCCCGTTCGCGAAGGGCGCAGCGGGCTTTCTGAAGATCAGCCCGCCGGATGCCGCCCTGGCGTGCATCGCCATCTTTCCGCCGCCGCTCGCCTGCGTGCTGGCCGGCGGCCGCACCCTGCCAGCGATCGAGATCGGCGGCGGCCTGATCGTCGATGCCACCGATCGCACCTTCCTGCGTGCCGATATCGGCCAGCGCCTCTTGCGCTATCCCGGGCCGACGTTGACGGACGGTTTCGTTCGCCGCAATGAGGATTTCTACGGCGGCGCGCTGCGCTTCACACTCGGCGGCGGCATTCGCTTCTAATCGTCGGCCGCCGGAAAACTGAAATCTGAAGCTGAAGGCTGAAGGCTGCTGAAAGCTGAAAGCTGAGAGCTGAAAGCTGCTGATCGCAGAACGCCCGAAGGCCGCAGGCTGAAAGCAAAAAGGCCGGACCCCGTTGAGGATCCGGCCTTTTGCTGTCCTTAGGCCATGAGCCCATTGGCCCATGAGCCCATCGGCCCGTTACGGCAACGCCAGCGTCGTGTAGCCGCCGTTGGTCGGCACGACCAGGTACTGCTTGCCGTCGTGCAGGTACGTCATCAGACCGTAGCCGCCCGCGCGCGGGATTGGCACCGCGCCGACGCGCTTGCCGGTCTTCTTGTCGATCGCAAAGACGTTATTGCGGTTGTCGGCCGTCTGACCGGTCGCGAACAGCAGCGTCGACGTGGCCGCCATCGCCGGATGTCCGCGGCGACCCCAGTTCGTATCGAGGTTTTTCACGTCCTTGAGCAGCGGGTTCGCTCGGAACGCGTCCTGCTGCGCCTGCGGCATGTCGCCGTGGGGCGTGAGCCACAGGTGCTCGCCGCTGTTCAGATCGATGGCGACGATGCGGCCGATCGGACCCTTGAACAAGTCGGGGATGCCGCGCAGTGGATCGTCGGCGGCCGGTGGCGGTGCGGGCGGCTTCTCGCCGCGTGCCGTCACCCAGTCAGCCAGCGTCTTGCCGGTCATCTTGTCGTTGTCGCGCTCCGCCGCCGGCGCGAGGATCGTCGGCGAGCAGCCGTTGAACGACGCGATGAAGATCACGCCCGTCGTCGGATCCGCCGCCGGTGGGCCGGTGATGTTGGCACCGCCCGCGCCGCCCGGACAGATGTTGGCCGGACCCTTGCCCTCCTTGTTGCCGCGGTGTGTCGGCGGCGCGAACAGCGGCGCGAGCAGATCGAGCTTGCGGGCGCGCTCGAGCGCGAGCTTCCTGATCTCGGGCGTCAGGTCGATGATGTCTTCCTCGCGGCGCCCCTGCAGGTCGAACGGCGCCGGCTTGGTCGGATGTGGCTGCGTCTTGGCGAGCTTCTCGCCGGGGACAAGAGACTGTGGCGCCGGCCGCTCGACGATCGGCCAGATCGGCTCGCCGGTGTGCCGGTTGTAGGAATAGACGTACGACTGCTTGGTCACCTGGAACAGCCCCGGAATGCGGCGGCCGTTGACGGTGACATCGAGCAATACGGGCGCGGTCGGGTTGTCGTAATTCCAGATGTCGTGTTTCACCTGTTGCTGGTGCCAGACACGCTTGCCGGTCTTGACGTCCAGCGCAATCACACTCGTGCTGAACAGGTTGTCGCCGGGACGGAAGCCGCCGTAGTAATCGATGGTCGCGCCGTTGGTGGGGATGTAAACGAGCCCGCGCGCCGGATCCGCAGACATCGGCGCCCACGACGAGACATCGCCAGTCCACTTCCACGCGTCGTTCTCCCACGTCTCGTGGCCGAATTCACCCGGCCGCGGAATCACGTGGAACTTCCACAGGAACTTGCCGGTCTTCACGTCATAGCCAAGGATGTCGCCAGGCACGTTTTCGATGCGTGTCTGGTTGTAGCCCTGTTCCGCGGAGTTGCCGACGACGAGCACGTCGTTGACGACGATCGGCGGGGAAGACGTCGTGATGTAGCCGAGCGACAGCGGCAGGCCGTTCGCCGGGTCATAGGGCAGCTTCGCGTCAAGCCAGGGCTGCCAATCGGCGATCAGATCCTTCAGCATGTCGACGGTGCCGGTCTTCGGGAAGCCGCGAATCGGCACCGCACCGCCCCATCCTTCGAGCGGCTGACCGGTCTTGGCGTCCAGTGCATGCAGGAAGAAGCCGGGGCTGGTCATGAACACGACCCCGCGGCCATTGATGCGCGTGTAGGCGACGCCCTTACCGTGGTTCGAGCGCATCGAGTAGGCGTGACGCGGCGTCTCGGGCTCCTGATACGTCCACAGCGTCTTGCCGCTGACCGGATCGAGCGACACCACCGTGCGGCGTGGGCCCGACGTCGTCAACAGCATGCCGTCGACATAGATCGGCAGCGAACGCGCGTTGATGTCGCCGATCTCGACGCCCGGGGGCACCTCGCCGCGCCATTCCCACGCGATCTTCAACTGGTTGAAGTTGGTCGCGTTGATCTGGTCGAGCGGAGAGTAGCGGGTGGATGAATTGCCGCCGGTGATGGTTGGCCATTCGCCGCGCTGCTGGGCGCCGCCCGGCAGGTAGGCAAGTGCAACTGCAATTACTACCGCGAACACGCCAAGCAGGGCGTGCCGCTTTCGTACTGGTTTCATCGTCATGGGCTTCAAGTGCCTCGATTGCGAAACGACCGTAAACAGCCGGAAAAAACCGGGTTAAGGATGTTCCGCTCGGCCATAATTGTCAACGTCTTATGTTCGCCGTTCCTTTGGTGTTTACGGCCGGAGTCGTGGCCCTTACGGCCCTGCCTCGTCTGCAGTCCACCGCCACGTTGACGCGCTCGTTCTGGGCGGCGGGCGCGGTCCTGGCGATCTGGAATTTATGGCTGTTTTTCCGTTTTTCCGGGAAGTCCCGCCGCCCGCGCCTGTTGCTGGTCACACCTCGGCCGCAGCATTACATCCAGACGTTCTGCCATAGCTGTGTCTACGCGTATTGGGGGTATTACTGGCCGCCGGTTTACGACTTCTTCCCGTTGCTGGCGGGTCAGCTGCTCTTTGCCTATGCCTTTGACATCCTGCTGGCGTGGTCGCGAGGGGAGGACTACCAGTTTGGCTGGGGCCCGTTCCCAATTGTGTTCAGCACGAACTTGTTCCTGTGGTTCAAGGATGATGTTTTCTACTGGCAGTTCGTGCTGATTGCGCTCGGCTTTGCCGGCAAAGCCTTCGTGCGGTGGAACCGTGACGGCAAGCGCGTTCACATCTTCAACCCGTCGGCATTCACGCTCGCGATTTTTTCGATCGTGCTGCTGGCGACGGGCACGACGTCCCTGACCTGGGGCCAGGAAATCGCGACGACGTTCAGCCTGGGGCCGCGGATCTACACCGTGCTGTTCCTCATCGGCCTGATCGTCATGTATTTCTTTTCGATAACCACCGTGACCGCGTCGGCGGCACTCACGCTCGTCGGGCTGAGTACCGCGTACTACGCGATGGCCGGCGTGCCGTACTTCGTCGACTCGGACATCCCATCGGCGGTATTCCTCGGCATGCACCTGCTCGTTACCGATCCGTCGACCTCGCCGCGAACTCCGTTCGGTCGCGTGATCTTCGGGACCGGTTACGGGCTCGGCGTGTTCGGGCTGTATGCGCTGCTGGGCGCGATGGGCATGCCGACGTTCTACGACAAGCTGCTGTGCGTGCCGATTCTTAACCTGCTCGTGCCGTCGATCGATCGATTCGTCAAATCGCTCGGCCAGCCGCGGCTCCTGCATCGGCTCGCCCTCGACGGCCCGCTCGGCCGCGGCAACCTCGCCCACATGGCGGTGTGGGCCGGCATTTTCGTGCTGATGACGGCAACCGGATCTGCTGACGGCATGCATCGCGGCGACGCGCTTCCGTTCTGGGAGCAGGCGTGCTCGGAGAACAAGCCGAAGGCGTGTCAGCGGCTGCTGCGCATCGAGGCGAACTATTGCGCCGATAACGCCGGCTGGGCCTGCAACGAGCTTGGCCGCCACTACCTCGAAGGGCGGATCGTCGAGCCCAATCGCGATGTGGCGCTGACCTACTTTTCGCGCGCCTGCGAAGGGCGGTTTCAGCCGGGTTGTGTGAACCTCCTGGACAACTCGACGATCGCACGCACCAACCCGCGTGCGTTCGATCTGCGATTGTTGCTTCGCGAGGGCGGCCCCAACCTGCTGCAGACGCCGGAGCCCGAGCTGTACGAGCGCGCCTGCCGGCATGGATGGAGTTTTGCGTGTCAGAGGACGGGGAATTGACGGAGGCGACGCGGGCGTGGCCCCGCTGGTCAGCGACGTGCGGCAGTACGGCGTGTATCGTGATCGTGCTCTTCGCCGCGTTCTTTGCCCAGGCCTCAGGCGCCGCATCCCAAGCTCCCGCGCCGACGCCTGCCGCCCAATTCGTCGCCATCGCCGCCGGCCCCTTCACGATGGGCGCCGACAAATCACGCGATCCGATGGCGTTCGACAACGAGAAGTGGTCGTCGACGTCCGGGGAAGGGACGGTGGACGAGCCGGAGTTTTTCATCGCCCGACATGAAGTCACCGTCGCCGAGTTCGCGCGCTTTGTGCAGGACAGCGGCTGGCCGGCCGATTCGCGCGCGATGGCGGGTCCGCAGGATCATCCTGTTACTTACGTCTCATGGCCGGATGCGCTGGCGTATTGCCGCTGGCTCGAACAGCAGTTGAAGGCGTCACCCACCACGCCGCCACAGATCTCCCAAGCCCTGACGAACGGCTGGCGAGTCACGCTACCGACCGAATCGCAGTGGGAAAAGGCGGCACGCGGCACCGACGGCCGCCGGTATCCGTGGGGAAACGAACCGCGCCGCGACCGCGCGAATTTCGGCAGCCAGGGCACCGCGCCGGTGGGCCGGTTCGCGTGTCCGGAATGCGCGCACGGTCTGTCCGACATGGCCGGCAACGTGTGGGAGTGGACGCGCAGTCCGCTGCAGCCGTATCCATACACTCCGGACGACGATCGCGCGAACCTCGAGCAGGACGCGTTGTGGGTGATGCGCGGCGGTGGCTTTGCCGACGGACCGCAGCTCGTGCGCACGACGACGCGCGGGGCCGCGGAGCCTGGTGCGCGTCGCGCCTTCATCGGATTCCGCGTGGTGGTCTCCGGCAGGTGACCTGAGAAGAAGACGTATGACGCACAAACTGCTTTTGGATAGTATGCCGCTATGAAGAAGCTTGTTCTCGCACTGGCGGTGACGCTGTCGGCGTGCGCCGCGCAAACCGCGCCGCAGGCCAACCATCCGCAGCTCGACGCATGGAAGAAGCGCGCTGAGGGCATCACCATCATTCGCGACGATTGGGGCGTGCCGCACATCTACGGCAAGACCGACGCGGACGTTGTGTTCGGCCTGATGTACGCGCAGGCGGAAGACGACTTCAATCGTGTCGAGACCAACTTCATCAACTCGCAGGGCCGGCTCGCGGAAGCGGAGGGCGAGAAGGAAGTGTGGCGCGACTTGCGCATGAAACTCTTCATCGATCCCGCCGATATGAAGGCGAAGTACAACGACAGCCCGCCGTGGCTGAAGGCATTGATGGATGCGTGGGCCGACGGCTTGAACTTTTACCTGGCCACGCATCCGGAGGTGAAGCCCCGCGTCATCACGAGCTTCGAACCGTGGATGGCGTTGTCGTTCAGCGAGGGCAGCATCGGCGGCGACATCGAGCGCGTCAACCTCACGCAGCTCGAGAACTTCTACGGGGCCGCCAACCCGGGAACGGCGACCGCGCGGCTCGAGCATTTCGATCCGCTCGCGCCGCCGGCTGAGCCGACCGGGTCGAACGGCGTGGCGATCGCCGGCGCCAACACCGCGTCGGGCAAGGCGCTGTTGTTGATCAATCCGCACACCTCGTTCTTCTTCCGCGAGGAAGCGCACATGGTCAGCGAGGAGGGCCTCAACGCGTACGGCGCGCTGACCTGGGGGCAGTTCTTCATCTATCAGGGGTTCAACGACAAAGCGGGCTGGATGCACACGTCGAGCAGTGTCGACAACATCGACGAGTATCTCGAAACGGTGACGAAGCAGGCCGACGGCAGCTATACCTACCGCGTCGGCACCGAAGAGCGGCCCCTGGCGGCCAAGAAGATCGTCGTCCCGTACAAGACGGACAAGGGCATGCAGCAGCGCGAGTTCACGACGTTTCGCACGCATCGCGGCCCGATTGTCCGCGCCGCCGACGGCAAATGGGTGAGCGTGCGATTGATGGAAGAACCGATGAAGGCGTTGATTCAATCCTTCTCCCGCACCAAGGCGCGCAACCTCGCCGAGTACAAGAAGGTGATGGAAGCGCACACCAACTCGTCCAACAACACGCTCTATGCGGACGCGGACGGGAACATCGCCTACCTGCACTCGAATTTCATTCCCAGGCGCGATCCGAAGTTCGACTGGACCAAGCCGGTCGACGGCACCAATCCTGCGACCGAGTGGAACGGCGTGCTCTCGTTCGACGAGTCGCCGAACGTCGTCAATCCGAAGAACGGCTGGGTCTACAACACCAACAACTTCCCGTTCTCGGCGGCCGGTCCGGGCAACAGCCCCAATCAAAAGGCGTTTCCTGCCTATGTCGATTCAGGCAGCGAGAACCCGCGCGGCGTTCACGCCATCCGCGTCCTTGACGGCAAGAAGGGATTCACCCTCGAGACGTTGATCACCAATGTCGCGTACGACAGCTATCAACCTGAATTCGAAGTGCAGATCCCGCTGCTGCTCAAGGCGCATGCCGCAGCACCGGCCTCGAATAGCCTCAAAGCCAAGACCGCGGGCGCGATCGCGGCGTTGAAAAACTGGGACTATCGCTGGTCCGCGGCGTCCGTGCCGCAGTCAGTGGCGGTCTTCTATGGCGAAGACCTGTGGACGCGCGTGCAGGCGGATGCCAGGAAAGCGGGCGTGTCGGTCTACGAATACATGAAGTCGCGCGCGACGCCGCAGCAGCGGCTCGAATCGCTGGCCGCCGCGATCGACAAGCTGACGGCGGATTTCGGCACGTGGCAGACGCCGTGGGGTGACATCAACCGCTTTCAGCGTAATGACGGCGCGATCGTCCAGAAATTCGACGACAGCAAACCGAGTACGCCAGTGCATTTCGCGTCGGCTCGCTGGGGGTCGCTCGCCTCGTTCGGCGCCCGCGCCTATCCCGGCACCAAGAAGTGGTACGGCACGAGCGGCAACAGCTTCGTCGCCGTCGTCGAGTTCGGCGACCGCGTGCGCGCGAAGGCGGTCACCGCGGGCGGTCTCAACAGCGTGCCGGGATCAAAGCATTTCAACGATCAGGCGGAGCGCTACGCGACAGGAAACCTGCGCGACGTCTACTTCTATCGCGAAGACTTGAAAGGCCACATCGAGCGGGAGTACAGGCCGGGACAATAGGGGTGCCAAGGGTGCCAAGGCACCATCAGTGCCTGTGCAGCCGGAGTTCGAGATGTCTGCGAACGTCGGGCCATTCGTTCTTCAGGATGCTGTAGAGAACGGTGTCGCGGACGGTGCCGTCGGCTCTCGCCTGATGGTGGCGGAGGACGCCGTCCTTCTTGGCGCCGATTGCTTCGATGGCTTTTTGCGAGCGGAAGTTGAAATTGTCGGTCCGGAAGCCGACCACGGCGCAGCGCAGCGTCTCGAAGGCGTGTTCGAGTAACAGCAGTTTGCAGGTGGTATTGAGACCGGTGCGCTGGCATCGTTGCGCGTACCAGGTGTAGCCGATTTCGACGCGATCGATCGCCGCCACGATGTCGTGGTACCGCGTCGTGCCGACTATCGTGCCGGTCTGCAGATCGCGAACCGCCCACGGCAGCATGTGGCCGTCCTGCTGACCTTTCAAGGCAGCGGCAATGTAGGCGGCGGCGCCATCCGGCGCCGGCACCGACGTGTACCACAGATTCCACAATTCGCCGTCACTGGCCGCTGCGATTAGACTGTCCAAATGCGTCGTCGATAACGGTTCGAGGCGGACACCATCACGTTCGAGGACGACAGGCTGCGGAGTAGTCACCCGCACATACTACAACCCCATGCGTCGAGAGTTGGAAGACGTCTGAGAGCCCGGAACCGGGAGCCGGGAACGACCGAACGCTGAAAGCTGATCGCTGAAAGCTGAAAGCTGGCGCAAGGCCGAAGACCGAAGGCCGAAGGCTGACAGATGAGAGCCGATCGCTGAAAGCTGACGGCTGATCGCTGAAATCAGTCGGCGTTCGGATCTTCGAGGTAGGTATAGCCCATCAACGCGTCTTCGTAGAAGCGCAGCAGGCGGCCGGCCTGGGTGTCGGCCATGCGGCCGCCGTTGATTGCGGCTTCGACGTCGCGGCGCAGCTTGCCCATCAGGTCTTCGGCGTCGAATTCGACGTACTCGAGGACTTGCTTGACGCTGTCGCCCTTGATGATGTGCTCGACGCGCGCGCCTTCGGTGTGGTCGATGCCGTTGTCGCCGAGCGAGATGTGCACGGCGTGCGTGTCGCCGAACAGGTTGTGCAAGTCGCCGAGAATCTCCTGGTAGGCGCCGACCAGGAACACTCCCAGGTAGTACGGTTCACCGTTGAAGCGATGCAGCATCAGCGTCTTCTTGACGTCGCGGCGGTCGATGAACTGATCGAGCTTGCCGTCGGAGTCGCAGGTGATGTCGCTCAGCACCGCGTGATTGACGGGCCGTTCGTTCAAGCGGTGAATCGGCATCACCGGGAACAGCTGCTTGATCGCCCAGCTGTCCGGAATCGACTGGAACAGCGAGAAGTTGCAGAAGTAGGTGTCGGACAGCAGCTCTTCGAGCGCCTGGAGATCCTCGGGGACGTCGGCCATGCCCTGGCAAAGGCGGTAAATCTTCTCGCAGATCGCGAAGTACAGGTTTTCGGCGTGCGAGCGCTGCTCGAGCGTGAGATAGCCGCCGCTGAACAGGTTCATCGCCATGTCCAGCGCCTGCTGCGCGTCGTGATAGGTCTCGAGCGCATTGCGCTGGGTCACGCCGTGATAGGCCTCGATCAAATCGACGACGGGCTGCTCGTACTCGTCCTTGACCTCGGTCGGCACTTTTTCCTCGCCGAACCCGAGCGTGCCGAGGACGTTGAAGATCAGCATGCTGTGGTACGCCGAGATGGCCCGGCCGCTCTCCGACACGATCGTCGGATGCTTGACGCCGACCTCGTCGCACACCGTCTGGATGTGATACACGACGTCGTTGGCGTATTCCTGCAGCGTGTAATTCATCGACGACTCGAAGTTGGTCTGCGAACCGTCGTAGTCGACGCCCAGGCCCCCGCCGACATCCATGAACTCGAGCCCGGCGCCCTGCTTGGCGAGCTCGCAGTAAACGCGCGCGGCTTCGTTCAACGCGCCCTTGATGATCCGGATGTGCGTGATCTGGCTGCCGAGATGGAAGTGGAGGAGCTTGAGGCAGTCCTCCATGCCGCGCTTCTTCAATTCCTCGAAGCCGCGCAGGATCTCGGTCACCGTCAGGCCGAACTTCGAGCGGAATCCGCCGGACGACTGCCAGCGGCCGGAGCCGCGCGCCGCGAGCTTGACGCGCATGCCGATGTTCGGCCGCACGCCGACTTTCTCCGCGTACTCCAGTACCAGCTCGAGCTCGGTGTATTTTTCGACGACCGGGATGATCTGCCGTCCCATCTTCTGGGCCAGCATCGCCATCTCGATGAATTCAAAATCCTTGAACCCGTTGCAGATGATCGGCGTGTCGTTGTTGGCCATCGCCGACACCGCCAGCAGCTCCGGTTTGCTGCCCGCTTCGAGACCGAAGCCGTAGGGCGCGCCGAAGTTCAGCACCTCTTCGACGACCTGCCGCTGTTGGTTCACCTTGATCGGGTAGACGCAGACGTACTTGCCCTGGTACTGGTTCTGGTTGATGGCGCTCTGGAACGCGCCATGGATCTCGCCGAGTCGGTGCTTCAGGATGTCGGTGAAGCGAATCAGAATCGGCACCGCGAGGCCGCGCAGCTGCAGGCGATCGACCAGCCGCTTCAGATCGACGCTGCGCCCCGGCTCCTTGGTGGGATGGACCTGCAGGTGGCCGTGCTCACTGACCGAGAAGTAACCCTGGCCCCAGCGGGGCACGTCGTACAACTCAGCGGCGTCGGTGGCCGACCAGGGTGTTTTGCCGGGACTGGCCCCGGTCGTCAGGCGTCCGCCTGTCAGTGTGCTCATCTTTCGGACATCCAGAATAAACGAAGCGAGTTCATTTTTTTCGGCTTCGTCGAGAAAAAATGTAGCCTGTGTCGATGTCCAACCAGGTGCCGGCGATCAAGGTGCTGTTGCTGCCGAAAGACACCAACGCGCTGGGCACGATTTTCGGCGGCGTCATTCTCTCGCACGTCGACCTGGCATCGGCCGTCGAAGCGCGCAAGACCGCGCCGCATCGCTACGTCACCAAAGCGATGAATGCCGTCGAGTTCCACGCGCCGGTTTTCGTCGGCGATCTGGTGAATTTCTTCACCGAAACGGTGCGCGTCGGGTGCACGTCGATCACCGTGAAAGTGCTGGTCGAGGCCGAGCGCTGGGGCGCCGGTCAGGGCGAGCGCATCAAAGTGACGGAAGCCGAGGTGATCCTCGTCGCCGTCGGTCCCAACGGCGTGCCGATTCCCATCCGCCCCGCCGAGTAGCGCGACGAGACCCGCCGAATGATTGCCGTGTACGCACCAGGCTCCGTGTCGAATGTCGCGTGCGGATTCGATGTCTTAGGATTTGCCCTCGATGAGCCTGGCGATATCGTGATCGCCGCGCCACAGGATGATTCGGGTGTGTCGATCGCGGACATCCAGGGCGATGACGGACGGCTGACCCACGATCCGCAGAAGAATACGGCGTCGGCCGCCGTGCTTGCGCTATTGCAGCGGCTCGAAACCACCCGCGGTGTGACGCTGAGGATTCATAAAGGGCTGCCGCTCGCCAGCGGCGTGGGCAGCAGCGGCGCCAGCGCGGTCGCCGCGGTCGTCGCGGCGAACGAACTGCTCGGCCGCCCCGCATCGATGAACGTGCTGCTCGAGTGTGCGATGCAAGGCGAGCAGGCGGGTTGCGGCTCGGTGCATCCTGACAACGTCACGCCGTCGTTATATGGCGGTTTCATCCTGGCGCGCAGCGCCCATCCCCCCGACATCGTCCGCTTACCCGTGCCGGACGGGCTGTCCTGCGCAGTGCTGCATCCGAAAATGCCGGTCGAAACCGGCGCCGCGAGGAAGCTGCTCGGCGATCGGGTGTTGTTGAGCGACGCGACGCGTCAATGGGCCAACGTCGGCGCCCTCGTCGCGGCGCTCTACACGTCCGATCTGCCGCTGCTGTCGC